>JANQLR010000050.1 GCA_028280525.1 Longimicrobiales bacterium
CCCCCGCGCGGATCCCGCCTCGCGACCTCTAGGCCCCCACCCCCTCCAGCACCTCCCGCAGGTACTTCCCCGTCCAGCTCCCCGGAATCTCGGCGATCTCCTCCGGCGTCCCCATCCCTACGACCTGCCCGCCGCGCACCCCCGCCTCGGGGCCCATCTCGACGACCCAGTCCGCCGTCTTGATCAGGTCGAGGTTGTGCTCGATCACGAGGCAGGTGTTCCCCGCGTCGACGAGCTTCTGCACGACGCGCAGGAGCTTCTTCACATCCTCCCCGGAGAGACCGGTCGTCGGCTCGTCCAGGAGGTAGAGCTTCTTCCCCTTCTTCCCCGCGGCCCCGGAGAGCTCGCGCGCGATCTTGAGCCGCTGCGCCTCCCCGCCGGAGAGCGTCGGCGCCGGCTGACCGAGGCGCAGGTAGCCGAGCCCGACCTGCTGCAGGTGCCAGAGAAGCTGGCCGAGCTTCGACTCCTTCACGAAGAAGCGGATCGCCTCGTCGATCGTCATCTCGAGGACATCGGCGATCGTCTTCCCGCGCACCGTGACGTCGAGGACCTCGCTCTTGAAGCGGGTCCCGCGGCAGTACTCGCAGGTCACGTAGACGTCTGCCATGAAGACCATCTCGATCTCCACGTGCCCCGCCCCCCGGCACTCGGGGCAGCGCCCGCCGTCGGTGTTGAAGGAGAAGGTCCCGGGCTTGTAGCGGCGCTGGATCGCGAGCGGCTGCGTCGAGAAGATCCGCCGAATCTCCCCCCACGCCTTCAGGTAGGTGACGGGGTTCGAGCGCGGCGTCCGCCCGATCGGCGACTGGTCGACGAGGACGACGTCCTGGATCCGGCTCGCCCCGCGCAGCTCGCGATAGGCGCCGACCTCCTCCCCCAGGTGCTCCTTCGCCGAGGTCTCCCCCCCGCCGAAGGTCCGTTCGAGGGCGCGGTAGAGGACGTCGTGCACGAGCGTCGACTTCCCCGAGCCGGAGACGCCGGTGACGACGCTGAGCGTCCCGAGGGGGATGCGGACGTTGGCGTCGACGACGTTGTGCAGCGTCGCCCCGTCGAGCTCCAGAGCCGGGCCGTGAACCGGGCGTCGATTCTCGGGGACCGCAATCGGCGAACGCCCGGAGATGAAGCGTCCCGTCGAAGTGTCCGCCCCGCGCAGCGCCGTCGGCGACCCCTCGAAGACGAGTTGTCCGCCCTGCTCTCCCGACTTCGGGCCGAGCTCGATGACGTGGTCCGCCGCCTCGATGGCGGCCGTGTCGTGCTCGACGACCACGACCGTGTTCCCGGCCGACCGCAGGCGGGTCAGCAGGTCGAGGAGGGCGTCGGTGTCCCGGGGATGGAGTCCGACCGAGGGCTCGTCGAGGACGTACAGGGTGTCGACCAGCGAGGCCCCGAGCGAGTTCGCCAGGTTGATCCGCTGCGCCTCCCCGCCGGAGAGGGTCCGGGTCTGTCGCTCGAGCGTCAGGTAGCCGAGGCCGACGTCGTCCAGGAAGGAGACCCGGGCCGCGAGTTCGCGGAGGATCGTCTCGGCAATCGCGGTCTCCATCTCGGAGAGTTCGAGGGCGTCGAGCCACCCGCGCAGCTCCTCGAGCGGGATGCGCGACACCTCCGCGATGCTCGCCCCGCCGACCTTCACCCAGAGCCCCTCCTTCCGGATCCGCGATCCGCCGCACTCGCGGCAGGGGACCGGCGCCTGATACTGCCGCAGAAAGACGCGGATGTACTGCTTGTACCGCTTCGACTCGCGCGAGACGAGGAAGGGGATGACCCCCTGGAAGTGGTTCGGGGCGTCCTTCGCCCGGCTCTTCTTCCCCGTTCCGCGGATCACCCGCTCACGGAAGTCCTCCGGGAGCTCCTGCCACGGGGTGTAGAGCGACTGCCCCTCGTCGAGGGTGTACGCGCGGAGCTTGTCCCGCTCCTTGTGGTAGCGCGGCTTCGTCCACGGATCGACCGCGCCCCCGTCGATCGACTTCGTTGGATCAGGGACGATGAGGTCGAGGGAGTACTCGAGGTTCGCCCCGAAGCCGGTGCAGGTCGGGCAGGAGCCGAAGGGGTTGTTGAAGGAGAAGAGCTGTGGCGTCGGCTCCACGAACTTCACCTCCGGGTGGTCCGGGCAGCGGAAGTGCTCCGTGAAGGCGAGCCGCTCCTCCGGTCCGTCCCGCGCGGGCAGGACGACGAGGCACTCGCCCTCCCCCTCCGAGAAGGCGGTGTGCACCGAGTCGGCGAGACGCTCGCGGAGCTCCTGGCGGGCGTCGCCCTCGGCCCCCTCCTTCGGGACCGCCAGGCGGTCGACGATCACCAGGAGGTCGTCCGCCGCGGTCAGGTCGGCCTCCACCTCGCCCTCTCCGCCGAGGTCGACGCGCTCCCCGTCGACGAGGACGCGCAGGAAGCCCAGCGCCCGCAGATTCTCCACGACGACGGCGTTGGTCACCCGGTCGCTCATCGCGAGGGGGAAGGTGACCATGAAGCGGGTGCCGGGGTCGAGCGCGAGGATGCGGTCGACGGTGGCGCTCACCGTGTCCGGCTCGACGTGGCGGTCGCAGATCGGGCAGTGCGTGTGCCCGACGCGCGCCCAGAGCAGACGGAGGTAGTCATAGACCTCGGTCGAGGTGCCGACGGTCGAGCGCGACGACTTGGTCGGGTTCTTCTGCTCGATCGCGACGGCCGGGGCGATCCCCTCGACCGCGTCCACGTCCGGTTTCTCCATCCGGTCGAGGAACTGCTTCGCGTACGTCGAGAGCGACTCGACGTAGCGCCGCTGACCTTCGGCGAAGAGGGTGTCGAGGGCGAGCGAGGACTTCCCGGATCCGGAGGGTCCGGTGATCACCGTGAAGGCGCGACGCGGGAGATCCACGTCGATGTCCTTCAGGTTGTGCTGCCGCGCGCCGCGGATGCGGATGACATCGTCCATAGTCCGGGTCAGACCCCGGCGAGCGAGCCGCGTTCCGGTCATCTCGACAAGGGGGGAGCCCGGTCGAGCAAGACTCCGCTCAGTCGATCTTGAGGGGGCTCACAGGCTCCCCTCCAACCTCCTTGTAGCAGGTCCCGCAGTCCGCACAGCTGCTGCCCCGAAGCTGTGCGGAGATCCGCGTCCGCATCTCGCCGTACCAGGTCGAAGTCGGCAGATCCCAGACCAGGAGCCGTTGAATCGCGAGGTTCCGGTACCAGTGCAGATAGCTCAGGCCCTCCAGCATCGAGGCCTGACTGTACATGTGCAGGTAGATCGCCCGGACCTCCGTGTACAGCTGCTCGAGTCGAAACCCACCGCTCGTCTCGGCCTGGATCGTCTCGAGGCGTTCGAGCACGCGAGTGAAGTGGGTGTAGGTGAGTCCAATCCGAGCGCCTACGAGGCCGCGCAGCGCATTCAGTGAGGCGGCGGTGGAGGTGGCTCCCAGCAGGTTCCTCTTGTTGAGCTTGTCATTGAGCGAAGCAGCGATCGCCTCGACGAGCACGCTCGCCACGAGCGACGCACCTGCGGTGGCGGCGATGTCTCTGCTCGCACCTTCAGCGGCCTTCGCGGAGAGCCCGCCCGTAACCGCTCCTCCCACTCCCTTCAGCGTTCCGCTGATCGCCTGCTTCGTAACCTGCAGTGCGACGTCTTCGCTCCCTCGCTTCAGGCGGTGCGCAAAGCCCATGAACTTCGAGTGGGCGTCCTTCTTCGCCTTCGCAATCACCGCCGCGACCAGCTCCATCGTATCGTCGTAGAGCATCCCGTCCGTTCTCCACGACGTCGCCCCCCCCGTTTCGATCGTGCCCAGGAATCGCTCGATCTTCACCCGCCGCTCCGCGACGAAGGGGCTCTCGGCGTAGGCCCGGTCGAGCATCGCCTTCCAGAAGTCCGGGTCCGGCAGCGAAACACCGATCCGAAGAGACCCTCGGTTCTTCTCGAGCCAGTCGTCTCCCCAGAAGACGGCCGATCCGTCCGCGCCGAAGAACTCCAGCGTCTTGCGGTACTCGGTCCCCTGGATCGTCGACGCGGTCGCCACCAGGGAGGAGGCCGTTCTCCAGACCTGATCCTTGGCGGAGGAGGTCGAAGCCTCCGTCACCCGAGCCATCTCGGAGTACAGGTACTCCAGCTGCTCGAGGATGCCGCCGTTCTTCACCACGGCTCGAAGGCGGCGCTGGAAGCGGTAGAAGGACTCCGCATACCGAATCGAGCCAACGCAGTTGGGCTGCCCCCCCGCCCGATGCGTCTTCTCGAACTCACCGAAGGCTTCCTCGGTCGCGATGAGATCCTGGGTCAGCCTCTCCAGGCCACCGTGCTCGAGGAAGTACCGAGCTGCGTCGGTGACCTTCCGGCGCGTCTCCGGATTGTCGTTCGCCCCCGAGAGACCGAGCCTGCCCTCGGAGTCCGAGTACGACACCCCGAACTTGTTCCCGCCCACCAGTGCCGTGGCCGGCGTACTGTCGCTGATCGCGCCTCGCGTCGAGGCCGCCGCGTCCGAGACGATCTTGCGCGTCTCTGCGCCCTTCCGGATCCGCTGCTGCTCCCGGACCTGCTTCGCGGCGAAGGCCATCCCCGCGACGACCGCCCCAGCCGTGATCGGGATCCAGGCCGGCGTCGCGGCCACCGAGACGACGCCCATCGCCGCCATCGCCTGGCTGGCGCCGGCACCCGCTCCTATCCCGGCGGTCTTGTGTTTCCGACCCTTGTGTCTGCTGAAGGCGCGACCGGCCGTCTCCGCGAACCGGTTGTACCCTTTGGGAGTGAGCTTCGTCCTCAGGTCCCGGGCCCGTCTCCCGACTCGGACCGGTAGGACCTGATTCCGATTCACGACGAGTTCTGCGACGTCTTCGAGCAGGCGGTCGAGGGTGGGGTAGTCCACGTGGCCTCCTGAGCAGGGTCTTCCGACGCTAGGCTCCGTCGTGGCGGTTCGCCAGACTGGGACTCGGATCGCCCCGCGGCTCGCTCTTGACGCTCCAATCGGAGACCGCCTTCTTTCCGCATGAGCATGAATCGCCGACACCACCCGCACCATACGAATCACAGGCCCTCGACGGGTGCTGTGCGGGTGGAGGTGCACGGCGGCTAGAAGCTGCTCAGACCCCTTCCGCGCCGCGGCTCGTCGAAAGGACGGGTCGCGGCGCCTTTTGTTGTCCCGCGGGTACTGCGGCCCCTCCAGTTCGACTCCACGGCTACACCCAGAGATCCGGATCCAGGACACCGACATGCTGCGCATCGCGCTGCCCAACAAGGGCCGCCTCTCCGACAAGGCCCTCGACCTCTTCAAGACCGCCGGCCTGCGTGCCGAGTTCACCTCGTCGCGCGCGCTCATGGCCCAGCTCGGCCCCGACTTCCAGGCGATCTTCGTGCGCGCCTCGGACATCCCCGAGTTCGTGGCCGACGGCGCCGCGGACCTCGGTGTGACCGGCCTCGATCTGGTCGAGGAGGCCGGCCGTGAGGTGGTCGAGATCATGGACCTCGGCTTCGGCCGCTGCCGCCTCTCGATCGCCGTCCCGGTCGCCTCGGAGATCCGGACCGCGGACGACATCCGGAGCGGGATCCGGATCGCCACCTCCTTCCCCGAGACCACCCGCCGCTTCTTCGCGGAGCGGGGCGTCGAGATCGAGATCGCGAACGTCACCGGTGCCTGCGAGATCGCGCCGACGCTCGGGGTGGCCGACATCATCGTCGACCTCGTCTCGACCGGATCGACGCTGAAGACGAACGGCCTTCGCGAGGCCGAGCCGATCCTTCACTCGACGGCGCGGTTGATCGCCCGCCCCGAACTCCTCGAGGATGGCACGACCGCGCCGAAGATCCAGGAGCTCCGCGCGGCGCTGGAGTCAGTGCTGCGCGCGCGCTCCAAGCGCTACCTCATGACCAACGTGCCGCGCGCGAAGCTGGACGAGGTCCGGAAGGTCCTCCCCGGGATCAACGGGCCGACGATCGTCGACGTCCTGGACGAGGACGGCTGGGTCGCCGCGCACGCCGTCGTGGACGAGGATCAGGTCTACCGCACCATCGCGCGCCTCAAGGAGCTCGGTGCGGAGGGGATCCTCGTCACCCCGATCGAGAGGCTGATGGCATGAGCCGGGTGCGCATTCGCGGCCGCGTCGCCGAGCTCACCGACATCGAGCGGCAGATCCTCTTCGAGCGCCGCCCGGACGACGAGGGCGAGGTCCAGCAGGGGACCGCCGACCTCCTCGCCGACGTCCGCGAGCGCGGAGATGAGGCGCTGATCGAGATGGCGCAGCGCTTCGACGGCGTCGAGTTGGACGCGCTCGAGGTGCCGCGCGAGGAGTGGTCCGCCGCGCTCGCGTCTCTCGACGCGGAGGTCCGCGTCGGACTCGAGCGGGCGGCCCGCAACATCGAGGCCTTCCACCGCGCCCTCCTCCCGGACGAGGTCGTCCTCGAGGTGGAGCCGGGGGTGAAGCTCGGTCGTCGCTTCGTCCCGCTCGCCGCGGTCGGCGTCTACGCCCCGGGCGGGCGCGCCGCCTACCCCTCCTCGGTCCTGATGGGCGTCGTCCCCGCCGTGGCCGCGGGGGTCGAGGAGGTCGTCGTCTGCACCCCTCCCGGAGGGGACGGCCGGCCGACCGCCGAGGTCCTCGCCGCCGCCGCGATCGGGGGCGCCACCCGCCTCTTCGTGGTCGGGGGCGCCGGCGCGATCGGGGCGATGGCCTTCGGGACGGAGAGCGTGCCGCGCTGCGCCGCGATCGTCGGGCCCGGCAACAAGTGGGTGCTCGAGGCGAAGCGACAGGTCGCCGGTCGGGTCATCATCGACTCGCCGGCGGGCCCCTCGGAGGTCCTCGTCGTCGCCGAGGACCGCTGCGACCCGCTGCGCGCGATCGGCGAGCTGATCGCGCAGGCCGAGCACGACCCGGAGGCCTCCGTCGCCCTCGTCACCACGAGCGAGGAGCTCCTCGACGCCGTCGCCCTCGGGCTCCCCGCGCGGGTCATGCAGACCGGCAGGCGCGAAGTCGTCGAGGCGGCGCTCGCCTCGCGCGGCGCCCTCCTTCTGGCCGACACGCGGGAGGAGATGCTCGCCTTCACCGAGGCGTACGCCGCCGAGCACCTCGCCCTCTACACGAACGATCCCGCGCGCGACCTCGAGGGGATCCGCACGGCCGGCACCGTCTTCATGGGCGACGCCGCCGGGGTGGCCTTTGGCGACTACATGACCGGCGCCAACCACGTCCTCCCGACGGCGGGCACGGCGCACTCCTTCAGCGGGCTGTCGACGCTGAACTTCGTGCGCTCCTTCACCTGGC
>JANQLR010000075.1 GCA_028280525.1 Longimicrobiales bacterium
CGCCCGCCGGATCTCCTCGACGCGCCGGCGCGCCTCCTCGAGCTGCTCCGGGCCGGGGCCACCCTCGAGGGATTCCCAGCCGCGGGTGAACTCCGCGAGGTGGTACCCGAGTTCGCCGATCTCCTCGGCGCCCACCGATGGGGCGGTGCCGCCGAGGGAGTGCGCGAAGAGGTGGAGGGCTCGCGCGGGGCTCACCTTTCGCGCATCCTCCGGAGGGGGTTCCGATGAGGCGAGAGCGTCGAGCGCCGCGTCGGCCGTCTGGAGTCGCTCCGGGAGGGAATCGGCGAAGTGACGACGGAGCCGGGGCATGTAGTCGGGTTGCGGCTGGCCGGCCCAGGGCGGGGTCGATGTCATGATTGCCCCTGCTCAGCCCTTTCGCCGGGCACGCATTAAGGAAATTTTATCCGACATGGCCCCGAACATCTACGTGTTGGACGACGATCCCACCTTCGCGCAGCTGCTGAAGGCGAATCTGGGGCGTGCCGGCGAGTTCCGCATCCAGCTCTTTCATCACCCGCTGGAGTGCCTCGATGCGATTGCGGAAGACCCGCCGGACGCCCTTCTCACCGATCTGATGATGCCGGAGATGTCCGGCATCGACGTCACCCGGAAGGTGCGCGAGAGGTCGGGCCTCCTGCCGATCTTCCTCCTGACCGCCCACGGCGAGATCGAGTCGGCGATCGAGGCGCTCAAGGCGGGCGCGAACGAGTACATCACCAAGCCGGTCAACACGACCGAGCTGACCACGCTCCTGCGCAAGGCGCTGGAAACGCGTCCGCTCGTCGAAGAGGCGATCGCACTCCGCAAGCGGGCGCGGGAGCGCTATTCGCTCGACTCGATCGTCGGCGAACACCCGCTGATCGAGGAGACGCGCGACTTCATCCGCGGCGTCTCGGAAGCGGCGAACGTCGGCGTCCTCCTTCTCGGCGAGAGCGGGACGGGGAAGAACCTCGCGGCCCGGGCGATCCACTACTCGAGCCCCCGCTCCTCCTCCCGCTTCGTCGAGCTGAACTGCGCCGCGCTCCCCCCGGCGCTGATGGAGGCCGAGCTCTTCGGGTACATGAAGGGGGCCTTCACGGACGCGCGGGACAACAAGCAGGGGCTGGTGGAGGTCGCGGACGGGGGAACGCTCTTCCTCGACGAGATCGGGGAACTCCCCCTCGAGCTGCAGGTCAAGCTCCTCAACTTCCTGGAGAGCCAGCGCTTCCGCCGTCTGGGGGGGACTCGGGAGCGAGAGGTCGACGTCCGTGTAATCGCGGCGACGAACCGCCCGGTGTCGGACCTCCTGGAGCAGAACGGCTTCCGTCGGGATCTCTTCTACCGGATCGCCGTGGCCAACCACACGCTCCCCCCGCTCCGCGAGATCCGCTCCGACATCCCGGCGATCGCGACCTCCATTCTGACGCAACTCGCGGCGGAGCTGGGGCGCGATGTCCACGCGATCTCGGCGCCGGTGATCGAGCTCCTCGAACGGTGGGACTGGCCCGGAAACGTCCGGGAGCTTCGGAACATGCTCGAGCGCTCCCTGATCTTCGCGTCCGGCCCGGAGCTCCAGGTGCACGACCTCCCGTCGTACCTGAAGTCCGCCCGCCGGACCCGGCGGGCGAGCCGTTTCCAGATGCGCTCGGGGCTCACCCTCCGGGAGGTGGAGCGGGAGTACATCCGCCTCACGCTCGAGGCCACCGAGGGGAAGGTGAAGGAGGCGGCGGACCAGCTGGGAATCAGCCGCAAGAACCTCTGGGAGAAACGGAAGCGCCACGGGCTGCTCGAGTGATGGGGCGCGGAGGGCCCGCGGCCATCGGGCTGCACGGTCCTGCCGTCGATGACGGTGTGGCCGTCCGACACCGCGCCGACATCGGACAGGTGTCGAAACGGTAACGCAGGTGGGTCGGATTTCGGTAACATGACCCCCGTGTGGCGGAGACGCCGCAGGACCCCCGATCCCTTTGCGCACAACGGTTTCGGCCGGACTCGCCGAGGTGGCACGCTGCCTGCACGCGCACGGGCGCAGTAAATTGAAGTCCTCCCGAGCCCAGCGCCTGTGATCCGCATCTCACAGCCCCCCCCGCCCACCCGTCTCGTACCACGCACTCTGCGTCGTGCGCTGGGCGCGGTGTGCCTGTTGGCGGCGGGCGCGGTCCCCGGAACGGCGCAGGACGCGGTCGTCAACAACACGACCGAGCTGCTGGCGGCGATCGCGGACGGCGGCGTCACGACGATCCAGCTGAACGCGGGGACGTACCTGCTCTCTGCCGAGATCGACCTGAACAATGAGACCAAGGAGCTGACCGGGGTCGGCACGGCGATCATCGACGGTCAGAGCAGCGGGTCGCGGATCTTCGATCTGAACAACAACGCCGTCCTGGTCCTGGACAATCTGACGCTTCAGAACGGGTCCACCTCGGGGAATGCGGACGGAGGGCTCGCCCGGATCCGGAACGGCTCCTCGATCACCATTCGCAACTCGATCGCCCAGGGTCACACCTCGCTGGACAACGGGGGCGCGATCCAGATCGCGGGTACCGGCTCCTCGCTCACGGTCGACAACTCGACCTTCTCGGGGAACTCGACCACCGACAACGGGGGCGCGATCCTGGCGAACGGCGCAGTCACCGTCGTCATCTCGAACACCACCTTCGAGTCGAACACGGCGGGGAACGGAGGCGGAGTCTGGGTCGGAGACGACGCCGTCGTCACGATCTCGGGCTCGACCTTCCGGGCGAATCAGGCCACGCTCC
>JANQLR010000105.1 GCA_028280525.1 Longimicrobiales bacterium
AGCTCCACGACGAGGGCGCCACCATCTGCATGGTGACCCACGACCCGCGCTACGCGCACGTGGCGGACCGTCAGATCCACCTCTTCGACGGTCAGGTCGTCAGCGAGGACGACGCCAAGCGGGCGCACGAGCTCGAAGAGGCCGGCTTCGACCTGCATTCGGGCAGCTGACGCTCCTCGGTTCGGGACGGATGGACGGGAGGGGTCGTCGCGGGCGTAGGCCCGGGCGGCCCCTTTCGCCATGGATCCGCCCCCTCTGGCGGCCAACCCTCCACGTTGGAGGGGGCGGGGGGCGGGGAAGGTCGACCGCAATCGCACCCCCGCCGTCCTGCCGCCCACCCCCCGAACCGCTACCTTTCCGGCACCAGGAAACCCGAACCGGCCGGGGTACGTCCAGGGCTCCCAGGCGCCGCGGTCTTCGCACCGTGGGCGCGAATCGCAGGCACAGCACCAAACCGCGTCATGATTCAGCTGCGCAACATCGAGAAATCGTACCGGACCGGGGCCGGTGAGACCTTCGTCCTCCGCCGGATCGACGCCGAGATCCGGGACGGCGAGTTCGTCACGATCATGGGCCCGTCCGGTGCGGGAAAGTCGACGCTCCTGGCGATCCTGGGGATGCTCGACGGGGAGTGGCGGGGGGAGTACCACCTCTACGGCCACCCGGTACACGCCCTCCGGCCGCGTCAGCGCATCGAGCTGAACAAGGAGTACGTCGGCTTCGTCTTCCAGCAGTACCACCTGCTGGACGACCTCACCGTGTACGAGAACCTCGAGATCCCGCTCTCCTACCGGAACGTCCGTCGGAAGGACCGGCAGGCGATCGTCGCCGACACGCTCGACCGGTTCCAGATCGTCGGCAAGAAGGACCTGTACCCGACCCAGCTCTCGGGCGGCCAGCAGCAGCTGGTGGCGGTGGCGCGGGCGGTCATCGCCGAGCCGAAGGTGATCCTGGCCGATGAGCCCACGGGGAGCCTGCACTCGAGCCAGGGCGAGATGATCATGGAGCTGCTCGCGGAGCTGAACCGCGAGGGCACCACGATCGTCCAGGTGACGCACAACGAGGCCTACGCCAAGTACGGCGACCGGATCATCCAGCTCCAGGACGGCTGGATCGTCGACGAGTGAGCGGGACGCCCCACGTCCTGGTCGCCGATGACCAGCCCGACGTCCTGGAGGCGCTGCGACTCCTCCTGAAGGCGGAGGGCTTCCGGATCACGGGGGTCAACTCTCCGGCCGGAGCGCTGCGCGCCGTCGAGAACGATGATTTCGACGTCGTCCTGATCGACCTCAACTACACCCGCGACACCACCTCCGGGGTCGAAGGCCTCGACCTGCTCGCCCGTCTCCGCGAGCTCGATGCCACCCTCCCGGTCGTCGTCATGACGGCGTGGGGGAGTGTGGGTCAGGCGGTCGACGCCATGCGCCGGGGCGCCCGCGACTACATCGAGAAGCCGTGGGACAACGAGCGCCTCCTCCAGACGCTTCGCACCCAGGCGGAGCTCGCCCGGGCGCTCCGACGTTCGAGTCGGCTCGAGGAGGAGACGAACCGGATCCGGAAGGAGGGGATGCCGGAGCTCATCGCCGAGTCGAAGGCGATGCAGCCCGTGCTCGAGATCATGGAGCGGATCGGGCCGTCGGACGCGAACGTCCTGATCCGGGGCGAGCACGGCACGGGGAAGGAGGTGGTCGCCCGCTGGCTGCACGCCTCGTCGCCGCGGGCCTCACGTTCGCTCGTGGCGGTCAATGTCGGGGGCTTCAGCGAGGGCGTCTTCGAGAGCGAGATCTTCGGCCACGTGAAGGGCGCCTTCACCGATGCGAAGTCCGACCGCACCGGGTGCTTCGAACTCGCCGACGGCGGGACGCTCTTCCTGGACGAGATCGCCAACATCACGCTGCAGCAGCAGGCGAAGCTCCTCCGCGTCCTCGAGACCGGCGAGGTGCAGCGCGTCGGCTCGTCCAAGCTCCGGAAGGTCGATGTGCGGGTCCTCTCGGCCACGAACGCGAAGCTCGAGGAGGACGTGATCGCGGGCACCTTCCGGGAGGACCTCCTCTATCGGCTGAATACCGTCGAGATCCACCTGCCCCCGCTCCGCGAGCGCCGGGAGGACATCGTGCCGCTGGCCATGAACTTCCTGAAGAAGGTGGCGGCCCGGTACGACCGGAAGCTCGACGGACTCTCTCGGGAGGCCCAGGAGGCGCTCCTGCGCCACGGGTGGCCGGGGAACGTGCGCGAGCTGGAGCACACCATGGAGCGGGCCGTGCTGATGGCGCGCGGGCGCGAGATCATGGCCGCCGACCTGGTCCTTCGTCGTCGCGGGGAGGCCGCCGCGGCGATGGAGGAGCTGACGCTCGACGAGGCGGAGCGCGTGTTGATCGAGAAGGCGCTCGACCGCTACGACGGGAACGTCGCTCGCGCCGCCTCGGCGCTCGGCCTTTCGCGGAGCGCCCTCTACCGGCGGCTCCAGCGCCACGACCTGAATCCGTCGTAGGCGGGAGGCGGGACGCGGTGGACATCGAGCGTACGAAGGACCGTCCTGGCGACGGCGAACGGACTCCGGCCCGCCTCGGGCGCCTCTCGCACGACCGGCGGGTCGTTCTCCTGGCGCTCGCCACCGGGCTCCCGGGCGTCCTCGTCTCGCTCGGCTTCCTC
>JANQLR010000124.1 GCA_028280525.1 Longimicrobiales bacterium
ACCAGGGTGGGTCCGTGCTGGAGGAGCAGCGCCGAGGCGGCCGCAGCCGCGACGAGGGCGACCGCTCCGCACAGCCCCACCCAGAGGGGGCCCGGTGCTCGGAGAAGCGCCGTGCGGGCGAGCCGACCCAGCCCTCCGAGCGGCGTGTCCAGGGAGGGGAGGAGGGTGGCGCCGATCATCACGAGGAGGAGGGCGGCGCCTCCGATCCACCCCGCTGCGCTCGCCCCCTCGACCGCGGCGACCGTCGACGATCCTGCCGGCCCGCTCTCCCGGCCGAGGAGGAGTCCGACCGGGAGGACGGAACCGGCGATCAGAAGGGCGCCGGCCGCCCGGACGAAGATGCGCGCCGCGCGTTCGGACCCTCGGGCGGGCCCGGCGGGCGGGTCGGGGAGAGTGCGGGAGGGCATCCGGGAAGGTGCGCCGATCCGGTGGGGAAGGAAACGGCTCAAGCCCCCGACGCACGGTCCGATCCTCTCGACATGGACCTGACGTTTTCCGCTCCGATCCCGGAGCCCGACACCTTCGATCCCGGATCCCCGGAGCACGGGGAATCCGGCGCGGCTCCGACCCCGCCTCGCCGCATCCTCGGGCGGGCGTCGGGGTCCGCGGGGGGGTGGGCCGCCGACGCTCGCTGCAGCGGGTGGGCGGTCATCGAACCCGAGGCGTGGACGCCCGAACTGGCGGAGTCGCCGGGGCTCGTCCTCGTCGTGGTCGACGACCTGTCGGGGCGCGAGCTGGCCGACTTCCTGGCGGGCCGGGCGCTGGAGGACGGATGGATCCTGGTCGCTCCGGAGCCGGACCGGCAGAACTTCCGGCTCCTCTCCGCCAGCCACGACTACAACGACTACGAGTTCCGCGCCCTCGTCGAGGGCGGGGAGGACGCGCCGTACATCCTGGATCTCCGGCGCGTGCTGAAGGACGTCTCGGTGGCTCGCCACGATCTGAACAACCCGCTGACCTCCGCCCTGGCGGAGACGCAGCTCTCCCTGATGGACGAGCCCGGTGGGGAGCTGCAGGAGAGCCTGGAGACGATTCAGAGGCAGCTGCGCCGGATGCGCGACATGCTCAAGCTCCTCAGCCCCATCCGTATGCGCCGTTGACGCTCCTTGTGTTTCGCAAATTGCGAAACACGCAGATTGCACTTTGCGGCACTCGGCGATAGCCTTCAGGCATGGCCAAGGACGCACGGGTGTCGCCCAACCTCTTCCTCTCCCGGCTCGAGCTGCTGCGGTGGCTCTACCTCGGGCGGATCGCCGTCGTCTCGGGGATCCTCGTCGGGGCGCTGATCAACTGGTTCGCCGTCGACGAGGCCGCGACGCTGATCGCGACGATCCTCTTCGCCGTCGCCCTGATCGTTACCGCCTTCTCCTTCTGGAGGACCCACCTCGCGCGGGTGGAGCCGAGCGAGAACTTCCTCTATGCACAGGTGGTGCTCGACGTCCTCCTCGTGACGGGGATCGTGCACATCACGCAGGGCGACCAGAGCGTCTTCGCACCGCTCTACATCCTGGTGATCTCGGCGGGCGCCCTCCTCCTCCCCCTCCCGGGCGGCGTCCTGATCGGGGGGATGGCGAGTGCGCTCTACTTCGGGGACATCTTCTGGTTTCACCAGGGCGGCCTGACCGGTCCGCTCGCGCTTCAGATCGCCCTCTTCGCCCTCGTCGCGATCCTCACCGGGATCCTGGGCGACCGGCTCCGCTCCGCGGGGATCCGCCTCGGCGCCGTCGAGACCGAGCTCGAGCGACTCCGCCTCGACACCTCGGAGATCCTGGACAACCTCGCGACGGGGATCATGACGGTGGACGGCGCGGGTCGACTCGCCTACCTGAACTCGGCGGGCTCGAAGCTCCTGGGGCTCGAGACGGAGGCGTGGATCGGAGCGCCGATCCTGAACGCCGTCGAGGGCGTGGCCCCGGGACTCGGCCGGATCCTGCGACGGGCCGTCGAGGAGCGCACGCCGATGATGCGCTTCAAGACGCGCGCGGATCACGCCCACGGCTCCCGGACGCTCGGCGTCAGCACCACGGTAATGGGCCCGGGCTCCGGGGAGTCGATCTCCGCCACGGCGATCTTCCAGGACATCACCGACCTGGAGCGTGCCGACGCCCTCGACCGCCGGAACCAGCGCCTCGAGGCGGTGGCGGAACTCTCCGCATCGCTCGCGCACGAGATCAAGAACCCGCTCGCCTCGATCCGCTCCTCCGTCGAGCAGATCAGCCTCGGCGAACTCGATCCGGACGACGAGCGGCTGCTCCAGCGCCTCATCCTCTCCGAATCGGACCGCCTCTCCCGGCTCCTCACCGAGTTCCTGGAGTTCTCCGCGCTTCGCCTGGGCACACTCGCACGGGTCGATCTCGCCGAGGTGGCGAAGGGAGCGATCCGTCTGGTCCGCGCCCACCCCGATGCACCCGCGGACCTCGCCCTCGACTGCGAGGGTCTCGACGGTCCCTTCCCGATCAGCGGCGACGAGGACCTGCTCCACCGCGCGACCTACAACCTCGTCCTCAACGCCGCGCAGTTCTCGGGTGAGTCGGGACGGGTCCGGGTCGCGCTCTCTCTCCCGGAAACGGTCCCCGCCGAGGCGGCACACATCCCCTCTCCGGTACTCCTGACGGTGGAGGACTCGGGCCCGGGCCTCGCCGAGGGGATGACCGACCGCCTCTTCGACCCCTTCTTCACCACGCGGAAGGGGGGGAGCGGCCTCGGTCTCGCGGTCGTCCATCGGGCGGCCGAAGCTCACGAAGGCGCCGTCCTCGCAGAGAACCGCTCCGAGGGCGGGGCCCGATTCGCTCTCTACCTGCCCCGCGACGGCCGGGACGATCCCGCATGAACGGTCCGCTGAAGCTCCTCCTGGTCGACGACGAGACCGGGATCCTCGAGACGCTGCAGATCCTCCTCAAGCGGGAGGGCTACGCCGTCGTCGCCGCCTGCTCGGGGCGCGAGGCGATCGAGGTGCTCCCCGACGTCCGACCCGACATCGTCCTCTCCGACATCCGGATGCCGGGGGCGACCGGGCTCGAGGTCCTCGCCGCGGCGCGTGAGCTGGACCCCGAGATCTCGGTCATCCTGATGACGGCGCAGGCCTCGCTGCAGTCGGCGGTGCGCGCCGTGAACGAGGGGGCGTACTACTACCTGCAGAAGCCCTTCCAGAACGACGAACTGCTCGCGATCCTGCGCCGGGCGGCCGAAGCCCGGGAGCTCAAGGCGGAGAACAAGGCGCTCCGGAAGGAGATTCACCGCCGCGATCGTACCCGCGCCGACCGGCCGATCGGGCGGGCGCGCAGCTTCTCGAGCGTCCTCGACCTGGCCGAGACCGTCGCCCCCACCGATTCGACGATCCTGATCAGCGGGGAGAGCGGGACCGGGAAGGAGGTCGTGGCCCGCTGGGTCCACCGCCTCTCCGAGCGCGCCGACGGCCCCTTCCTCTCGGTGAACTGCGGTGCCCTCCCCGAGAGCCTCCTCGAGAGCGAGCTCTTCGGCCACGTGAAGGGCGCCTTCACCGGGGCAGTGAAGGACAAGGCCGGGCTCCTGGTGGCCGCGAACGGCGGCACGCTCTTCCTCGACGAGATCGGAGAGACGACACCCTCCACCCAGGTGAAGCTCCTGAGGGCGTTGCAGGAGCGGGAGGTGATCCCGGTCGGCTCGACCAAGGCGGTCCCGGTCGACGTCCGAATCCTCGCGGCGACCAACCGGGAGCTCGAGGAGGAGATCCGCCGCGGGCACTTCCGCAGCGATCTCTACTACCGGCTGAACGTCATCGCGCTTCACCTCCCCCCGCTCCGAGAGCGGCGCGACGACATCTCGCTCCTGGTGGAGCACTTCCTCGAGGGATACGGCGAGGGCGACGGACCGCACCCGATCGGGGAGGAGGCGATGGCCGTCCTGCGCGAGTACGACTGGCCCGGCAACGTCCGCGAGCTGGAGAACGCCCTCGAGCGTGCGGCGGTCGTCGCGCGCGGCGAGGAGATCGAGGTCGGTCACCTTCCGTCCCGCATCTCCGAACCGCCCGCTCCGCAGCTCGTCTCGGACGGGCTCCCGCCGAACCCCTCCATGGAGGTCATCGAGCGGGCCTACATCCAGTGGGTCCTCGCCGCCGAGGGCGGCAACAAGACCCGCGCGGCCGAGGTCCTCGGCATCGACCCGTCCACTCTGTACCGGAAGCTGAACCGGTACGGCATCGAAGTCTGAACGAAGGTCTCACGAGCCCATGTCCGATTCGAGCCGCTTCCCCCGCCTCCGCGTCCACGAGGACCTCCCGTGGGACGACGTCGTCGTCTCCGTCATCATCCCGGCGTACAACGAGATCGCGACGGCGGAGACGATCCTGAAGAAGGTCCGGGAGGTCCCGCTCAACCTCGAGGTCATCATGGTCGATGACGGGTCGACGGACGGGACGCGCGACCTGCTGAAGCGCCTCGAGGGCGATGGGCTGATCGACACCCTGATCTTCCACGAGGTCAATCAGGGGAAGGGGGCCGCGCTCAACACCGGCTTCAAGAGCGCGACGGGGGACGTGGTCGTCGTGCAGGACGCCGACCTGGAGTACGACCCGGCCGAGATCCCGCTCCTCCTCCAGCCGATCCTGGACGGGAAGGCGGACGCGGTCTACGGCTCGCGCTTCCTCGGCGGGCCACACCGCGTCCTCTTCTTCTGGCACTCGGTGGGGAACCGGTTCCTGACGCTGCTCAGCAACATGTTCACCGACCTCAACCTCACCGACATGGAGACCTGCTACAAGATGGTGCGGCGGGAGCTCCTGCAGTCGCTCCCCCTCTCCTCGGCGCGCTTCGGCTTCGAGCCGGAGGTGACGGCGAGGCTGGCGCAGGCGGGGGCGCGGATCTTCGAGCTGCCGATCTCCTACAACGGGCGCAGCTACGCGGAGGGGAAGAAGATCGGGTGGAAGGACGGGGTCGAGGCGCTCTGGTGCATCCTCAAGTTCAACCTCCTGACGCAGCGGGCCTCGCGGTGGACGCCGCCCGAGGTCCCGACCTGGGTCGCGCGGGCCCGGCTCGGCGCGGGAGACGACGCCCGGTCGTGAACTCGCGGGCGGGGTGGCTCCTCCTGATCCTCCTGGTCTCCGCGCTCGTGCACGCGCGGGGACTGTCGAACGGCCTCGCCTACGACGACGAGCCGATCATCGAGCAGAACCCGATCGTGACGGAAGGCCGCTGGGCCGACGCCTGGTCGACCCCGTACTGGGTGCTCTCGGAGGATGTGGGGGTGCTCTGGCGTCCGACCACGACCGTCGGGCTGATCGCCCAGTGGCGCCTCTTCGACGGTCGACCGGTCGGCTTTCACGCGGTCACGCAGTTGCCGACGCGATTGGAAGTGTGTGTGGATCGCAGTCGCGGCAAGAATGCCTACCAGCCGCTTC
>JANQLR010000131.1 GCA_028280525.1 Longimicrobiales bacterium
CTTGCCCGAAGAGCGGGCCCTCCGGCACGCCGAGCTCCCGGGCGCGCTCCACGTCGAAGCGACCCAGGCGATCCTCTTCGAAGAGCGCCCACCCGACCGCCGTAACCCCGTGCTCCACCGGGATGGCGTGGAGCTGGTATCCGTCGTACTGCACGTGTCCGCCGACCTCGATCTCCGTCACCGGCACCTCGAAGGGAAGGCGTTCGACGCCGAGCCGCAGGACCTCCGTCAGCGTGCGCCGCGAGCGGGGCGGTCCGTACACGTGGAGGGAATCGGTCCGCCCCTGCAGCGCCATCGTTCGCACGAGCCCCGGGAGACCGAGGATGTGATCGGCGTGCAGGTGCGTCACGAAGATCGCCCGCACGTCGAAGCCCGACTGGTAGCGCATCATCTGGCGCTGGGTCCCCTCCCCGCAGTCGAAGAGGAAGAGGTCGCCCTCTCGCTGCACGGCAAGCGCGGTCACGTTTCGACCGACGGTGGGACGGGCGGCGGCGGTGCCGAGGAAGGTGATGCGGATCATCGAGCGGAGAACGGAAACGGCGGCCCGGCGGCAGCGAGCGGACCGCAAGGTACCGAAAAGGGCCGTGCCCCGCCTACCGCCCCGCTCCGTTCAGACCGCGCGCAGCTCGGGGCGACGGATCAGCGAGTGGACCTCGCGAACCAGGTCGGCCGGTCGGTAGGGCTTGGAGAGGATCGCGGAGCGTCCGCCGAGTTCGTCGAGCCGCTGCTCCAGCATGGCGCGGTCGTAGCCGCTCGAGAGGAGGACGGGGACGTCGTGGCCCCGGTCGCGAAGGGCGGCGATCAGCTCGATCCCGTCCAGCCCGGGCATCGTCATGTCGGCGATCACCAGATCGACGCGACCCTTTCTCTCCAGGAAGAGTTCGAGGGCGGCCCGACCGTCGGGGGCAGAGGAGACGGTCATCCCCTGTCGCTCGAGCACCATCGTCGCGAGGCGCACGACGGCCGGCTCGTCGTCGACGACCAGGACGTGGAGAGACGGACCCGAGATCGGACCCGCGGCGTCGCGTGCCCGCTCCTCGGGGGGGAGGGGCGGCGGGGATGGCGAAGGGGAGGTCGGCGCGACATCGGGGGACCGGGCACCGGGCTCCCCCGCGGCGGGAAGGAGGATCGTGAAGGTCGTCCCCTCTCCCACCTCGGACTCGACCTTCACGAGTCCGCCGTGCGCCTGCACGATTCCGAGCGTAGCCGCGAGCCCGAGGCCGCGACCGGTGAACTTCGTCGTGAAGAAGGGCTCGAAGATCCGGGCGCGCGTCGAGGCGTTCATCCCACACCCCGTGTCGGTGACGACGAGCTCCACGAAGCGACCCGTCTCCGGCGATTCACCCAGATACCCCGCCCGGTCGAAGCCGTCGTCCACCGCGCGGGACCGCAGGGTTACGGTGATCTCCCCGTTCTCCCCCTGGAGCGCGTCCGAGGCGTTCATCAGGAGGTTCATGACCACCTGACGCAGCTGTGCCGGATCGCCGTGCACGCGGGGTACGTCCGACTCGATCTCGTACCCGAGCGTCGCCCGCTTCGAGATCGCCGGATCGAGGAGGCCGGTCATCTCCCGGATCATCCCCGCGAAGTCGAGCGCCTCCGACGTCGGCTGCGTCCGGCCCGCGAAGGTGAGGACCTGCCCGGTCAGCTCCGCGGCCCGCCGCGCGGCGAGTTCGATCTGCCGGATCGACTCCGCAGCCTGCCCCTCCTGCACATCCATCAGCGCGAGGGAGGCGTTTCCGAGGATCCCGACGAGGAGGTTGTTGAAGTCGTGCGCGATCCCGCCGGCAAGGACGCCCAGACTCTCCATCCGCTGCGCGTGCTGGACCTGCATCTCGAGGCGCCGCTGGGCCTCCTCCGCCTCGTAGCGGGCCGTCACGTCGCGCCCGACCAGGAGGAGGACGGGATCGCCCTCCATCTCCGTCACCTCGGCGGCGACCGAGACCCATCCCCGCCCCGTGTCGGTGCGGACCTCGGCCTCGAAGGTCGCGGAGCCCTCGCCCCACGCTTCGGCGATCCGAGCCTCGACGGTCTCCTCATCCGCCGCCCGCAGGAAATCGCTCACCCGCGATCCTACGAGACCGCCGCCGCCGTGCGCGCGGTGGGCGGCGTCGTTCGCCTGGATGATCACGCCACCGAAGTTCGCCACGACGATCCAGTCCGGAATCGCCTTGAAGAGTGCGCGCATCCGCGCATCGGATTCCTTGAGCTCCCCCGTGCGGCGCTCAAGGAGCGCTTCCACCCGCAACAGGCTGCGCTCGCGACGCGCCTTCTCGGTCAGGTCCTGCAGGTAGCGCGGATCGAAGGGCTTCCGGACGTAGCCGTCCGCCCCCGCTTCGAGGAGGCGCACGGCGAGCGTCGTGCTGTCGTCCCCGGTCATCACCAGCGCAACGGCGGCGTCGTCCGGCTCCCTCAGCTCCATCATCAGGCGACCGCCATCACCGTCCGGAAGATGGTAGTCGAGCAGGAAGACGTCGAAGCGTCTCGCCGCGGCGAGGAGGCGCGCCTCGGCCGCGGTGTTGGCCGTGGTCACCGCGTAGCCGTGCCGGCCGAAGATGCGGGCGACGGTGTTCGCCAGGTCCACGTCGTCGTCGACGACGAGCGCGCGGAGGGGCTGAACCGGGTACGTCCCGGCGAGCAGCTCGGCGACGTAGGTCCGGAGCGTCTCCGGTTGAAAGGGGGCCGGCAGGAAGGCGTTCGCCCCGAGGTCGGTCGTGACGGCCTCCACATCGACCCCGGTGAAGGTCGCCGAGACCACGAGGATCGGGGTGTCGTTGAATTCGGCGAAGTCCGGACCGCGCAGGAGTCGGCAGAGCTTCCACCCGTCGATCCCCGGCATGTGGAGGTCGACGACGAAGAGTTCGGGCCGGGGGCCCCGCTGCAGCGAGGAGAGGGCATCCACCGCCGAGGTGAAGGCCTGCACCTCGTACCCGACCTCCGCCAGGACCGACTGCGTCAGACGCAGCGCGACCGGGTCGTCGTTGACGACCAGGATCGGCGTGCTCATGCCACCTTCTCCCGCTCCCACGCCCGCCGCGCCTCGACGAAGGCGCCATAGGCGCGGTCGAGGGGAGGAAGACCCCGTTCCACGTCGTACCGGAGGCCGTCGCCCGCCTTCCGCTCCAGCTCGCCGGCAACCTCGGCCAGCTGCTCCGCACCCACATTCGCCGCACCCCCCCGGATCCGGTGCAGGATCAGGGCGGCCTCGGGGGTGTCTTCGACCGCGAGCGCACGGTCCAGCCGTGCCCGAAGGCCCGACCACTGCTCGGAGAAGAGGTCGGCGAGTTCCCGGAGGAGATCCTCGTCCATGACCCGGGCGAGTGCCCCCTCCAGATCGAATGCTGCCTCACCCCGGCGCCCCGCTCCGCTCTCCGGCACTGCCCCGCCGACCTTCCGCTTGGCGAGCCAGCGGGCCAGCGTCGACTCGAGCTCGTCGGGGCGGATCGGCTTGGTCAGGTAGTCATCCATGCCGGCCTCGAGGCACTTCTCCCGATCCCCGGCCATCGCGCCGGCGGTCAGAGCCACGATCGGGAGGTCGGCCCACCCGCCCCGCCGACGGATCTCGGCGGTCGCCTCGAACCCGTCCATCTCCGGCATGTGCCAGTCCATCAGGACGAGGTCGTACTCGCCCGCTTCGAGCGCCTCCACGGCCGCTCGCCCGTTGGGGACCGCGTGCGCCTCGTGTCCGAAGCGACGCAGCAGCGACATCACGACGCGGGTGTTGACCGGGTCGTCCTCCGCCACGAGGACGCGACCGGCCAGCCGGTCGTCGCTCTCCGCGACGCGCGACGCGTCCATCCCCGCTCTCGGCGCGGAGCCGTCGAGGAGCGCGCGCGCCGGATCCATGCGAACCGGCCGCGGGAGGACGCGTCCCCGACCGGCCGCACGCACGATCTCGTCGGCCTCGGCACGCTCGGTGGAGAGGCAGACGACCCCGACCTCCACCTCCCGGGGGAGTTCGACGAGGACGGTCGGCGTCTCGGGGCCGACCCCGATCGCGACCGCAGGCGTGCGAGCCCCGCCGTCGACCGCGGCACGGACGCGCTGCACCACCTGCTCCGGCGGCACGCGAAGGACGCGGGCGCCCGCCCCGCGCCAGATGTCCTCGAGGCGGAGGATGGGGAGGTCGGTCGCCGGGAGCGCCACGACGACCGTTCGCCCCAGCGCGGGGATGCCGCGGCCGCGCTCGGTCGGTGCGACCGGGGGGAACGGGATGCGGACCCGGAAGATGGAGCCCATGCCGACCTCGGACTCGGCCTCGATGTCGCCCCCCATCAGCCGCCCGAGTTCGCGGGAGATGTTCAGCCCGAGCCCCGTCCCGCCGAACCGGCGCGAGGTCGAGGAGTCCGCCTGGGTGAACTTGTCGAACATGTGGGCCATCCGCTCGGCCGGAATCCCGATCCCGGTATCCTCGACGGCGATCTGAACCTCGCGCCCCTCCGGGTTCACCACGAACTGGACGTGGCCGTGCTCGGTGAACTTCACCGCGTTCCCGGCGAGGTTCACGAGGATCTGCTTGAGCCGGTTCACATCCCCGACGACGCGGCGCGGAAGCGCCTCGTTCCAGGAGATCACCAGATCGACGCCCCGCTCGTGCGCACGGGGCGCGAGCATCTCGGCCACGTCTTCGATCGCCTCGAGCAGGTCGAACTCGATCTCCTCCAGCTCCATCCGCCCCGCCTCGACCTTCGCCGTGTCGAGGATGTCGTTCACGATCGCCAGGAGGGCGTCGCTCGATCGGAGGATGACCCGCGCCTGCTCCTCCGCCTCCCCCTCCAGACCGGACATCACCATCAGGTTGGCCATCCCCATGATCCCGTTGATCGGGGTGCGGATCTCGTGACTCATGTTGGCGAGGAACTCGCTCTTCGCCTGCGAGGCGGCGAGCGCGGCCTCGCGAGAGCGCTTCAGCTCGCGGGTGCGGAGTTCGACGCGGGACTCGAGGTCGCGGTTCTGCTCCTCGAGACGTGTGGTCAGGAGGCCCGACTCCACGACCCCCGCGCACTGCCAGAGGAGGATGGAGAGGATCTTCTGCGCGACGTCGGGGAGGGACTCGACCCCACCCGGGAGCGTCGCCATGAGCATCCCGACGATCCGGCTCGGCGTGGCCATGACGTGCAGGACGACGAGCTTCCCCGCGTGTCGGCCCGGGACGACGACCGGCCGGTCCTGGAAGAGGCTCCACCCGAAGGTCCCCTCCTCGACCTGGTGTCGGAGTTCGGCCTCGATCCGCTCCCGCGCCTCCGGCGGATCGACGGAGGCCACGTCGAAGACGAGCCCGTCCTCGTCCGGGACGAGGAGCGCGAGTGAGCCGAAGTCGGCGATCCGTCGGAAGATCGGACGAGAAAGGTCGAAGACGACCTCCGGGCACGCACCCGCGGGGAGGTCGTTCTGCACGGAGCGACCCCACGCGATGATCGCGCCGAGCCCCTCCATGACCCAGGCCGACGCCCCCCACTCCCCCGTTTCGATCACCCCCGACGCGACCTGGGCTCCGATCGACTCC
>JANQLR010000168.1 GCA_028280525.1 Longimicrobiales bacterium
CGACCATGAAGGAGACGCGAAGGCGGGGTGCGGTCCCCTGCCCCGGGGGACGGAGCGGGAGTGCGGGATCGGCCTCGTTCAGGCAGGGGCAGAGCGCCCGCTCCCCCGCCGTCTTCGGCAGGAAGTACCGGTTGCCATTCTCCCGCGTTTCCCAGTCGACGGAGCGCCCGGCGATCCGACCGACCTCGCAGATGAAGAGGTTCAGCTCCTCCTGGCCGTCGAAGCCGGGGGCGTAGTAGCGGACGACGTGGTCGGCGGCGGTGGGGAAGCGGGTGCCGGACTCGATCAGGAGCTCGAACTCCTCCCGGCCGTCCTGTCGGCGCACGCGGATTCCGTAGTCGTGATAGATGAAGTCGTCGACCTTCCCTCCCGCCGCGAAGATGCAGGCGCCGCGGGAGACGCTCTCGAAGGGGAGCCACTCCCGGACCCGGTCGCGCCCGAAGACCGACGCGATCCGGTCGCGCACCCCCGGCAGCAGGGTCGAGCCCCCTTCCAGGAGAACGTCCTCGATCTCTCCGACCCCAACCCCGTGACGGTTGCCGGCGTCGGTCATGAGCCGTTCGAGCAGGTCGTCGATCGCCGCGTAGAGCCCGTTCTCGGCGAGGATCGCTTCGAGCCGCGCACGGTCGAGCGTCCCCCACGTCTCGTTGCGGAAGGTGAAGGCGGCCTCCTGACCCGCGCTCGCCAGGAGCTTCGTGCGCTCGGCCTCCCAGCGGAGCTTCACCTCCCACTCCGGCCAGTCGTGGAGCGCTCTCGGAACGAGGGCCTCGAGGATCCACCCGTCGACATCGTCCCCGCCGAGCCGGACTCCCGCCTTGGCGAGCACCTCCGCCCGACCGGTGCGGAGCGCCTCGGGGCCCGCGGTCCGGACGAGCGCGGTCTCCATCGTACCGGCCCCGAAGTCGAAGGCGACGACCCTCCCACCCCGCCCGACATCGACGCCGTACCCGAGCGCTGCGGCAACCGGCTCGTCGACGAATCGAAGCTGGCGGGCGGGCGCCCGACCGCGGAGTCGGTCGAACCAGCGCCGGAGCCCGCTCTCCCCGTCGATCGACTGGAGCGCGGCGCGAAGTTCGGCCCGGTAGGTCTCGAAGGAGTCACTCGGCACCGCCATGCAGATCTCCTGGAGCCGCTCACCGGAGGCCTCCTCGAGCGCGGCGACGAGCTCCCGGAGATAGAGACGGGCCACGTCGCGGGCCGTGAAGCTCCGCCCCCCGGAGCGCGCCATGACCCGCTGGTGCTCGCTGCCGAGGTAGCGCTTGAAGCCGGTGGCCCACGCCTCGGCTCGTCCGTCCCAGTTGTAGTCGAGCGCGGCCTGCCCGATCAGGACCGTCTCGGCCCGGTCGTCCATGATGCAGACACACGACGGGATGACCGGTGTCTGGGTGAGCGGCTCGAGCTTGACCAGCCCCGGGAGGTGCACGATGCGTGGGCTCCCGGTGCGGTCCTCGGCGACGGTCGTGTTCGACGTGCCGAGGTCGATCCCCCAGTGCGTAGACATGCGCGCGTCGGACCGTCAGTCCAGACGGGTGGCGAGCCGGGCGGCACCGAGTGCCGGGAAGAGCGGGCGGTTCACGAGGTCGATGCGGTGCTGCTGAAGGGTGGATTCCATCGGCCGGCGGAGGGGGCCGTCGGGGTCGAGGAGTCCCCCGGTCATCGCGACCCTCGGACGCGACGACCAGGGCCCCAGGTTGTCCAGGAGGGTCAGGAGGTGCCCCTCGAGCTCCTCCACCGCCTCCACGAGGATCTCTCCGGCGACGGCGTCCCCTCCCCTCGACGCCTCGACCACCAGCGGTACGAGCGCCGCGATCTCCCCCTTCGTCACCATCTGGGCCCACATGACGAGCGACTCGACGTCGTCGAGATCGAGTTCGCCCAGGATGAGCTCCTCGAGCCGCGTCGGCTCCCCTCGGCCATCGGCGTCGCGGGTGATCCGTCGCAGCGCCTCGAGGCCGATCGCGTACCCGCTTCCCTCGTCCCCCAGGAGCGAGCCCCAACCCCCGACCCTCCCGACGATCCCCGCCTCCGATCGCCCCCAGCCGATCGAGCCGGTCCCTGCGACGAGGAGGATCCCGGAGCCGTCGTCGAAGGCGTCCTCGAAGGCCGCCTCCACATCGGTCCCGACCTCGACGCGCGACGCGAGGTCGAAGCGCTCGAGCGCCATTCGCACCCCGGAACGGACCGTCTCCCGGCCCGCGCCGGCCACCCCCGCCCAGAGGGCACGACAGGGCGCGGGTACGCCGGCGCGCTCCATGACGTCGCCCACGACGAGCGCGATGACGTCGGCCGAGCGCTCGGGCGCCTGCGGGTCCGCGATCGACGCGCCCCCCTCGGCCCGGGCGATCTCCCGCAGACGGGCGTCGACCAGGACGGCCCGGGTCCGCGTCGCACCCCCGTCGACACCGATGAAGTAGGGAGACAAGGGCGGACCTCCAGCCGGGGCGGGCGCGCGCCGGCGGTCGTGGGACGATGGGCGTGTGGTGGAGAGCGGGCGAGGAGCCCTCAGCGAGTGTCGGCAGGGGCCGCGGGACGGTCAACCAGCCGCGACATCGCGAGCGAGACGAGGACGGTCACCGTGCTCCCGATCGCCACGTACCAGGGCCAGGCGATCGTCCACGGCGTCGCCAGCGCTCCGGGAAGCACCCCCGCCACGCGGGGCCAGATCCAGAGCGCCGTCACCGAGCCGATCCCGGTCGCCATCCCGATCCGCACCGCGCGCCCGGGGAGGGGTCGCGACCGCAGCCCCAGGAGGAAGACCCCGAGCATCCCGCCGTAGACGAGCGAGGCCACGGCGAGGGCGACCTCGACCGCCGTCCCCTCGCTGAAGCGGAGGAAGACGATCGCCCCGCCGATCAGGAGCGCTGCCCAGACCAGGGTGAAGACCTTCCCCGCGCGCAGCGTCCGGACCTCGTCGCCGACCGCGCCGGCGCGGGGCGCCCAGAAGTCGTAGGCGGTCGTCGAGGCGAGGGCGTTGATCGAGGAGGAGAGCGAGGACATCGCCGCGGCGAAGACCCCGGCCACCAGGAGCCCCGTCACCCCCGGGGGGAGCGACTGCACGATGAAGGTGGCGAAGATCTCGTCGCTCCGGTCGAAGCTCCTCCCCTCGTAGAAGACCCAGAGCCCCAGCCCGAGGAGGAGAAAGACGGCGAACTGGAGCATCGCCCCCACGCCGGAGCCGATCATCGCCCACCGCGCGTCGCGCAGCGAGCGCGTCGTCAGGATCCGCTGCACGATCAGCTGGTCGGTGCCGTGGGACGCCATCGAGAAGACGGCGCCGCCGAGGACGCCGGCCCAGACGGTGTAGGCCACGCCGAGGTCGAGAGCCGGATCGAGGACCCGCAGCTTCCCCTCCGCCCCGGCCCGGGTGAGGATCTCGCCCCACCCCCCGTCCACCGCGCCCTGCAGCGCGAGCCCGGCGATCACCGCGCCGCCCAGGTAGAGGACCATCTGGAGGGCGTCGATCCAGACGACGGCGCGGATCCCCCCGAGCCAGGTGTAGACGAGCGTCGCCACCCCGATGACCAGGATGGAGACCGGGTACGGCCACCCGGTGATGAGCGCGAGGGGGATCGCAGTCGCGAAGAGGCGGACCGAGTCCGCCAGGAGGCGCGTCCCCATGAAGATCCCGGAGGCGAAGCGCCGGGTCTCCGCGCCGAACCGGGACTCCAGGAGTTCATACGCCGTCACCAGCTGGCCGTCGGCGTACGCGGGCAGGAAGAGCTGCGCGACCACGATCCGCCCGAGCAGGTAGCCGAAGGTCAGCTGGAGGAAGGTCAGATCCCCGAGGTAGGCGACCCCCGGAATCGAGAGGAAGGTGAGGGTGCTCGTCTCGGTCGCCACGACGGAGAGGAGGACGGCCCACCAAGGGAGTTCGCGCGAGCCGAGGAAGTAGTCGCTCGCCCCCTTCGCCCCTCGACCCAGCCAGGCGCCCAGCAGGGTGACGCCCGTCATGTACGCCACCAGGACGGTGACGTCGAGCCCGCTGACGCTCAACGCATCCGCCCGGCGGCGGAGGGGGTCCCGGGTCTGGGCTCGACCGGCGCGTCGGTGATCGCGCGGACCGCCAGCTCGTGCACGCAGCGGCGCAGGTCGACGTGGCGGGAGTTCTCGCGCGTCGGGTTCACTCGGTTCGTCAGCAGGACGACGAAGAGCTCCCGCTCGGGATCGATCCAGATCGAGGTCCCCGTGTACCCGGTGTGCCCGAAGGAGCGGGCGGAGAACCAGTCGCTCGCACTCGACCGCTCATCGCTCGGGGTGTCCCACCCGAAGGCCCGGGTCGAGGTCGAGTCGAAGGGGGTGGTGAAGCGGTCGACGGTCGCGGAACGCAGGAGTCTCTCGGGCGCCCGCCTCGGTCGACGGCAGATCGCCCCCGCCTCGCCCAGGTCGCACGGCGCGGCGACCCCGCCGTCCAGAAGGAGCTGGGCGAAGACGGCCAGATCCCGGGCGCTCGAGAAGAGGCCCGCGTGTCCGGCCACCCCGCCGAAGGCGTCCGCGTTCTCGTCGTGGACCCGCCCGTGCATCTTCCCGCCCCGGCGCGGATCGACCTCGGTCGGGGCGATGCGGCGGCGCCACGATTCGGGGGGCCGGAAGCCGGTGTCGGTCATCCCGAGCGGGTCGAAGAGGTGCGCTCCGAGCGCCGCGTCCAGCGGGAGCCCGGTCACCTCCTCGATCACCAGGGCGAGCGTCATCACCCCGATGTCCGAGTAGACGGTGCGCGCCCCGGGATCGGCCTCGAGCGGCTCCGCCTCGATCGCGCGCAGGTAGGCGTCCCGCCCCTCCATCTCCAGGAACCAGCGCCGGAAGGCCGGGAGCCCCGCGCGGTGGAGGAGAAGGTCGCGGATCGTCACCTCGGCCCGGCGGGCGTCGCTGCCGCGCCACCACGGCAGGTAGTCGACCACCCGGTCCTCCAGCTCGATCCGTCCCTGGTCGACCAGCTGCATCACCGCCGTCGTGGTCCCGACCACCTTGGTCAGGGAGGCGAGGTCCCACACCGTCTCGGGCGTCACGTCGGGGGAGCCGGGTCCGTCGAGGGTGCCGTACCCGCGCAGCCGCACCAGCTCCCCGCGCCGCCCGATCGCGAGCGCAGCCCCCGGCGCGGCACCGTCGGCGAGGGCGGAGTCGAGGAGGGCGTCGATCTCGAGGAGCCCGCCCGGGTCCATCCCGACCGTCGCGGGGGTGACCTCGGTTGCGAGCGGGCCGTCCGTCTCGGGGGCCGGCGGCAGCGTGGCCCAGTCGATCGCCTCCTGCGCGGCGAGCGGCGCCCCCCGGAAGGCGGGTACCGCGAGGAGGCCCATGGCCAGGAGGGCGAAGGCGAGGGCGCGGAGCGACGAGACGCAGATCGGGAACGACCGGGCCGCGCCGGAGACCGACCCGCCGGGGGGCGTGCTCGGGGCGCCCGCGAACGGGAGGCCGACCCGTCGGATCCGCACCGTGCTCAGCGTCCCCGGTTCCGGGCCGGGACGCGGATCCCGTCGCCGATCTCGAAGAAGGGCGGAATGCGCGTCGGACTCCGTCCGGTGATCTCGAACTCGCCGAAGAGGGCCGACGCCGCGGCGCGCTGGCTCGCCCGACTCCCGCTCCACGCCGCCATGTACGCCTGCGTCGAGGGGAATTCCCGCACCAGGTACGGGTTCCCGAAGGAGACGACGATGTGCGGGATCCGGGCCTCGGCCAGCTGTTCGATGAAGTTCGAGGTCTCCTCCGGGAGGGCGACCGTTCCCGAGTAGGAGACGACCGTCACGTAGGTCGACACGACCACGAGCGCCGAGGAGCGCGCCTCCTCCAGGAGCTCGTTGTAGATCTCCGGGTCGGAGTCCTTCGTCACGTCGGTCGCCGACAGACGCGGATAGACGGAGCGGAGCGAGCCGTTGAAGTAGCGTCCGGCCAGCAGGTCGTTGCGGCGCCGGTAGGTGACGGACATCACCCGCGCCGTCCGCGTCCCGAGGAGGGGGAGGAGATTGCGCTCGTTGCGCAGGAGGGTGATCGAGCGCCGGGCGATCTCGTTCGCCACCTCGGCGTGCTCCGGGATCCCCACCTCGAAGGGGATCCGCTCCATCGGCACCGTCGCCCCGTCCTGGAGGCTGAGCCGCTCCTTCGCCCGCAGCACCTTCATCGCCGAGGCGTCGATGCGCGATTCGGGGAGGCGACCGAGCTGGACCGCCTCGATGATCCCGTCGATCGCCGCGCGCACGTCGGGTGGCATCAGGATGATGTCGGCCCCCGCCTCGATCGCCATCACGGCCGCCTCGCCCCGCCCGTACTCGCGGTCGATCGCACCCATGTCCATGGCATCGGTGAACACCAGCCCCCGGAAGCCGAGCTGCTCCCGCAGGAGGTCGGTCAGGACGTGGGAGGAGAGCGTCGACGGCAGCTCCCCGCCCCCGTTCAGCGACGGGACGGTGATGTGCGCCGTCATCATCCCTCCGAGCCCGACGTCGATCGCCGCACGGAAGGGCTCCAGCTCCACCGAGTCCATCCGTTCCCGGCTGGCGCGGATCACCGGGAGCCCGATGTGCGAGTCGACGTCCGTGTCGCCGTGTCCGGGGAAGTGCTTCCCGGTGGCGATCGCGCCCATCTCCTGGATCCCCCCGACGAAGGCGGCGCCGAGTTCGGAGACGCGCTCCGGGTTCTCGCCGAAGGAGCGGACGTTGATGATCGGATTGTCCGGGTTGTTGTTGACGTCGAGCACCGGCGCGAAGGGGACGTGGATCCCGACCGCGAGCGCCTCCCGGCCGGTGATCCGACCCATCTGACGGGCGAGTTCGGCGTCTCCGGCCGCCCCGACCGCCATGAGGTTCGGGAAGTTCGTCGCGCCGCCGAGCACGATGTTCGTCGGGGAGTGGATCGCGCCGGAGAGGCGGAAGCCGGCGCCCGTCTCCAGGTCGGCGGCGATCAGGAGGGGGACCCGGGCGAGCGTCTGGAAGTCGTTCAGCTTCACCGCGACATCGGTCGGCGAACCCACCGAGACGATCAGCCCGCCGATCTCCTCCTGCTCGATCCAGCGGCTCACCCGGTCGTGCTGCCCGGTGCCCCTCGGGGCGTAGTCGCCGAGCACGAAGGGCATCATCAGCTGGCCGACCTTCTGACGCAGCGTCATCCCGGCCAGCGTCTCCTCCGCCCAGCTGCGCATCGCGTCGGAGCGGGAGCGGACCGGGTCGGGTTGGGCGACGGGCGGACGGACCGGGGAGGGGCGGGCACCCGGACGGTCGCCGGACGTCGCGGTCGGCACCGGTTCCACCGCCTCCGGGGTCGGAGAGACCGTCGAACACGCGGCGAGGAGGAGGGCGAGGGCGGAGGTCGAGCGGGTCCGGAGCGGCATCGAGCGTCCGTGCGAGGGTGACGGTCGGCGGGACCGGGAGTGCGGGGCCCATGTTTGACGACCCTGCGACCGGGTCGGATGTTCAATCGAGCCCATTCCGACCCCCGGCCGCCGCCGAACGTATGCCCCCCCTTCGACGCTCACAATCCTTCCCCCGCGTCGGGCTCGCCACCCTCGCGATCGCCGTCGCTTCGACCGCCGCCTGCACCGCCGACGCCGCCCCCGCGGCGCGCGAATCCGCCGAAATCGAGGTGGCCGCGAGGCCGGTCCGACCGGGCGTGGAGGTGCTCCTCTCCGACTCGCTCCACCTCGTGCGAGGACGCCGCGTCGGGCTGATCACCAACCACACCGGAATCGTCGGGACCGACACCGGGGTTCGCTCCACGATCGACCTCCTGCACGAGCGCCCGGAGGTGGATCTGGTCGCGCTCTACGGGCCCGAGCACGGGTTGCGCGGGGAGGCGGAGGCAGGGGAGAAGGTCGACGACGGCGTCGATGATCGCACGGGCCTCCCCGTCTTCTCGCTCTACGGCAGCACCCGAGCGCCCACCGCCGAGATGCTCGAGGGGATCGACGTTCTCCTCTTCGACATTCAGGACATCGGGACGCGGTACTACACCTACGTCTGGACGATGGCGCTCTCGCTCGCGGCGGCGAGGGAGGCCGGACTCGACTTCGTCGTCCTCGACCGCCCGAACCCACTGGGCGCGCAGGCGCAGGGGAACGTGCTCGACCCCGACTTCTCCTCCTTCGTCGGGCTCCACCCGGTGCCGATGCGACATGGGATGACGCCGGGCGAGGTCGCGCGGTGGATCCAGGCGCGGGCGGGCGGGGACGGAGGGGTGCGGGAGGGGGGGAATGCCCCTGCCCTTCCCGCCGACGACCGGCCCGCCGGTGCGGACCAGTCCACGGCGACAGGGCGGCTCCACGTCGTGCCGGTGGACGGGTGGCGACCCTCGGACGGCTGGCCCGACGCACTGCCGTGGGTCGCGCCCTCCCCGAACATGCCCGACCTCGTCTCCGCCCTCCACTACCCGGGCACCTGCCTCTTCGAGGGGACGAATCTGAGCGTCGGACGGGGCACGGAGCGACCCTTCCAGTGGCTCGGCGCGCCCTTCCTGGACGGGGAGGTGCTCGCGGCGCGACTGAATGCACGGGGACTCGCGGGTGTGCGCTTCGAGGCGGCGCGCTTCACCCCGCGAAGCGCCGGGGACGGCAAGTTCTCCGGTGTCGAGGTCTCGGGGGTTCGCTTCGTCGCGGTGGACGCCCCCGGGGAGGAGGTCGGCGCGGCGACCGGAATCGAGTCGCCGTACGACCCGACCGAGGCGGCCGCCTGGGCGCTGCTGGAGGCGCGGCGGATGGCGGGCCCGGCGTGGGAGTGGCGAAGCGGGCACTTCGACCGGCTCGCCGGGACGGATGCGCTGCGGCGGGTGGTCGACCGGGGGGATCCCGGGGCGCTGGAGGAGCTGCTGGCCGGCTGGCGTGCGGAGTCGAGCGAGTTCGCGCGGGCGGCAGCGTCGATCCGGATCTACGCGACGGGGGGCGGCTGACCCGAGCAACAGGGGGCGGCTGACCCGACCCGCC
>JANQLR010000175.1 GCA_028280525.1 Longimicrobiales bacterium
CGGAGCGCCCGCATGGAGAGGATGCCCAGGACCGGCCCGATCGCCAGGAGCGACCAGGCGGCCACCCAGCCTGCCGCCGCGTGCACCCGCGTCGCCACCTCGATGCTCACTCCCGTCAGGGTGAACCCCAGCATCGTCTGCAGGGTGAGCGCGGTCCCGACCGCGTGAGACGGTGCGACCTCGGTGACGAGGGCGCTGAACTGGGCGGAGTCCGCGACCACGGTCACCCCCCAGACCAGCCCGACCGCCAGGACGAGGAAGGGCCACTCCATGATCCACCCGGCGACGAGGCAGCACGCCCCCGAGATCGCCATCGACCCGTTCGCCACCCGGACGCGACCGAGGGCGTCCGCCAGTCGTCCGCCCCACACGCACCCGATCGCGCCACTCGCGATCATCGCCCACGTCACCAGATCGGGGGATTCGAAGACGGAGGCGTTCCACAGGTACACGAGGGCCCAGAAGGCGTAGAGCTCCCACATGTGGCCGAGGTATCCGCCGGTCGCGAGCATCGTCGGGCGGTGGCGCAGCAGCTCGGTGACCCGACTCCACGCGAAGGGGCGGCGCGCGAAGGGGTACGGCCCGTCCCGGTAGAGGAGGAGGACGGCGATCCCCCCGAGGGCACCGCCGAGGGTGGTCGCCCACACCACCGCCTCGACCGTGGCGCTCCCGACCCCCTTCACGAGGTAGGGGGCGGCCTTCCCGAGGGTGAGCGCGCCGACGACGGTTCCGATCGCGAAGCCCCGCGCCGAAAAGAACCAGGTGGCGACCATCTTCATCGCGGGGGGATAGACGCCCGCGAGGAAGACACCGGTGAGGAAGCGGAGGACGGCGGCCGCCGCGAAGCCGTCGACGAGGAGGAGGGCTCCGTTCGTGGCCGCGGCGAGGAGAGCGGAGAGCCCGAAGTAGGCCCGCAGGGGAAGGACGTCGGCGAGGTTCAGGATCGCCGCGGCGAGCGTGCCGGCGACGAAGCCGATCTGCACGAGGGTGGTGAGCAGCGAGAGCTGCGACGTCTCGAGATCCCAGCGCGCCTCCAGGAGGGGCGCCACGGAGGTCGCGGCGAACCACCCGCTCATCCCCAGGAGTACGGCGACGGAGAGGAGGGCGAGGGCGAAGCCGCGGGCGCCGGGGGAGGTCGCGTCGGGTCCCCGGGAGGTGGCGGGGACGGACGGACCTGCGGCGGTCGCGTCGGCTTCCGGCGGGGTCTCGTGCGCGTCGTCCTTCGTCGTCACCCCCGCACCATCGAGCGGAGGACGAAGCCGACGTTCGCCGGCCGCTCCGCCAGACGCCGCATGTACCAGGGAAACCACTGGGCGCCGTACGAGATGAGGATCCGAACCGTCACGCCGCGGTCGCGGTAGCTCCGCTGCGCCTCCGGCCGAATCCCGTACAGCATGGCCACCTCCCAGTCCGTCGCCGGCAGTCCGAGTTCGCCGGCCACCCGGGCGGCGTCCTGAATCATCGCGTCGTCGTGGGTGCCGAGGCAGACGCGCCCCATCCTCCCGGCCCGGCGCTCCCTCAGCATCCTCGAGGCGAGCTTCCGGTACGCCGCGTCGACCTCGCGCTTCTTCTCGAAGGCGAGCTCGGACGGCTCGTGGTAGGCGCCCTTCACGAGCCGGATGTGCGGGGTGTGCGGGAGGAGTCGGTCCAGGTCTTCCGGGGTGCGCCGAAGGTACGCCTGCAGGCAGAGCCCGACGTTCTCCACCTCGGAACGGACCGCCTCGTAGACCTCGAGCGTCGACTCCAGGCAGCTAGAGTCCTCCATGTCGATCCAGACGATCCCCGGGGCGGATCGGGCGATGTCGGTGAGGTGCCGAACGCAGACCTCGAGCCCCTGCTCGAGACCGAGGTGCGTCGGCTTGACCGACACCTCGCAGTCGAGCTCCCGCCGGGCAACCGTCTCCGCGACGGTCAGGTATCCATCCGCGACGGCGCGGGCGGCGGCCACCGAGTCCACATTCTCCCCGAGCTCGGTCATCAGCAGCCTGAAGCCGTCGGCCTGAAGCTCCTCGGCCACGGGGACCGCGTCGGCGAGCCGCTCGCCCGGCATGAAGCGGCGAACCGCCCGCTGAACGAAGCCGTAGCGGGGGAGCCGGCCGGCCGTGAAGGGGTTGGTCGACGCCCAGAGGAGTGCGGAACGAATCATCTCACCCCTCCTCCGCGCGTAACCGGAGCGAGCGAGGGGAGGCCGCTCCAGCCGGAGGCTTCGAGCGCGTCGCGGAAGTCGGCCGCAGGCCCGAGGAGGAGGTCGTTTGTCTCGGCCACGACCGTGGCCAGCGCCCGAGAGGCGAGATCCAGGCGAATGCGCTCCTCCGACGTCACCGGCCCCCACCCGCCGCGGAGCCGGGAGAGCGGAGCCCGAACCGTGGCGGCGACCGGGTCGCCGGCGCAGATCCCCTGGCACGCCGGACCGTCGAAGAGCCGGGTCTCGACCTCGGCGATGCGGTCGAGGAGGTCGTCCGCGCCGGAACGGAGCTCCGCGGGGATGTCGGGGAGGAGTCGCTCGATCGACTCCTGAAGCGCCTCCACCCGGTCGGACGCGGCGGAGGCGTCGTCGACCATCGAGGCGGCCTCCCGGACGGCCGCCACCCGGTCGCGCCACGCCCTGTGGTCGGCCTCGTTGAGCGGCGGATCGCGCGGATCGTGGCGGACCTCGACCGAACCGGTCCCCGTCTCGCCATTCACCGACACGATGAACTCGTAGCTGCCCGGGTAGACCTCCATCCCCTCCGCGGCCTCCGGCGTGTCGTCCATCGCTCCGCCCGCCCGGAGATTCCAGCGCCACCGGTTCAATCCGGCCTCCACCGGGACGGAGGCGGTCCGGACGGCCCCCCCTGCCCCGAGGATCCGGATCGACGCCTCCCCCTCGGCGAGCGAGGCGGGGACCCAGAAGGAGAGGAGCGCCCCGTACGGTCGGCTCGCCCCCTGCCACATCGTCATCCCGGTCGAGCGGTATCCGATCGCCTCCTTCACCGGGCGCCGATACGCGACCGGCGCGTCGTAGACGTCGAGCCCGGGGGGAGCGGCCCCCTCCAGCGCAGCGATCGCCCGCAGCGGCGAGATGTCGTCGACGACCCACAGCCCCCGGCCGTGTGTCCCCAGCACCAGGTCGCCGTCCCTCGGGTGGATCACGAGGTCGCGGATCGGCACACGGGGCACGTGACTCCACAGCTGCCAGTCATCCCCGCGATCGAAGGAGACGTAGAGCCCGAACTCGGTGCCGACGAAGAGGAGATTCGGTTCGACCGGGTCCTCGGCGACCGCGTGGATGAAGCCCTCGATCTCGCGGGTGTCGAGGCGCCGCCAGTCCTCGCCGTAGTTCTCCGTTCGGAAGAGGTACGGCTCCCACCGACCGCGGCGGTGGTCCTCGTAGACCGCGTACGCCGTCGCCGGATCGTGCACCGAGGGGTCGACGTCGGGCGTCCAGGTGCCGTCGGGGACATCGATGTCGCGGGTCACGTTCTGCCAGGTGACGCCGTCGTCGCGCGTGAGGTGGACGAGTCCGTCGTTGCTCGAGACCCAGATCACCTGGTCGTCGAGCGCGGAGGGGGCGATGTCGAGGATCGTCGTGTGCGTCTCGGCGCCGGTCGCGTCCTGACTGAGGCCGCCGGAGGCCTCGACCTGCTTGGCCGGATCGTTCGTCGTCAGGTCCGGGGAGATGATCCGCCAGCTCGCGCCGTGGTCGTCGCTCTGATGGACGTACTGACTGCCCATGTACAGGCGGTTCGGGTCGTGCGGATCGGTCGCGACGGCGGCGTTCCAGTTGAAGCGGAGGCGTTCGCCGTCGGGGTGGGTCGGCCGGATGAACGTGCGCCGTCCGGTGACCCGATCGAAGCGGGTGAGGGCTCCGCCCTGCGAGGCGGCGTAGCCGAAGCGCTCGTCCGAGGGGTCGGGCATGACCCAGAAGCCGTCGCCTCCGCCGACGCGGTCGAAGTGGGCGTTGAGGATCCCCTTGTTCTCCCAGACGTCGGACGGGCCGACCCAGGAGCCGTTGTCCTGCAGCCCGCCGTAGATCCGGTACGGCACCGCGTCGTCGACGGTGACGTGGTAGTACTGCGCCAGGGTCAGGTTCTCCACGAAGCGCCACGTCTCGCCGCGGTCGCTCGTGAAGGCGATCCCGCCGTCATTCCCCATGATCATCCGGCGACCGTCGGAGGGGTCGATCCAGAGTTCGTGCACGTCGCCGTGGATGATCGCCGAGGGGACGACCGTGCGGAACGAACGCCCCTGATCCTCGGAGACCTGGATCGCGGAGAAGAGGTTGTAGAGACGGTTCTCGTTCTCCGGGTCGACGCGGAGGTCGGCGTAGTAGAAGGGGCGCGAGGCGACGCCGGGTCGGTCCGAGATGGTCTCGAACGACCGGCCGCCGTCCGTCGAGCGAAGGAGCTCCGAACGGGTCGCCTCGACGACGGCGTAGACGACGTCCGGGTCCGAAGGGGCGAAGGCGACGCCGATCCGGCCCAGCTCGCCCTCGGGGAGCCCGTCGTCCGCGGTGAGACGCGTCCACGAGTCGCCGCCGTCGATCGTCCGAAGCAGCCCGCTCCCGGGCCCGCCGGAGCGAAAGAACCACGGGTCGCGCCGGAAGTCCCACATCGCCGCGAGGAGGTGGTCCGGGTTCGACGGGTCCATCACCAGGTCGGCGATCCCCGTCCCCTCGTCGACGTAGAGGACGCGTTCGAAGGAGGCGCCCCCGTCGCGGGTGCGGTAGACGCCGCGCACTTCGCCGTCGGACCATGCAGGACCCATGACGCCGACGTAGACGATGTCGGGGTCGGTCGGGTGGGTGATCACCCGGTGGATCCGCTCCGAGCCCTCGAGCCCGACGCGGGTCCAGCTGTCGCCCCCATCGATCGACTTGAAGAGGCCATTCCCGACGCCCGCCGAGTTGCGCGGATTCCCCTCCCCCGTGCCGACCCAGACGATGGCGGGGTTGGGCTGGAAGACGGCGACGTCGCCGATCCCGAGGACCGGCTGATCGTCGAAGACCGGGTCCCAGGTCATCCCGCCGTCGGTGGAGCGGAAGACCCCCCCGGTGGCCGACCCGACGAAGATGGTATTCGGGTCGGAGAGGACGACGTCCACGGCCGAGACCCGGCCGCTCATCCCGGCCGGGCCGATGTTGCGGGCGGCGATGGCGCCCAGGTCGGCGACGGAGGCGTCCTGAGCGACGACGGGGGCGGCGAGGGTCGCGACGGCGAGGGCGGTCAGGCCGAGGGCGGCATGGAGGCGCCCAGCGGGTGGCGTATTTTTTTGGGTGGGAGGGCGGAGGGGCGGGCGGGCCCCCGCGCGGGGGAGCTCCCTCACTCGCCCTCCTCCATCGCCGGCAGCAGCACCCCGAGCCCCGCCTCCTCGAGCGCCGTCCGCAGCGCCTCGAAGTCCTCCGCCATCACCCGATCGATCTCGACCTCGATCGCGTCCAGCGCCCGCTCCATCCGGTCGAGGGCGAGGATCTCCCCCTCGGTCGGGGCGTCCCATGACGAGGCGAGGGCGAAGGCGCCCCGGCGCTGGCGGTTGGCCGCGTCGAACTCGATCTCCTCCAGCGCGTCGACGACCTCTCGTCCCTGACGACGGAGATCGGACATCCCGTCGTCATCCAGCCCCTGCAGGGCGTCCCGCACCTTCTCGATTGCGCGAGTGCCGTCACGGACGCGGCGCTGCATCGCCGTCAGTCGCTGCCCGAGCCGCGTACCCCGCATCGTCGCCTCGAACTTGGCCGTCCGGGCCGCCATCGAGACCTCGACCCGCGGGTCGGGAAGGACGGTGATCGCCACCTCCTCGGAGATCTGGTCCCCGACCGTCACCCGGGCCATGTAGCTTCCCGGAACGACCTCCGGCCCGCGCGGCGCGAAGCGTCCGCCGCCACCCTCCTCCTCGTCTCCGCCCTCGGGCAGGTCGACCCGCAGGTCCCACGAGGTCCGGTTCAGCCCGATCTCGGCCGGTCCGCGCAGCTCGCGGATGACCTCGCCGTCGGCGTCGAGGATCTCAATCTTCGCGCGCTGGCTCGGGCGGGCGTCGCTCACCCAGTAGCTCATCATCGCCCCGCGCATCCGGGTCTCGCCCTTGAACATGGCGTCGCCGGAGAAGTGGTAGCCGTTCATGGCGCGCACCCGGGCGAGGTAGGCGACCGGCGCGTCGAAGAGGGTGAGGGTTTCCGGAGCCGCGCTGGCCTCCGCCCGGACCGCCGCCGCCATCGCGCGGAGCGGTCGGACGTCGTCGAGGATGTAGATCGCGCGGCCGAAGGTGCCGATCGCGAGGTCGTGGTCGCGCTCGTGCACGACGAGGGAGCGGACCGGCGCGGCCGGGAAGCCGTGCGTCCAACGGGTCCAGCTCTCCCCGGCGTCGATCGACACCCAGAGTCCGAGCTCGGAGCCGGCGAAGAGGAGGTTCGGCTCGACCGGGTCCTCCTCGATCGTGTGGACGTAGCCGTCGATCCCCTGGGCGATGTTCTCCCACGACTCGCCGTAGTCGGTCGTGCGGAAGATCCAGGGGTCCCACGCTCCGCGGCGATGGTCTTCCAGCACCACGTACGCCGTCGCCGCATCGTGTCGGGACGCCTCGATGTGCGGGACCCACGTCGCCTGCTGCGGTCCGCGCATCTCCTCGGCGTAGTTCGTCCAGCTCGCCCCGTCGTCCCGGGTGAGCTGCACGTTGCCGTCGTCGGTCCCGACCCAGATGACCCCCCGCTCCAGCGGGCTCGGGGCGATCGTCAGGATCGAGGTGTGGTTCTCCGCCCCGGTCGCGTCGCGCGTGAGGCCGCCGGACTCGTCGTAGTTCTGCTTGGTGGAGTCGTTCGTCGTCAGGTCCGGCGAGAGGAGCTCCCAGCTTCCTCCCTGGTCCGACGAACGGTGGAGGAACTGCGAGCCGTAGTAGATCGTCCCCGGCGCGTGAGGATCGAGGGCGAGGGCGGCGTTCCAGTGGAAGCGAAGCTCGACGTCGTCGTCGGGGTGGTAGGGGCGGATCGGCTTCCGCTCCCCGGTGCGGTAGTCCCAACGCTGGAGGTTGCCGCCCTGGCTCATCCCGAAGCCCACCAGTTCGTTGGTCGGGTCGACGATCGAGTTGAAGCCGTCGCCGAAGGTGGTCTCACGCCACTCCCAGTTCCGGATCCCGTCGACCTGCCAGACGTCCGACGGGCCCTTCCACGAGCCGTTGTCCTGCATTCCGCCGTAGACGTTGAAGGGAATGTCGTTGTCGACGCTGATGTGATAGAACTGCCCGACCGGGAGGTTGTCGGTCACGCGCCAGTTCTCCGCGCGGTCGCTCGAGATGACGAAGCCGCCGTCGTTCCCGAGGTAGATGTGGCGCCCGTCGTTCGGATCGATCCACATCGCGTGAAAGTCGGAGTGGACGTCGTTGCGCATGACCTCGAACGACCGTCCGCCGTCGTCCGAGATCCGGACGACCGAGCTGAGGTTGTACACGCGCAGATGATTCGTCGGGTCGACGAAGATGTCGGTGTAGTAGAAGGGCCGGTTGAGGACGCCGCTCTCCTCGTTGATCAGCTCGAAGGACTGTCCGCCGTCCGTCGACAGGTAGAGCCCGCCGTCGTCCTCCGCCTCGATCAGCGCGTAGACCCAGTTCGGGTTCGAGCGTGCGATCGCGAGCCCCGTCCGGCCCATCTTCGAGTCGGGGAGGCCGTGCTCCTCGGTGAGCTCGGTCCAGTTCTCACCGCCGTCGTAGGTGATGTAGAGCCCGGAGCCGTCCCCGTACCCGGACTCGAAGTACCAGGGCCAGCGTCGGAAGGACCACATCGCGGCGATGATCTTGTTCGGGTTCACGGGATCCTGGACCAGGTCCGCAATCCCGGTGTCCTCGTCGACGTAGAGCACCTTCTCCCACGTCTCCCCGCCGTCCGTCGTCCTGTAGACGCCCCGCTCGGAGCCGGCCGACCAGATCGGTCCCATCGCCCCGACCCAGGCGACGTCCGGATCGGTGGGGTGCAGGAGGATACGGTGGATCTGGCGCGTCTCCTCGAGGCCGAGGAAGCTCCACGTCTCCCCGCCGTCGATCGACTTGTAGAGCCCGGCACCGGGGTCCGCGGAGTTCCGGGGATTCCCCTCCCCGGTCCCGACCCAGACGATGTCGCGGTACGTCTGGTGGACCGCGACGGCCCCGATGTTGATGATCCGCTCGTCGTCGAAGATCGGCTCGAAGGTGTCGCCCGCATTGGTCGACTTCCACACGCCGCCGGAGGCGGTGCCGACGTAGACCGTGTTGCGGTCCATCTCGAGGGCGTCGATCGAGGTGACGCGACCGCTCATTCCGGCGGGGCCGATCGAACGCGCCTGCATCGCCTCGAGCTGCTCCATCGGGAGCTGCTGCCCGGCGAGTCCGGCCGGCGCCGACGCGACGGCCGCCACGAGGAGGAGGGAGCCCGACGCGGAGGTCGCGCGTCGGGAGAGTCGGTCGAAGAGCGTCGGACGTGCCATCTCGGAGCGCCACCGGCGTGAGAGTCGAGACCCGAGGACGCACCTCTGGTGCGGCCCCGCATGAACAGGGGGCGCAACGTACGACCCCCTTCCGGGGACGAGCCAGAGCGGGAGGGCTGAAGAGTGGTGGAGACTCCCCCTCCACGTGGCCGGGGCCCGCCGCTACCCTTACCTCCATGAACGCCCCCTCCCTCTCCCGACAGCTCCAGGAGCGGGTCGCGCCCCTCTGGGCCGCCCAGCTCGAACACCCCTTCGTGCGCGGGATCGCCGACGGCACCCTGGAGCCCGAACGCTTCGCGCGCTGGGTCCGGCAGGACTACCTGTACCTGATCGATTTCGCGCGGATCTTCGCGTGGGCGGTCGCCAAGTCGGACCGACTCGACTCGATGTCGTGGTACGCCGCCGTCCTCGATCTGACGCTCAACACCGAGATGGACCTCCATCGTGGCTACGCGGAGCGGTTCGGGATCAGCCCGGAGGAGCTGGAGGCGGAGGAGATGTGGCCCACGACTCGGGCCTACACCGACTTCCTGGTCCGGACCTCCGCGGACGGCGACATGCTCGATCTGCTCGCGGCGCTCCTCCCCTGCTCCTGGGGCTACCTCTACATCGCGCGGGAGATGGAGTCGTGGGGCACCTCGCCCGACGACCGCTACGCCGACTGGGTGACGATGTACGCCTCGGAGGAGTTCGCGGAGGCGGCCGACTGGCTCCGGGGGGAGATGGACCGGCTCGGAGCGGGCGTCACGGAGGAGAAGCGGGCGCGCCTCGCCGAGATCTTCCGCGTCTCGTCGCAGTACGAGCTGCGCTTCTGGGAGATGTGCTGGACGGGCGAGAGCTGGAGCTGAGGGGGGCGAGGATCCCGCCGCCGCCGGGAGCCCGGAGGCGCCGCGGCCCCGATCACCCTTCGCCCGTTCGGATCTCCACCCCGTCGAAGGTGAGCGAGAAGCCGTACCATCGGGTGAAGACCTGCAGAGGGCGAGCGCCTTCGATCCGCTCCCCTCGGGCGTCTCGCAGCACCCCGGCCTCCACGTAGCTCCCGTCGTTCAGTCGAAGGACGTCCCCGTCCCAGCGGTACCCCTCCGCCTCCGAGTACCAGGCGGCGAGCGTCCGGGAGGTCGGGTCGAGGTAGACGACGATGCCGCGGTCACCGTAGCGATCGAGCACCACTCGGTCCCCCGAGCTGATCGACTCGTAGGGGTAGTAGACGGCCTCCTCCGCGCCCCAGACGCCGAGCCCGAGATCCATCTTCGGTCGCCGGGTGTCGTGTCGGTCGATCGTCCCCTCGAAGAAGCCGTTCAGCCCCCCGCGGATGCGGGCGAGGAGCCCGTCCACCTTGAGGTCGTCTTCCTCGTACAGGATTCGGTCCGAGAGCGCGACGAGCGCGTCCGGATTCCGGTCGAGGAGCTGCTCGACCGTCGTCTGCTCCAGGCTCGAGACCTCCAGCGTGGTCCCCACGAGGGCGCCGTAGACCGCCTCCCCGGTGAGGTGGTCCCAGAAGGTCCCGGTCTCCCGGTCCTTCATGAGGAAGAGCCCGTCGTAGAGCCCGTGTTCGGCGAAGTAGTGGGTGTTGCCGTCGATGCTCGGCGTCATCCTGACGCCCGAGTTGCAGATCACTCAGAAGGTGACCATCCAGGGCTCGCCGGCGATCTCTCCCTGCGCCACGTGGTGATACGACATCTGCGCCGTCACCAGCGACAGCGTCCGTCCGCCGGCCTCGAAGACCAGGATCGGAGAGTCCTCCGCGACCCGACCGCCGCGCCGAGCCTCCCCGAGGGAGGTGAAGGACGGGTCGTGCAACGGCTGGAAGAGTGGCGCCCGCCCGATGTAGGCGCGCTCGATGTCGAATCCGGGCTGGACGGGAAGCTCCGGGTCGATCTCGGCGCGAGGCGGCGAGACCTGACCGGCCAAGGGGACGGCCGCGAGGCCGGCGGCGATCGTGGCGATCTCCAGGAGTCTCGTGCGAGCCATGTGTCGTCCTCCGCGTTTCGACGTTCGTGGCGGGCGCCCTTCGTGCGCGCCCGAGCAGACCCCGGAGAGGCCCTCACCCCCACGCCCCGAGAAGACCCCGAGTGCGCGGGGGGTTCCGGCTTCGGCCGCTAGAGCCGAACGACACCCCCGATCAGACCGGCCCGCGGCGGACGCGTGATCTCCCGCTCGCGCGGGGCGACCACCGTGCCGAAGAGGATCGAGAAGGGCAGCTTCGGTGCGCCGAGCAGCTCGAGGTAGGTGTCCGGCATGTGCTGGTGAAGCGTCTCGAGGAGGTACGCGATCAGGGAGCAGCCGATCTCCTCCTTGCGAAGGACCCCCTCCAGCGGCACCGGGTCTCCGACCGTGGCGTAGTCGTACCCGCCCAGACGGAGCTTCATGGCGGTGGCCAGGAGGAGGGCGGAGACGGCGACCCCGCCCTTCGGGGCCGGATCGTAGAAGTCGTGGGTCTTGTAGACCCGGTCCCACCCGTACGACACGGTGTCCAGGGTGTTGAAGACCCTGCGTACCCGGCCGTCGAGGACCGAACCCGTCGAAAAGAGCGCCGCGAAGGCCTCGTTGCCCGGGGTCATCCCGGCGAAGGTGGTGACCTCCACCTCGACCCCGTGTGCACCCTGAGCCAGCTGGAGTCCCAGTACGGGCGCCACCGTGCCGCCCAGGCTGTGCCCGGTCACGGCCAGCGCGGCGCCGGAGGGCAGCGCCTGAACCGCCCCTTCCAGGGAGACGCCCGAGGCGTCGCGCAGGGCGAGCAGGTTCTGCAGCGCCTCTGAGGTCCCTCGCGAGATCCGCGCACCCTTCGCACCGGGCCACTCCGCCATCTCGCCGAAGGGGCTGTCCTGGCTCCCGTCGTCCCAGTACGCTCGCGAGAAGGGGTCCGGATAGGTGCCGCGGATCGCCAGGACGTACTCGGGACTCCCCGCCCCCGCGCGCTTCGTCAGGAAGGCGAAGTTGTCCGGCGGGTCCGACTCGACGGGCATCCAGGCGACCGTCCACTCACCCCCCAGGAGCTCCGCCTCGGTCAGGTAGCGCGGGATCCGGTCGGGGGCCCCGTAGGCGATCCCGGCGAGCGTCATCCGAACGGCGTCGGCCGTCGCCCCGCTCACGGCAGGCACTCGTGAATCAGCCGGGTCCAGGAGCCGTCGGGCTGACCGGTGTAGCTCTCCAGGTCGTTGCTCACGTTCCAGAGCATGATCCCCTGCTTCGACCCGCCCGAGGGCTCCCACGTGCAGAGCTTCTTCGTGGTCTCCAGGCTGGTGCCCTGGTCGATCCCGACCTTCCCCGCCTTCACGCCGATCGAGATCTTCGACGGATCGATGACGGTGGCGTACTGCTCGACGAGCGACGTCATCTCGTCGAAATCGAGGAAGTATGCGTCCGTGTTGAGGACGTCGAGGTCGTCGGCGAGCTCCTTGATGATCGGCTGGTCCCGTTCGAAGAGGTAGCTGTCCATCGTCAGCGTCAGGTCGGGCATCGCCGCCCGCATCCCCTTCACGGCGGCCACGAACTTCTCTCCCGGGAAGGTGGGGTCCTCGTTGTCCACGTCGAAGCCGTCGAGGTGCCACTCCGCCGCAAGGCTCGCGCACCAGGCTCCGAAGGCGTCCGGATCGGTGATGCCCTCGTTCCACCCGACATTCGGCGACGGTGTCCCCTGGATCGAGAGGAGGATCTTCGTGTCCGGCGACTTCTCCTTCAGCTCGGCCATCCCGGCCCGGATCGAGTCCTCGCTGTTGGACTTGAAGAGGAAGGACTGGCAGGTCGTGTTGCCCGGGTAGAGGTTCGCGAAGGCGAGGATCAGGGTGTCGATGTAGGTGGGCACATCCCCGATTCGGGGCCCGTGTCCGGGCCCCGAGGGGACGTACCCCAGCCAGAAGGCGGTGTAGTTCTCGGTCGCCATCCTCAGATCCGGGTCCCGCCGGAGGCCGTCGGCACCGGGTAGACCACCGCGTCCACCACCCCGTTCGGGTCCGCGATGTTCTCGGTCTTGTAGTAGACGAGGCGCTGCGTGGGGGTGGCGACGAGCGACCCCGCCGGCCCCCGGGACTCGACCTCGACGTACCCCCGCCACCCGGTTCCCGCCTGCTCCACCTCGGGACCGGCGAGGCCGGGGATCGCCTGCACGCCGTAGATCAGGGTCTGGCCCGCGGAGATCTGCTGGTCGAGGAAGCCCCGGCCGGTCGAGTGGAAGAACTCCTTGTAGACGTGGACCGTCCCGGTGGCGTCGATGATCTGGGCGAGCAGGATGTTGTGGCCCATCCCCTGCCTGAAGTCGTTCGTCTCCCGGAAGAGGACGTTGAAGAGGGTGGAGGGGAGGCCGAGCGGGAGCGAGACCTGTACGAAGTAGCCCTGGATGACGAAGGGGTTCGGAGCCCCGGGGGGAAGCGGGCTCGCGCCCCCGAGATCGGGGACGAGGTTCTCGGCGAGGATCTCGAACGAGGAGAGGATGGCCATGGTCGCGCGCGTCCTGGGTGGAGGGTGGTGGGGCGAGGGATGTCGCCTCTGCATCCTCCATATGTCCCGAGGTGCACGCTCGGTTTACCCGCAGGTCGTACTGCATCGTGTCCCACAGGTATGCGGCTCCTGATAACAAGCCGACGAAATATCCGCTATTGATGTACCGTCGCGATCGCCGTAACCTCCAGCGCGAAGTCGCGCTTGAGTGGGCCGACCGGAATGATGGCGCGGGCCGGCCGGTGCTCGCCGAACGCCTCCGCCACCACGGCGTTGACCACGCCCCAGTGCTCCCGTTCGGTCACGTAGATCAGGAGTTGCAGGACGCCGGACAGATCGGAGCCCGCGGCCCGGAGGACGTGCTCCACGTTGGCCAGCGTCCGGCGTGCCTGCGCCTCCACAGCCCCCGGCGCGGCGTAGGGGTCGGCGGGATCGATCGGGAGCTGGCCCGAGACGTAGACCAGCCCGGCGTGGACGATGGCCTGGGCGTAGTGTCCTGCGGGCTGCGGTGCATCGGGGGTGGAGATGGGGATCACGGGTGGGTCCTCGGGAAGGGGGAGCGTCCTTGCCAAGGCCCGAGCCCGGCGCTCATCCTGGCGAGCACTCCGGGAACGGCCTCGACCGGCCCCCTTTCCGATACTCCGTCCAGACCGGCTGCGCCATGTCCTCGCTCCGACACGCCCGCACGCTCATCGCCCTCGCGCTCGCCCTCCTTCCCGCCGCCCCGGCGTGGGCACAGGAGGCCGCCCCCGCCCCTTCCCTCCCCGACGCGATCGTTCGGCAGATGGAGGTCAGCGGGAAGCGCGTCCTCGATCACTCGGACTACGCCGGCTGGCGGACGGTCCAGAGCCGCGCGATTTCCGACGATGGCGACTGGCTGACCTTCCGCTACGTCCCCGGCGAGGGGGACGCGGAGCTCGTCCTGAGGGCCTTCGACGGGTCGAGCGAGATGACGGTGGACCGGGGGGGCGCGGCGCGCTTCCTCCCGAGCGGGGAGTGGGCCGCCTTCACGATCGCGCCCGCGCACGCCGCGGTGCGGCAGGCGGAGCGGGACGAGGTCGACGAGGACGAGATGCCGACGGACTCCCTCGGGATCGCAAGGCTGGACGGCTCCGGGGAGATCCTGCGCTTCGCCGATGTCCGCAGCTGGCGAACCCCCTCGGAGGCCGGGAACGTGATCGCCTTCCTGCAGACCGCCGACGAGGAGGAGGAGGCCGAGTCCGAGGAGGAGGAGGAGACGGAAGAGGAGGAGGCCGAGGGTGAGGAGGAAGACGACGACCGCCCCGACCGCGGCGAGGGCCACACCCTGGTCCTGATCGACCTCGACTCCGGGTCCGAGTCGCGCTTCGAGGACGTCGCCGACTACCGCTTCACCGCGGATGGGCGCCACCTCGCCTTCCTCCGCACCACGGAGGACGGTTCGGGCGACGGTGCCTTCGTGGTTCCGGCCGACGGGGGGGCGCCCCGCACGCTGCACGCCGGGATGGGCCGCTACCGCGGGCTGACCACCGCACAGGAGGGCGACCGGGTCGCCTTCATGACCGACGCCCCCGACTGGGAGGCGGAGACCCCGCGCTTCACCGTGATGGCGGCGGCGGCCGGCTCGGGGAGCGCGCGCGCCGTTGCGGAGGCCGGCACCGCGGGTCTCCTGGAGGGCTGGGGACCGTCGGAGCACGGCGATCTCCTCTTCTCCCGGACCGGTCGACGCCTCTTCTTCGGCTCCGGCCCGGCCCCGCTCGCGGAGGTGGAGGACACCCTCCTCGACTCGGATCGGGTCTCCCTCGACGTCTGGAACTGGAAGGACCCCTACCTGCAGCCGATGCAGCTCGTGCAGCTGGACGCGGAGCTGGAGCGCAGCTGGTGGGCGGTTGCGCACCTGGACGACGGAGACCGGGTGGTCCAGCTGGCCACGCCGGAGATCCCCGATCTGGAGCTCGGCGACGAGGGGGAGGGCGACTTCGCCCGCGGCTCCAGCACCCTGCCGTACCGTCAGATGCTCTCGTGGGACGGCCGCTACTACGACATCTACGCCGTCGACCTCCGCACGGGAGCCTCGCGGATGATCGTCGAGGGGAACCGCGGTTCCGCCGGTCAGATGTCGCCGGGCGGTGACTACGTCACGTGGTGGGATCAGGAGGCGACGTCGTGGATGGCGGCCTCGGTCGAGGACGGGAGTCGGACGAACCTCTCGGAGGGGATCCCGCACCCGACCTGGGACGAGCTCGACGACCACCCGCAGGGGCTGCCGCCGGAGAGCGGGGTCTGGTGGACGGAAGGCGACCGCGAGGCCGTCGTCGCCGACCGGTACGACCTCTGGGTGGTGGACCCCTCGAACGGCCGGGCCCGCTCGCTCACCGAAGGGGTCGGTCGCCGTGAGGGGATCCGCTTTCGATACGCCCGGGTCGACGCGGAGGAGCGCGCGATCCCGCGGGACACGCCGATCCACCTGACCGCCTTCCACATGACGGAGAAGAGCTCGGGGATCTACCGCGACCGGATCGAGGGCGACCGCGCCCCGGAGCGGGTCGTCTTCGGCGACCGCGCCTGGCAGACGCCGATCCGCGCGGCCGATGCGGACCGGTTCCTGGTCGCGTCGGGCACCTTCCGCGAGTACCCGGAGGTCGCGACCACGAGCAACTTCCGCGACATCGAAGTCGTCTCGGAGACGAACCCCCAGCAGGCCGAGGTCTCGTGGGGGACGGCGGAGCTCTACGAGTGGATCTCCGCCGAGGGCGAACCGCTCCAGGGGATCCTCTACAAGCCGGAGAACTTCGATCCGGACCACCGGTACCCGCTGATGGTCTACTTCTACGAGCGGATGTCGGACGGGCTGCACCGCCATCGCACTCCGGCCCCCGGGGGCTCCTCGGTCGACTTCCCCTTCTACGTCAGCCGCGGCTACCTCCTCTTCGTCCCGGACATCCCCTATCAGATCGGATGGCCCGGGGAGAGCGCGATGAATGCGGTCGTGCCCGGGGTGACGGCGCTTCTCAACGAGGGCTTCGTCGACCCGGAGCGGGTCGGGGTCCAGGGCCACTCGTGGGGCGGCTACCAGATCGCCTACATGATCACGAAGACCAACATCTTCAAGGCGGCGGAGGCCGGTGCGCCGGTCTCCAACATGACGAGCGCGTACGGGGGGATCCGCTGGGCCTCCGGGATGAGCCGCGCCTTCCAGTACGAGCGGACGCAGAGCCGCATCGGCGGGACGCTCTGGGACGCGCAGCACCGCTACATCGAGAACTCCCCGCTCTTCCAGGCGGACAAGGTCGAGACGCCGGTGCTGATGATGCACAACGACGAGGACGGCGCGGTGCCGTGGTACCAGGGAATCGAGTACTTCTCGGCGCTGCGTCGCCTCGGCAAGCCGGTGTGGATGCTCAACTACAACGGCGAGGCGCACGGGCTGCGCCAGCGACGGAACCGGAAGGACTGGGCGATCCGGATGCAGCAGTTCTTCGACCACCTCCTCCTGGACGCCCCGGCGCCGGTGTGGCTCGAGGAGGGGATCCCGGCGACGATGAAGGGCCGGACGCTGGGACTCGAGCTGATCGCGCCGCGGCGACCGATCTCGGAGGATGGGGAGGGCTGACGCGCCGCCCCCGGCTCCCGGTCCGCGCGCCGTCCGCGGGGTTCGGCGGCGGTGGCGCAGCCGGACCGGGGGTCAGCGGCTGTGATGCAGCCAGACCTCGCGGCTGAGGTCGGCGGCGAGGGCCTCTGCCCGCTCCTGCTCGCCCTCGAAGCCCCGGATGAGGATCACGAGGACGTACGCCGACCCGACCTCGGGATAGACGATCGCGGCGTCGTGCGTGATCCCGGTGATCCACCCCGTCTTGTTCGCGACGCGGGTGCCCTCGGGGACGCCGGCGGGGATCCGAGTGCGGTACTCCTGCCGCTCCAGGACGTCGATCATCTCCCTTCGCGCGGGCGCGGAGGCGAAGGTCTCCCCCGCGAGGGCCCGGAAGACCGCGCCCAGGTCGCGGGCGGTCGTGGTGTTCGAGAGTCCGGCCCGGAAGGCCGGGAGGTCCTCGACGCCCCTGAGCACCTCGATCGAGTCCGCGCCGAGCGAGCGCATCGTCGCCGTGACCCGCCGCGCGTCCGCATCCCGGATCAGGAGGTTCGTGGCGAGGTTGCTCGACCGCACGATCATGCGCTCCACCAGGTGGCGGGCGGGTAGACCGACGCCCACCGAGTCGTAGAGCTCGGGGTCGGAGTCGGAGTCCCGCGCGATGTCGTACGGGGAGCCGTCCAGGATGGAGGCGAAGCGGGTCGTGATCTCGACCGGTGCGTCCAGGTCGAAGGTGCCGGCCTCGTGGTCGAGGAAGAGCTGCATCATCACCGGGACCTTCATGGTGCTGGCCGCGTGCATGCGCAGGTCGGCCGCGATCGTCACCGAGTCCCCGTCGGGGGCGAGATCGCGGTAGTACAGCCCCACCTCCGCCCCGGAGGCAGCGATCCAGCCGCGGAGGCGCGCCTCCAGGCCCGCGAGGTCGTCCCGTGCGACCCCGTCGCCGAGCGAGCAGCCCCCCGCCGTGCAGAGGATGAGGCCGAGGGCACCAAGTCGATATCTCACAACGCTTTCGGTCGGAAGTGGTGAGTCGGCGCAGAGCTCCAGCGAGACCCTCGTTCGCCCCACGGGGGCCCGCCGCACCTCGATTTGACCACGGGGCCGACCGGGTCGCAAGTTCGGGGATGCCGCCCTCCGAACGGGGCGCGCGGCGTGTCCCGCCCCGCGCCCTCTACCTTTCCCTCGCCGCCCTCGCGGTCCCGGTCCTGGGTGCGCTCGCCCTCCCGGAGACGCTCGGGGAGAGCGGAGCGCTCCTCTGGCTGGTCGCGCTCATCCCCGCATTCCTCCTGGCCTACCACCGCGGGTGGAAGGGCGCGGCGACCGCGCTCGCCGCCGGGATGGCGACGCTCTCCCTCACCCAGGTGGCGGCGAACGCCTTCGGACTTCGCATCCCGGAGATCCTCCTCGGGATCGTGGTGGCGTACGTCGCCCTGACCATGGCGATCGGGTGGCTCGCGGAGGTCCTCCACCGCGACCTGGACGAGGTCGAGGAGATGGCCTTCACGGACGGCCTGACCGGGCTGCCGAACCGCCGGCACGCCGAGATCTTCCTGGACGCCGAGTTCGAGGCTGCCCGCCGGGGTCGGAACCTCGCCGTCGCCCTCTTCGATCTGGACCACTTCAAGGACTACAACGACACCTATGGGCACGCCGCGGGCGATCAGGCGCTGCAGGGCTTCGCGGAGGTTCTCCGTCGCCGCACGCGGCGCATGAACCTGTGTGCGCGCTTCGGCGGGGAGGAGTTCATCGCCGTGCTCGCGGGTTCGGACCCGGTTGGTGCGACGATCTTCGCGGACCGGGTCCGGAGTTCGCTGCGGGAGGAGGGGTTCGGCGACCCGCCCCTGACCTGCTCGAGCGGGGTCGCCGCGTACGATTCGGCGATGCAGGGTGTCGACGATCTCCTCGCTGCCGCCGACGCGGCGCTCTACGAGGCGAAGCGGGCGGGGCGGGACCGGGTGCAGCTGGCCCGCGCATCGATCTCCGTTCCTTCGAGCCCGCTTCCCGGGGACCGGCGCTCCCGCGACCGCAGCCCCGAGGGGATCGCGGAGGGGCACCTGCCGGCGCACGAGCTCTCCGGCTTCGGTGAGGGGCGGCGACTCCTGCTGGTCGAGAGCGATGTTCCGGTCCGGGGGGTCGTGGGCGAGTACCTGCGCCGCGAGGGGTTCGAGGTGATCGAGGTCGATACCGTGGCGGGGGGGATCCGCGCGCTGAGCGAGGAGTTCGATCTCCTGATCACCGACCTTCGTCTCCCCGATGCGAGTGGACACGAACTCGTGTCGGAGGCCCGCCGACTGCGGCCCGCGATGCCGGTCCTGATCGTGTCGGACGTGCCCGACGCCCGCATGGCCGCCGACGCGCTTCACGCAGGAGCAGACCGCTACCTCTTCAAGCCCTTCGGCATGCCGGAGCTGCGCGACCAGCTCGCGGGGGCGCTGGAGCGGCGGGATCGGGAGCGGGCGGAAGGTCGGAGCGAGAGCGGGGGGACGGAGGAGCCGGCGCGTCGGCGGGACGCCCGGAGCGACGTCCTTCGCGGTGCGCTGTCGCTGGTCCGCGCGGTCGAGGTCCGGGACCCGTGGACGCGCGGCCACTCCGCGCGGGTGGCCGCCTTCGCGGGCCGGATCGCGGATCTCCTCGACCCGGACGCGGTGCTCCTCCCGCGGCAACGGCTCTCGCTGGGGTGCCAGCTGCACGACGTGGGGAAGCTCGGCATCCCGGACGACATCCTGAACAAGGAGGGGGCTCTGGAGCCCGACGAGCTCGATCGGGTCCGGACCCACCCGACGGTCGGGCGCACGATCCTGGAGCCGCTCCTGGACGACGCCCTCGTCCTCGGCGTCGTGGCGTGGCACCACGAGCACTGGGACGGGTCGGGGTACCCGGACGGGATCGCCGGCGAGGCGATTCCGCTGGCGGCACGCGTCGTTGCGGTCGCCGATGCGCTCGCGGCGATGACCCATCCGCGCGCCCACCGCGAGGCGATCGAGTGGGAGACGGCCGTGGCGGAGATCGAGGCGGGGCGCGGCACCCGCTTCGATCCTCGTGTCCTCGATGCGGTCGTCGCGGTCCTTCCCGAGCTGGAGCGGATGAACCGGGAGCCGGACTTCTAGGGGCGCACCTGCGGTGTGAAGCGGGTGGGCGGGTCAGAAGCCGACTGCAACCGCCCACTCGAGTGCGATCCACCGCACCGGCCACCGGCCGTCGCGCCGGAATTCGGCGTCGTGCCGGGCGTAGCGCACCGCCGGTCCGGTGCTCCAGCGCTCGCCCAGCGCGATGCGCAGCCCCGCACCGACCTCCAGGCCCAGGGCGGTGTCGGAGCGCCGTCGGGCGTCGTCGAGCTCCCACTCCACCGAGGGGATGACGAGGGCGGCGGAGAGCCACGGGCGCGCGCGCGCCGGAGGAGCGAGCCAGCGCGCGCCGATCGCCCACGCGGTGGAGATCCAGCGCTCCTCTCTCCCGCAGCCACGGCCCTCGCAGCGGGCCCGCTCCTGCGAGAAGCCGAGGACGACGGCCCACGGCTCGCCGCCGGAGAGCTCGAAGCGGAGTGCGAGGGACTCCGCGGCCCCGAGGGTGGTGTTCGGGCGACCCTGCGGCGCGCCGAATGCGGCGACCGGGAGCGATCCCCCGCCCCGCAGCTCGAGGATCAGGGGACTCGACTGAGCGAGC
>JANQLR010000209.1 GCA_028280525.1 Longimicrobiales bacterium
ATCACCGTCGCGACGTCGGCGGCGAAGAGCTCGCCTGCCTCTTCGGGGTCCACGCCGTGGACGCGTCCGTGCGCACCCCGGTAGGGATCGGGGATGGCGACCTCGTGCACCCACTCGGGGGTGCCCCCTCCTCCGGGACCGTGCGCCTTGTACGGGCTGATGTCGATGAGCGTCGTCGTGTGGCCGTGGTAGGCCCCCTCCTGGACGATCAGGTCACGGCGGCCGGTCGCCGCGCGCGCGAGTCGGAGCGCGAGTTCGTTCGCCTCGGACGCGGAGGGGAGGAGAAAGGCGGTGTCGAGCTCGTCAGGGAAGAGGGCGAGGAGTCGCTCCAGATAGTCCTGCCGACGAGCGTGGAGGTACCGGGTGTTCGCGGCGAAGAGGGCGGACTGCTCGGCGATCGCGCGCGCCACGTGCGGGTCGGAGTGACCGACGTGGGGAACGTTGTTGTAGAGATCGAGCCAGGCGCGGCCCTCCGCGTCGTAGAGGAACTGACGCCACCCGCGGACGGCCTCGATGGGTTCTGCGTACGACAGGGAGAGGTTGGCGCCCATCGTGCGACCCCGGCGGTCGAGGAGTTCCTTCGAGGTCGGGAGCTCGCAGGCGGTCTCGCGATCCGCGAGCCCCAGGAGGGCGGCGGGGTTGGGGCAGAGGGCACACCAGAAGCCGCGCTCGGAAGGGTGCGCAACGCCGGCGAAGTCGTGTCCGTGATCGAACGGATCGGTGACCAGCTGAACGTGCGGGTGCGGGGGCCAGTCCCCGTTCTCCGGCGGTCCCCCGGTGAGCGCGAGAAGCTCCCCGGCGGCGACCCGGTCACCGACCGAGAGCCGGTCGAGGATCTCGGGGTCGAGATGCCCCCACAGACTCCAGAACGTCGGGCACCCCTCGGGGGCGTGGCGCAGGAGGACGACGGGTCCGTAGTCCTTCCCCGGGCCGTTGTCCCCGATCGACTCCACCACACCGTCGAGGGGGGCGTGAATCGGGGTGCCTGCCGGGACGAAGAGGTCGACGCCGATGTGGATGGTGCGGTGACGATCGGTCGGATGGTCGCCCTCGGCGAAGAGATCGCCCAGGTAGATCGGGCGCGGCTCGTTCCAGCGACCGATCCCCACCTCCGCGTCGGCGTCCGCCACCTCTCCCTCGATCAGGAGCCCCAGGGGCTCGGTCTCGAGGTGGGCCGGGTCGGCGCCGAGCATCGGGGAGCCGATGGAGAGGTCGAGCGGGATGGAGACGCCCCCCAGATGTCGGTCCCGGCCGGCAATCGAGGGAAGGACCGGGTGCATCTCCGAGCGATGCGCGTCGAGCCACGCGACGACCTCCCCGGCCCCGGGGACCGGCTCGAACCCGCAGGCGTGTCGCACGCGCGCCGTCAGCATCCGGGGGTGCTCCGCGTCGAGAGATTCGAGCACGCGCCAGGCGCGGTCTTCGGAGATCATCACGTACGGGTCGTCCGGGCGCTCGCCCTTCCGGCTCGCCGAGATCGTCACGCTGATCGCCAGGCGCGCCCGAACCAGGTCGAAGGCGACGGCGAGCTCCGCCTCCGAGAGCGGGGAGATCCCGTGGTAGCCGGCGAAGACTGCGCAGACGGCGCTCACGGGATCTCGAGATCGCCCGGCGCAGTACGCCGCCGCGATCGCCGGTTCGCAGACCCGGGCCGTGCGCAGCAGGTCGCCGAAGTCGAAGATGGCCACGACGCGACCCGGGTGGTCGAGGTGGTCGACCACCACGTTGTACTCGTTGGCGTCGGCGTGCAGGACGGCGCGGGGGAGATCCGGGAGCACCGGCGCGACGCGCTCGCCCCACCCGGCCATCGTCCGGTGAAGAAGCTCCCGTCGATCGTCCGCGAGCAGGCCGTCGAGTTCGCCCGCAGCCAGCGCATCCCCCACCCAGTCGGCCTTCGCCGGATCCCAGCGGTGCGTGCGATCGACGGCCGGGTGCTCGAAACCGTCGGGCGCGTGATCGAGCTCGGCCAGGGCACGGCCGAGGTCCGCGAAGAGGCGGTGGGTGTCGCCGGATCGCGGGCCTCCGGTGAGCGGCGCCGCCTCGGCCAGGAGGGGGCCCTCCAGCCACTCGAGTCGCCAGACGGTCCGACCGTTCCACTCGCCCGTCGCGGCGCCGTCGGAGAGCGGGATGACCCGCGGCGTTGAACCCTTCGGGAAGCGCTCGCCGAGGTGTGCGAGGGCGGCCGCCTGCAGATCGACCTTCGGCCGGTCCGCTCCCGCCTCGACGACCTTCAGGATCGACCGCCGACCATCGGAGAGGGTGACCCGGAAGTTCTCGTCGACGTCCCCCGGGAGGCGGACGATCTCACCCGAGTCTCCCCAGAGGGTCCTCAGGATCTCGGCTGCGGCGTCGAGCTCGATCATGTCGTGACCCGCGCTTCACCTCACCCGGGAACGAACCTCCGCGATCGCCTCGCGAAACCGGCTCATCGGCTCGTTGCCGTAGAAGACGACGGCGTCCTCGATCGACTGTGCGCCCCGCGGCATCACGACGAAGGTGGGCGTCCCCCCGACGCCGAGGCTCGCCCCGAGCTGTCCGTCCGCGATGATGAGCTGGGCCGGGACGTCGCGATCGAGGCAGTCCTGGAAGGCGCCGGGGGAGAGCCCCGCGGTGACCGCCCACGCCACGAAGGGCGCCGGCCCGGGGGCGTTTCGCCACGCGCCGGGCTCCCGAAGCAGCCGGTCGTGAAGGGTGAAGAAGGCGTCGCTCCCGCCGAGCCCGGCCGCACAGGCGGCGGCCTCGGCGGCCGCGTACCCCCGCGGCAGGCGGGCAATGATGTAGCTGTGAAAGCGCAGCCCCACGTCGGGTCCGACGAGCGCCTTCAGCGAGTCGCCCCGCTGCGTGTGGAAGTTCTGACAGGTCGAGCAGGAGTAGTCGAAGAACTCGTAGATCGTGATCGCCGCGTCCTCCCCGGTCGCGCCGAGGACGCGGGCGCTCTGGGCCCGCTGCACCAGCTCCGCATCGGAGATCGCGGTGTCGGCGACGGCGGGCGCCGGGTTCAGCGGCCCGGTTGGGACGGTGGATGGCGCCTCCGGCGGAAGGCTCAGGCCGAGGAGGATGAGGAGTGCGAGATGCATGGTGAGTACTGGAGGTGGGGTCAGCTGATCAGCCGGCGCCAGTCGGTGAGGATCTTCGGCGAGTCGGCGAGCAGATCGTTGAGCTCGGCGATGAGTCCGTTCACGATACCGCTGAGCTCCTGGGCGCGCTCCGCCGCCGCCGCTTCCACCTCGCCGAGGACCTCGAGCTGTCCCTCGGTGGGTCGCGCCTGCGGGCCCTCGATCCCACGCACCACGAAGCGGAGCTGCTCGACGAGCCGCGGCCAGTCGCGGTAGCTCATGCTCCCGGCCGGGCGTCGGACCTCCGCCTCCAGCTCGACGAGCGCTGTCCGCGCCTCGCCCCCGACCCGGCGGATCTCCACCTCGTTCGTGAGGTCCTTCCCGGTGATCGACTCCATCAGGCCGTCGATCTGACCCGTCATGTCGACCATCGCGCCGACCATCCGGTTCATCCGACTCTGCAGATCCCGGGCGCGCATCGCCGCCTCGTGGCGGGCGACGTAGTCGGCCTGGGATGCGTTCACATTCGGATCACCGCGCAGCCGGAAGGCGGTCGAGTACTCCTCGCCGTTCACCGTCAGCGTCGCGGTGTACAACCCGGGGACGGCGGGCGGACCGCCGCCTCCCCCGAAGACGCCCGCACCGCCCTGGCCCGGGATCGGGTCGGCGCCGGTCCACTCCATGTTCCAGACGGCTCGGTTGATCCCGGCGTGCGGGTCGCGGTGCTGCCACTCGCGCACGGTGGCACCGGAGGAGTCGGAGATCCGGACGCCAACGCCGTCACCCTCGTTCGCGGCCGTGACCGCGGCCTCCGAGAGGTGGAAGTGGATCCATGCGCCGTTCCGTGGATTCTCCCCCACGAAGGCGCTCTGCCCGAGGTTGCTCCCCCGGCTCCACATCTGCCAGTCGGTGGCGGTGCGCATCCCGAAGAGGTGCACCTCCTGGTCGACGGCGTCCGCGAGCTCCACGAGCGGCTGGATGTCGTCGAGGATGAAGGCGCCGCGCCCGTGCGTCCCGATCACGAGGTCGTTGTACTCCGGCTGCACCTTGATCCCGCGGACGGAGACGCGCGGCAGCCCGAGCCCAAGGTCGACCCACGTGTCGCCCCGGTCCCAGGATGCGTAGATCCCGCGTTCCATCCCGACGAAGAGGAGGTTCGGGTTGTCCGGATGCTGACGGATGACCTTCACGTAGTCGTCCTGCGGCAGCCCGGCCCCGATGTCGCGCCACGAGTTCCCGTAGTCGCGCGTCTCCCACAGGTGCGGGGTGAAGTCGTCGAGGCGGTGGTTGTCGACCGCCATGAAGGCGGTACCGGGCTCGGTCCACGACGCCTCGATGTTCCCGATCCACGTCTCGGCCGGGAGCCCGTCGACGCGGTCGCGGACGTTCGTCCACGTCTGGCCGTCATCCCGGGTGATCTGGACGTTGCCGTCGTCCGTCCCGACCCAGATCACCCCGCGCTCCACCGGCGACTCGGCGATCGTGAGGATCGTGGTGTGGAATTCGGCGGCGGTGTTGTCGAAGTAAATCTCCCCGCCGGAGTCGAGCTGTTTCTCCGGGTCGTTCGTGGTCAGGTCGGGGGAGATGACCTCCCAACTGTACCCCTGATCGGAGGAGCGGAAGACGACGTTCCCGCCCCAGTAGACCACGTCCGGGTCGTGCGGCGAGATGACGATCGGCGCGTCCCAGTTGAAGCGGTAGCGCGCCTGGTACATCCCCTGGCCCTGCGACCCGACCATCCACGGGAAGGGCTCGATCGAGCGGGTCATCCCGGAGTTCACATCCGTGATCCGGAAGTAGCCGCCCTGCGCATTCGAGTAGACGAGGTTCGGCTTGCCCGGCACCGGGACGGTGAAGAAGCCGTCCCCGCCGGAGACCGTGTACCACTCCCCGGGCATGATCCCGCGGGGCTCATTCGTGCGGGAGGGGCCGCACCAGTTCCCGTTGTCCTGCAGCCCGCCGCAGACCCAGTACGGATCCCGGTCGTCGACGAAGATGTGGTAGTACTGGGCGAGGCTGAAGTTGCGGAAGATGTGGAAGTTCTCGCCCCCGTCGACGGAGAGCTGCATCCCGCCGTCCGAGCCGGAGAGGACGAACTCGCCGTCCATCGGATCGATCCAGAGCGACTGGTGGTCGCCGTGCACGTCGCGCGCGATCCGCTCGAAGGTCCGGCCCCCGTCCGTGGACTTCGCCATCGCCCCGGAGAGTGTGTAGAGCGTGTTGTGATCCGACGGGTCGACGAAGACGTCCGAGTAGTAGAAGGGGCGGAAGTTGATGAGCTGCTTGTTGTCGTTCACCATCGCCCACGTCTCGCCGTAGTCCTCGCTCCGGAAGAGCGTCCCAGCGGTCGGGTACTCGGTGATCAGGTAGACGACGTTCGGGCGCGACTGTGCGACGCTGATCCCGATGCGCGCCATCGGCTCGTCGGGCGTCGTGGTGATCTTCTTCCACGTCTCTCCCATGTCGCGGGAGACGTAGAGCGCGGTCTCCTTCCCCCCGTCGTCGAAGCGCCACGGCCGCCGGCGGAAGGTCCACATCCCGGCGTAGAGATTGCGCGGGTTCGACAGGTCGATGTCGAGGTCGGAGCACCCCGTGTCCTCGTCGATCGAGAGGACGTGGCTCCACGTCTGGCCGGCGTCGGTCGTCTTGAAGACGCCGCGCTCGTCGTTCGGGCCCCACTCGCGACCCATGGCGCAGACCAGGGCCACGTCCGGGTCGCGCGGGTCGACGACGATCCGCTTGATCCGCTCCGTCCGTTCGAGCCCGAGGTGCGTCCAGTTCGACCCCCCGTCCGTCGAGCGCCAGACGCCGAGCCCGTACGAGACCGAGTTCCGCGGGTCCGCCTCCACCGAGCCGAGCCAGACGACGTTCGGGTCGGAGGGGGCGACGGCGAGCGCGCCGACCGAATACGCCGCCTCGTCCTGCCACTGCGCCTCCCACGTCGTGCCCCCATTCGACGTCTTCCAGACGCCTCCGTCGGCGCCGCCGACCCAGAAGGTGTTCCGGTCGCCCGGGATCCCGACGATCGCGCTGACGCGACCGCCCATGTTCACCGGGCCGATGTGGCGCCACTCGAGCGACTCGATGGCGGAGGCGATCGCGTCCGGGTCCTGCGCGGCGAGGGCCGAAGGGGGCGCGACCGCGAGGGCGGTCAGGCCGGCGAGGGCGGTGGCGATGGAGGGCACGCCCCGGAAGGAGGCGGCGAAGCGGACGAGGCGGGACATGTGGACGGCTCCGGCTCGGGTGGCATGAGGACGAGCAAAGTGGGATCGCTGCGGAGAATCCGCGAGCGTGCGGCGTCCGCCTCCGAAGGCTCGGCCGCGTACGGGCCGATGGTGGCCTCGACGGGGCGCGGCTAGCTTCGCGACCCCGCATAACCCCGATGGAGAACCCCGATGAAGCGTCTCGCTCTGATCGCGCTGACTGCGATGCTCTTCGCCCCGGTCGACGTGGCCGCGCAGCGAACCCAGAAGCCGATCCTCCACGGCAAGCACTGGATCGCCATCACCGGGAAGCCGATGGCGGCCACGGCGGGCTCGATGATGTACCAGCGGGGCGGGAATGCGGTGGATGCGGCGGCGGCGATGCTGGCTGCCACGGCGACGATGTGGGACGTCCTCTCCTGGGGTGGCGAGACGCAGGCGCTGATCTACCACCCGGAGGAGGAGCGGGTCATCGCGCTCAATGCACTCGGCGTGGCTCCGTCCGGCGCGACGCCCGAGTACTTCCGGGAGAAGGGGTATGACTTCCCGCCCGGCTCCGGCGTCGACGCGATGGTCACCCCCGGCACCCCGGGCGGGCTCATGGTCATGCTCGCCGAGTGGGGGACGCTCTCCCTCGCCGAGGTGCTCGCGCCCGCGATCACGATGACGGAGGGCTACCCGGTCGAGGCGGACGCCATCCGCCGGATCCGCGGTGCGATCGACGAGATGAAGGAGTGGCCGTACACCGCAGCCGTCTTCTTCCCGGACGGTGGGGACGGGCCGGAGGAGGGTGAGCTCCTCGTTCAGGAGGACCTCGGGGCGACCCTCCGGAAGCTCGTCGAAGCGGAGGCGGAGGCGCTCGCGAACGGGGCCAGTCGAGAGGAGGCGATCATGGCCGCCTACGACCGCTTCTATCGCGGGGACATCGCGGAGGAGTACGTCCGCGGCGCCCGCGAGCAGGGCTCGACCGTCACCATGCAGGATCTCGACCAATGGCAGGTCTACATCGAGGAGCCGGTCATGACGACGTACCGCGACATCGAGGTCTACAAGCTCCAGCCGTGGGTGCAGGGCCCGGTCATGAACCAGACGCTGAACATCCTCGAGAACTTCGATCTGCAGGAGATGGGCTACAACAGCGCCCGGTACATCCACACCCTGTACCAGGCGATGAACATGGCCTTCGCCGATCGCGACTTCTACTACGGCGACATCTACTTCCCGCCGGAGGAGCCGATCGAGGGACTCCTCTCGAAGGCGTACGCGAAGCATCGCGCCGAGCAGATGAACCACGAGGAGAACGACGCCGAGGTCGTGCCCGGCGATCCGTACCCCTTCCAGGGAGGGGTGAACCCGTTCACCGACCTGCTGGAGCAGTGGGTCGGGGGTGGCGAGGTCATGACCGAGGCCGAGGGCACACCGGAGATGGAGCAGTTCCTCGAGGACTTCTACCAGGGCACCACCTCGATCCAGGCCGCGGACGAGAGCGGGTGGGTCGTCTCGATCACCCCGTCGGGCGGGTGGATCCCCGCGGTCATCGCCGGCAACACCGGGATCGGGATGAGCCAGCGGGCGCAGTCCTTCGTGGTGAACGAGGTGGACGGGCCCTTCAACGTGGTCGCGCCGGGGAAGCGTCCGCGTGCCACGCTGACCCCCGGGATGGCCCTCAGGGACGGCCGCCCCTACCTCTCCTTCGCCGTGCAGGGCGGGGACTCGCAGGACCAGAACCTCGTGCAGTTCCTGCTCAACATGGTCGAGTTCGACATGAACGTTCAGCAGGCGGCGGAGGCGGCGAACATGAACTCGATGCAGCTGCGCGGGTCGTTCGGCGAGCACGCGACGAGCCCGGGTCGCCTCCTCTTGCAGAGCGCGACCCCGCCGTGGGTCCAGGAGGAACTCCGGTCGATGGGCTACGAGATCCGGTTGTCCGAGCGGACCTCGGGCCCGATCAACGCGATCTACTTCGACTGGGAGCACGGGTCCTTCTGGGGCGGGTCGAGCCACCACGGGGACGACTACGGGGTGGTCTGGGAGTAGGGCGGGGCTTCGGCGAAGCCGGCGGGAGGTGATTCCGCCCGTCAGCTCCCCCGAATCCGGGGTGGGACTCCCGCCTCCAGACCTTCGAGCAGCTCGAGTACCCCCACGGCCTCCCACGAGCGATTCCGCTTCGACTCCGACAACGGAATCAGGACCCCGCATTCGACGAGTTGCCGGATCGCGTGGTGGACTGCCGCCTTGGCTCGACCGGTCGCGGCCGCCGCAACGGGAGCCGTGATGACCGGGTGAGCGGGGAGAACGTCGATCATCGCCCACGCCGCCGCGTCCGACCGCGGGTCCGCCCCCCGGCTCAGGCGTCGCCGCCAGTGCCCGATGAGTTCGGTGACTGCCGCGAGGTAGGCCTTTGCGAGTCCGGCTCCGGTGGCGGCGGCGGCGCAGAACTCTTCGATCCACCCCTCGACGTTCCCTTCCCGGTATCGCGTCAGGCCGTCGATGTAGCGATTCCGATCGGCGGCGAGGACCACGCTGATCGGAGGCACGTACGCCGTCGAGAGCCCCCGTCGACGAAGAACGACGTGAATGAGTGCTCGCCCTGTGCGACCGTTCCCGTCGTCGAACGGATGAATCGTCTCGAACTGGGCATGCACGAGGGCGGCCTGGACGAGCGGGGGCAGGGACTCGTCCGCGATGGCCGTGCAGAGATCCTCGAGAAGAGGCGCGACGTACTCGGGCGGAGGGGGGACGAAGTCGGCGCTGCACGGATTGTAGTTGTTGCCCCCGATCCAGTTCTGGCCGGTGCGCACGACGCCGGCCACCTGTGGGTTCGGGGCATTCGTCATCAGCGTCCGATGGATGTCGATGATACGGGACACCCCGACCGAACCCGTCGATGCCGCCTCCTCCATGGCCAGCTGCATGGCGTCGATGTTGCCGACCACCTCGAGGACGGCGGCGGAGACCTTGCCGCCCGTCTCCGCCCTCGATTCGGCGCGGGCCAACTGCCGGATTCCGACTTGCATCCCCTCGACCTTCGACGAGGCGATCGACTCCGTCCGAAGCAGCAGGCGAGCCAGGGGCGCGAGACTCGGGGAAGCCGCGACGTTCAATCCGGCAATCGCCTGCTCGGCCTCTGAGAGGACCCCGACGACCGAGCCCGGGAGCTGAAGCTCCATCCCCTTCAACGGGTCGGGGACGAAGGCCTCGTAGGTGCACGCTCGCCGGTATCTCGGGGGCGCGTACAGGACGGGATTCCACTCCCAGGTTCTCTTGACCAGCTTCCCGCGCATGCTGAACGAGCTCTCATCCATGGTTCAGTTTAGTCAATAAACTGAACTAAGATGGCTCCGTCGTTCAGGATCGCAAACGTGAGTCGGCGACCTCGCGGCATGATCGGTCGCTGCCCATCGACGCTCGGGGACCCGCCATCCCTCGCTCGGAATCCCTTTGACGGGGCTCCGAACCCCGCGCATCATCGACCTTTCCCCGCCGAAGCCCGTCTGCCCCGGCTCGGCCTCTCGCGCCCTCCGATCGGTGCCGCCCATGCGCACGACCCGCCCCGCCGTCCTCGCGCTGAGCCTCCTCGGCCTCGTCGCCCTCGAGCTCGCACCCCCGGCCACTCCCCTCGCCGCCCAGACCCTCCCCGAGGCCCACTACCAGGAGATGTCCTGGCGTCACCTCGGGCCCTTCCGCGGCGGCCGTTCAGTGACCGCGGTCGGCGTCCCCTCCGACCCGATGACGTACTACATGGGTGCGGTCGGGGCCGGCGTCTGGAAGACGACGGACGCGGGCAACACCTGGGAGCCGATCTCGGACGACACCTTCGGCACCTCCTCCGTCGGCGCGATCGCGGTCGCGCCCTCGGATCCGAACGTGGTCTACGTGGGGATGGGGGAGCACGCGATCCGCGGCGTCATGACGTCGCACGGCGACGGCGTGTACCGCTCGAACGACGGCGGGAAGACGTGGATGCACCTCGGCCTCGTCCGCACCCGCCACATCGCGCGGATCGAGGTGCACCCGAACGACCCGGAGCTGGTCTACGTGGCGGCGCAGGGCGCGGCGTACGGGGAGAACGAGGAGCGCGGCGTCTACCGCTCGCGGGACGGCGGCTCGACGTGGGAGAAGATCCTGTACGTGAGCGAGGCGGCGGGCGCCTCGGAGCTCGCGATGGACTCGACGAACCCGCGCATCCTCTACGCCTCCTTCTGGGACCACGTCCGCAAGCCGTGGACGGTCCGGTCGGGTGGTGAGGGGTCGGGGTTCTGGAAGTCGACCGACGGCGGAGACAGCTGGGAGGAGATCAACGCCGGGCTGCCGGAGCTGATGGGGAAGACCGCGATCGACGTGTCTCCGGCGAACCCCGAGATCGTCTTTGCGATGGTCGAGGCCGACCCGGGCGGCGGGCTCTACCGCTCCGAGAACGGGGGCGCGTCGTGGTCGCTCGCGACCGATCTGTGGACGCTTCGCGCGCGGCCGTGGTACTACACCGAGGTCTTTGCCGACCCGACGGACGAGAACACCGTCTACGTCCTGAACGCGCCGATGATGCGGTCGATCGACGGGGGGAAGACCTTCGAGAACGTGCCGACGCCGCACGGGGACAACCACGATCTGTGGATCCACCCCGAGAACTCGGACATCATGATCAACGCCAACGACGGAGGGGCGAACGTCTCCTTCAACGGGGGCGCGACCTGGTCCACGCAGCGGAATCAGCCGACCGTCCAGTTCTACCGGGTCAACACCGACAACCGCTTCCCCTACCACGTCTACGGCGGGCAGCAGGACAACTCGACGGTCGCGATCGCAAGTGCGGCGCCGGGGGGGATCGGGTGGGAGGACTTCTACCCGGTCGGCGGGTGCGAGAGCGCGATGCCGGCCTTCGATCGGGACGATCCGCGCTTCGTCTACTCCGGGTGCTACATGGGCATCCTGAGCGAGTACGATCACCGGACCCGGTCGGCGCGAAACGCGCAGGCGGAGCCCGGTGTGCCGATCGCCCTCAACTCGGCGGAGATGCGGTACCGCTACAACTGGAGCGCCCCGATGGTCGTCTCCCCGCACGACCCGCAGACGATCTACCACGGGGCCCAGCTGGTCCTGCGCAGCCGCGACGGCGGGAAGAGCTGGGAGGAGGCGAGTCCCGATCTCACCCGCGCCAACCCGGACAAGATGGGGTACGGCGGCGGCCCCATCACGAACGAGGGCGCCGGGGGTGAGATCTACGCGACGCTCGCCTGGATCGCCGAGTCACCGCTGCAGGAGGGCCTCCTCTGGACGGGGAGCGACGATGGGCTCGTGCACCTGACTCGGGACGGGGGCGAGACGTGGGAGAACGTCACCCCCGACGGGCTGCCCGAGGGCCTCGTGAACACGGTCGAGCCGTCCCCCCACGATCCGGCCGTCGCCTACATCGCCTTCACGAGGTACAAGGAGAACGACTTCACCCCGTGGGCCTTCAAGACGGAGGACTACGGACAGAGCTGGACCGAGATCAGCGACGGCTTCGCCGATGAGCACTTCGTCCGAGTGGTGCGGGAGGATCCGGTGCGGCGAGGGCTCCTCTACGCCGGCACCGAGCAGGGCGTCTACCTGTCGATCAACGACGGCGAGAGCTGGCAGCCGCTCGGACTGAACCTCCCGACCACCCCGATCACCGATCTGCAGATCCAGGGCGACCGGAACGACCTCGTCGCGAGCACCGCCGGGTGGGGCTTCTGGGTCCTGGACGACCTCACCCCGCTCCAGCAGGCCGACCTCGACGCCGAGGGGGGGATTCAGCTCTACGCGAACCGCCACGCCTACCGGGTGGCCGGGGCCTTCGGCGGCGGCGGCCGGAACACCGGCCGCAACCCGCCGAACGGGGCGGTCATCGACTTCGTGATTTCGGAGATGCCCGAAGAGGGCGACGTCCGGCTCGAGATCCTGGACGGCGAGGGGGCGCTCGTCCGGGCCTACTCCACGAAGCCGGACGCGGACGCCGGGGAGAGTCGACTGGCTGCACGCCCCGGGATGAACCGCCACGTCTGGAACCTGCGCTACGCCAACATCATGCGCGTCCCGGACCTGTACATCTGGGGCTCGCTCGCCGGGCGCCGCGCGATGCCGGGGAGGTACACGGCCCGGCTCGTCGTGGGCGATGAGGAGCGGACCGCCGAGGTCGAGGTCCGCCGGGACCCACGCGTCGAAACGACGATGGCCGAGTATGCCGCACAGGATGCACTCCTGGAGCGCATCCTCGCCGAGGCCGAGGCGATGCACCTCGGCGTGATCCAGTCGAAGGCCGTGCGCGAGCAGGTCGACGGGATCCTCGAGCGGGTGGGCGACGACGAGGGCGAGGCACTCGACCGCGTCCGCGACCTCGGCGGGGCGCTTCGCGACGACCTGACCGTCGTCGAGGACTCCCTCGTGCAGTGGCAGACCTTCGACGGCCAGACCGTCCTCAACTGGCCCTCCCGAATCAACCTCCAGTACGTCTACCTGCACGGCGCGGTGGACGGCGCCGACGACGGCGTCGCGGGGTCGGCGGTGGATCGCTTCGACGAGCTCAACGCCCGGTGGCGCCCGCTTCAGGAGGAGTTGGAGCGCCTCCTCGACCAGCGCGTCGACGAGTTCAACCAGGCGGTGCAGGACGCCGGGATCACGCCGGTGGCCAAACCGGCGCGACCGCGAGTCGTGAGCTGACCGTGATGGGGGCCTCCGACCCCGACCCCGCTGCCTCCGGCCCCGCCGGCCCCGATCCCGCCGCCCCCGACGCCTCCCTCTTCAAGATCCTCGACCGCGAGGCGTGGGCAGGGGCGGAGGGGGTCGTGCCGTGGGCGCCGGTCGACCTGGCGGACGGATTCGTACACCTGAGCGGGGCGCATCAGGTCGAGGAGACGGCGGCGAAGCACTTCGCCGACCGCGACGACCTCGTCCTCGTGGAGATTCTCGCCGACCGACTCGCGCCGGGGACGCTCCTCTGGGAGGTCAGCCGGGGCGGAGCGCTCTTCCCGCACGTGTACGGAGACATCCCGCTCACGGCGGTCGGGCGGACGGCGGAGTTCGCGACGACGGAAGGGGCGGCGTTTCCGGCGGAGATGCTGAGGGGCTGAGGGCGCCCCGGGGGAGGGGCGCCGGACGAGAGAATGCTGGCGATCCGCGTGCGGGAATTCCTACGATGCAAATCCGACTCGAATGCAATCCGGTCGGGTCGGGTCCGCCTGGATGCACGTCGGCAGGTCCGCAGAGGAGGATGCTCTCATGCCGGAGGTCCGCGCAGGGAAGTCCGTACCCGGACGATCGGGGGTCGCCCGTCGGTCGGGGTCGACACCACCCCTTCACCGAGGCCCCGGGGCCCGGCTCCTGCACGAGACCCGGGCGTTGAGCGAACTCGCTCCGGCCTCTCCGGAGGTGGTCGAGGCGCTGCGGACGCTCGGGATCCGCACGGTTCACGACCTGCTCTCCTGGCCTGCACTGCACAAGGCGCGGCTCCTGGTCAGCGCGGCGAGAGAGGGGTACGGGCTCGAGGGCGAGATGGAGCGGCTGGTGGACAAGCGCTTCCGCACCCTTCCCGCGGAAGCGGCGCCCGACTGGCCGACGGCCGCGCTCATGGGCCTCAGCGCGAAGGACGGCAGGATCCTGGAGGGAGGCGGGATCCGGACGATCGGAGAGCTCGCCGACCACCCGGTCGCCGGGGCGGCAGAGGCGGTCCTGGGGTGCGACAACGGCTTCTCGGAGCCGCCCTCCGCGCCCTGCGATCTCATTCCGACGAGTGCCCGCGGCCCCGTCAGCGAGGCGCGCTACGCGAGCTTCGTAAAGGAGCTGGACTTCCGCGGCGTGGGACTCACCATCGACCGGGCGTGCCTGACCGAGGCCCCCCTGGCCTCGATCCTCGAGGGCCCGAACTGCCACATCCTCTCGACCGGGTACCTGCTCGGTCATCGGCAGCGCTGGTATGACATGGGCCCCCGCCTGGGCGAGGTGGTCGACTCTCTCCCCCTCGCGCCCGGCGAGAGCCGGAACATCGCGGTCGTCGACTGGCGCAGAGACCGGCGTCTGGGTCGCACCGAGGACACCGACACGGTCGAACGGCTGGACAACCAGCTGGTCAACCGTCGGGCGCTCGACGAGGTGACCACCGCCGTCGCGCGAGAACACCAGTCCGGGAACACGGAGACCTCGGCCAGCACGGCTGCGTCCGCCGCCTCCTTCGTGGGGGCAGGGGCGGCGATCGGGGCCGTGGGCGTCGGGGTGCCTGCCGCCGTGGTCGGCGCGATCCTCGGGATCGAGAGCGGCCCGGGTGCGTTGGCCACCGGAGCCGCGGCGGGATCCGTCGGGGCTGCGGTCGGGGGCGCGGCGGGAGCCGCGGCCGGCGGCATGGTCCACGCGGGGGTGAACACCCTGGGGAAGATCCACGCCGACACGAAGGGGGATCGGGAGATCTCGGCCGAACTGAATCAGAACATCCACCAGACGACGAACCAGAAGGCCAGTCTGGCCCGGAGTCTCTGGTCGACGGTCGTGCTCAAGGACGCGGAGGCCGAGTCCGACCGTGCCCGCACCTCCAACGTGACCAACTACAACCACATGCACGCGCTGACGGTGCAGTACTACGAGGTGCTGCAGCACTACCACGTTCGCACCGAGGCGACCCGGGTCGAGCCCCTTCTCTTCCTCCCCTTCACCTCTCTCCGCTTCGACGACGAGACGATCGAGCAGTTCTGGCCGTTGCTGCGCACCCGGTTCCACGACGAAGCCCTGATCCAGCGGGTGGAGGAGGCGCTGACCCACGACGGCATCTACATCCCGCCGGATGCGCCCATGGACCCGACCAAGGTTCGGACCACGAAGGTGACGGTGCGGCTGCGGACGCCCGACCTGAACGTGACGACCCCGCTCGGATGCGACCTGGTGGTCGACGGGGTCGAGAAGAGCGTCTCCTCGAAGCCGGGTACGCGAACCTCGGAGGTGATCGGGAGCACGACCTTCGTCTTCGAGGAGTTCGAGACCGTCCTCCCCTACTGGACGAAGGACATCACGGCCGTTCGCATCTCCCGGCTCGGGGGGCTCACGAGCCTCGGCGCGAAGGTGTGGGTGCGCGCCTCGGTCATCGAGGAGGGCCCCGGGGGCAACTCGGCGCAGTTCGAGTGGGAGGACCTCGGCACCGAGACGCTCCCGCCGATCTCCACCGCCGGCTCCGAGGCGACCTTCCCCTGGGACATCCACGGCCGGATCGAGCGCGACTTCCAGGACGCGCAGGCGCTGCAGGACAGCATCACCCAGGCCAACACCGACCGCCGAGAGGCCCTCGAGCAGGTCCGCGCCCGGCTGAAGCGGCGCAGCTATCACTACACCCGCTTCATCCTCAACAACATCGAGCCGGAGGTACTGCAGGGGCACCTCGATCACCTCAGCGTCGTCTGGGACGGGCAGTCGATCCCGCTCCATCTGATCGCCGATACCGTCCCGGTCGGCGTCAGCGGGAATCGGATCCTCCTGCCGATGAAGGACGCGCTCGAGAAGCTTCAGAGCATGCTGAAGAAGACCGGCACGCTGGTCGACTTCATCTCCTTTCCCTACCAGCTGGCGAAGTGGTCCGAGAAGGAGCTGAGGGAGATTCGCGATGTGCAGGATCTCCACCTGCCGACGGCGGGCCTCTTCGCCGAGGCCGTCCTGGGACGCTCGAACTCGGCCGAGAAGATCGACCTCACCCGCTGGTGGAACTGGCAGGAGTCCCCGATCCCGTACGCGGCGCCCGCCATCGTACCGGTCCAGCTGCAGTCCCGGCACGACGACGAGTCGGTTTCGCCGACCGTCCCGGACGCCACCCTGACGCCGGCTGCGCCGGTCGCGATGCCTGACCCGGGCAGCGGAGTGGCGGGGGCGCTGAAGGCGGTCACCACCCCGAACATCTTCCGCGACATGTCCAAGTCCGAGGAGCTGACCAAGGTGCTCGGAGACCTCGCGACGCTGGCCGGCAACATCGCCGGCGCCGCGAGCACGATGACGGGGCAGGCCGCCTCCGATGCCCTGCAGGCCGCCTCCTCGATGGGCGACAAGGTGGCCGGAATCGTGAACGGGATGATGAGCCAGGGCGGCGGAGCGGAGAGCCCGCGCGCACCGGACAGCCTCACCACCAAGGGCGGAACGCTCAACTCCCTCTCCGACCTCTACACGCGACTCCAGAACGGCGAGGTGCCGCAGCCCGGCGAGGTCGAAGAGATCCTCGAGACGCTGGGCCTGCACCCGGGGGGCGGCACGGCCCGACCCGGGGGCGCCGGCGGAGATCCGGGCGGCGGATTCGGCTCGGGTGCGGGGGGCATCATGACCGCGTCATGGCCCGGGGAGACGGCGAGTCAGAGCGCATTCCGGGCCGTGCGGTTGCCGACCGACGGCGACCCCGTCCTGCGCGCGGCCGACCTGATGGCGACGGGGATCGAGGCCCCTCAGGCCCGAACCCGTCGGGAGTTCCCGATCGGCGCGGTGGTGAACCACACCGTGATCGTGGCGACCACGGGGACGCACGTGGTCTACCTCGAAGACGGCGAGCTCTACATGCAGCCGGACGTCGGGTACCGGCGCGACCAGAATCTGGTGGCGCTCGGGATCGGAGCCGGGCACGCGCTCTGGACCGAAGAGCTCGCCAAGGCCGAGATGGCCGCCGCGCTCGCCTTCGTGGGCGGGGTGATCGGGATCGCGGGAGCGGCGACGATGACGCTCGCCCAGGCGCTGACCTACCTGAACGATCACCCGGGCGAGGCCGAACTCCTCGAGGCGGCGATCCGGGAACTCCGCACCCACCTTCCCCGGTTCGTTGCCGCACACCCCGCTTGCGCGCGGTGCATCCTCGCCGAGGTGGTCTGGCAGGGGATGCTCAACATCCCGACCCACTCGACCTCGCAGCAGGCCGCCTGGATGCTGGGGAAGTTCCTCCGCGGCGGGATGATTGCGGGGAGCGTGGCCTCCCTGGGGCTGAAGGAGATGCTGAAGCAGCTCGCCGTCCACACCCTGCTGACCGGGTCCGCCTTCCTGGCGCTCCATGCGCCGGTGATCGGTGGGGCGGCGACCGCCGAGCAGATCGCCGAGCAGGCGGCCACGCTGAAGTCGAGGCTGGAGACCGAGGGGTTCACGGCGGACGTCGCCTGCCTGGAGACCTGCCTCGGGTCGCTCCTCGGCGACCCCGATTCAGGGCGGGCGCTGCTGAAGATCTCCGAGGCCGCGGAGAAGCTGACCACGATCCTCGACGGGATGGCGACGGGGGGGACGATTCCGGCGTAGCGGGCGCGGACGACTACGGCACGTCCATCGTCCGCAGACGCCGGGTCGAGAGCACGAAGAAGACGATGCACACCCCGACCGCGACGAGAGATGTGGCCGCAAGCTCCACGTGCACCTCCCCCGCGAACCGACGGGGGTCGATTCCGTGCATCAGCGCCGTGGCGTACCGGCGGATGCTGAAGTAGCGGATCCCCTCGACGTACCCGGAGAAGAAGCCCTCCCAGAGCACGATGTAGAGGAGCCCCACCCCGATCGCCTGCTTCGTCACCAGCCCGAGCCAGACGAAGAAGGAGGTGTACATCATGAGGCCGACCCCGATCCCGGTGGCGACCGCCAGCACCGCCGTGGCGTCCCGGTTGTAGGCGACGAAGCCGGTCGCCAGGGCGCTGCCGAGGATGAAGGGCCCGGAGACGGCGAGCGCTCCCAGCATCTTCGGCAGGACGATCTGCCAGCGGGGGAGGGGCGACAGGGTGAGGTTGGCCAGCGTGCGGTCGTCGACCTCGTTGCCGAAGGCCACGCTCGCGATCGCGACGATGATGAGCGGGGCGATGGAGCCAGCCAGCATCGTGCTGATGACGATGACCTCGAACTCGTCCACGAAGGGGGCGCGGGACCCCCGGACGACGAGCGCGGAGAAGAGGACCGGGAGCGAGGCGAGGACCGTCATGATGACGATCCGCCACCGGCCGGTGAGCTGGTTCAGCGTCAGTCGGAAGAGCGGCCCCATGATCAGCGCTCCACCAGGTAGCCGAAGACGCTCTCGAGCGAGTCGTCCAGGGGTTCGACCCGTCGAAGACCGATCGAGGCCTTCTGAGCCAGGCGCGGCAACTCGACCTGGAGATCGCGCACGTTGTTGCTCAGCACCACGAGCCCGCCATCCGGATCCACATTCACGGCGTCGACCGAGGGCAGCTGAACGACCTCGCCCGCGAGTCGTCGGGGGTCGGAGGCCAGGACGCGCACGTGGTACGGGCGCTGGTCCAACGCGGCACGGATCGCCCGGAAGCCCCCGGAGGCGGCGAGCTTCCCGTTGATGATCAGCAGCACGGTTTCCGCGAGCTGCTCGACCTCCTCCAGGATGTGAGAGGAGATGATGATCGTCCTTCCCTCCGCCGCGAGCCGTCGGAGCAGGTTCTGGAAGTGGACGCGCTGACGCGGGTCCGCTCCGTTGAGCGGCTCGTCGAGGATCAGCACCTCGGGGTCGTGAACGATCGTGGCCGCCAGGCGCATCCGCTGGCGCATTCCCCGGGAGTAGGTCCCCATGCGCTTCTCGGCCGCCTCGACGAGGTCCACCTGCGCGATCGCCCGCTCGACGGCGTCGTCGACGTTCGGGACACGGCGGATCTTCGCCATCATGCGGACGAAGTCGCGCCCGCGCATGAAGGTGTAGACCGTCTCGTGCTCGGACATGACGCCCACGCGTCGGTAGAGCGCCGGATTGTCGCGAACGGGCTGACCGAACATGGTGACCGAACCGTCCGAGACGCCCGCCAGACCGGTCATCATGCGGAGCAGCGTCGTCTTGCCGGCGCCGTTCGGACCGAGCAGCCCGGTGATGCCGGGCCCGATCTCGAAGCTCACGTCCGACACGGCCACGACGCTCCCGAACCACCGGGAGACGCCCTCCACGCGGATGACGGGGTCGGGGGCGCTCACGGGGTCAGCCTCCGGTAGCGTTCGACCAGGATGGCGCCGGGGATCAGCACCCACGCGGAGTACCAGACGAGGAGCAGCGTGTTGCCCAGCTCGCGGGCGGGTGCCTCGCTCGTGACGCCGCTGACCTCCCCGAAGATCATGTCGTTCACGTGCACCGGGATGTTGCTCAGGTTGAACATCGAGATCCACTGGCCGACCGGTCCCTCGATCTCCGTCGAGAGGCCGGCCGTGAAGGGGGTCGAGATGACGAAGAGCCCCACCAGGAAGACGGCGGCGTAGGCACGACGCTTCGTGAAGGCCGCCACGAGCATGGCGAGCGTCGTCATGTACGCCGCCAGCGCCGCGCCCGAGAGGAGGATGTGCGGGACGTCGGTCCAGTTTTCGGAGAAGTAGCCCCCGGGGTCCGGATGCCCCATGAGTCGACCGACCAGGAGCACGAACTGCGGCGCCCACGCGACCCCGAGCGCGACCACCATGAAGGCGGACCACCGGGCCACCACGTAGTCGACCCCGGTGAGCGGACGCACCAGGTAGAGGTTGATCACCCCGTGCCGGCGGTCGGAACAGAGCAGATCCGGCGCCACGACCGCCGCGAAGACGAAGAAGAAGATCGAGGCGATGCCGTAGAAGTCGGAGTGCGTCGGGAGTTGCTCCAGCCCCTCGGGGCCCGCGATGCGGAGCGCGGCACCCGCCACGAGCGCGAGGATGAAGCCGATCCCCACCAGGAGCCCGATGAAGGTCCACGGCAGGATCTTGGCTCGCCCGCCCCGTCCGATCCCCAGGGCGATCCGGATCCCGTCCTTGAAGACGGCGACCCGCGCGCGGTGGCGCCCCTCGCGGGGGCCCGAGTAGCGCTGATAGCCGATGTCGAAGACGGTGCCTTCCGTCGTGCGCCCCGCCTCGTCGAGCGTCGTCGCGTGCCCGTCGCTCATTCGTCCCCTCCCACGACCAGGGTTTCGCCGTCTCTCGCGAAGAGCTCGGTGAGCGCCCGCCGACGCGGGGCCATGCGACGCAGTGGAGCCCCTGCCGCAACCAGCGCGTCCCGCACCTCGTCGTAGATCGAGTCGTCCGTACCGTGCAGGTTCAGCCCCCCCGCCTCGGCCACGACCGTGATCCCGCGCGCCTCGAGCTCGGCGATGAGCGCGTCGGCGCGGTCGTCCACCTCCACGAAGACCGTCTCCGTTTCGGTGGTGAAGTCGGTCACCTCGCCGGCCTGCACGAGCAGTCCGCCCTGCAGCACGATGATCCGATCGCAGGTGCGTTCCACGTCGGACATCAGGTGCGAGGAGAAGAGGATGGAGATCCCGAACTCGCGGTGCGTCTTCCGGACGAGGTCGAGCATCTCCTCACGCCCCGCCGGGTCGAGCCCTGCGGTGGGCTCGTCCAGCAGAACGATGCGCGGATCGTGGACGAGCGCCTGCGCGAGCTTGACCCGCTGTTTCATTCCCGTCGAGTAACCACCGATCGCCCGGTAGCGCTCCTCGAAGAGCCCCACGTGCCGGAGGGTGTCGGCTGCCCGGGTACGGGCCCGCTCCGGCGGCAGCCCGCTCACCTCCGCCAGGTGGGTCAGGAACTCCGCCGCGCTCACCCGAGTCGGCAGACAGTCGTGTTCGGGCATGTAGCCGAGCTTCGCGCGGACCTCGACGCTCCTCGAGGCGTCTTCGCCGAGGACGATCGCCCGGCCCGAGGTCGGCTGCAGCAGCCCGAGGAAGATCTTGATGGCGGTGCTCTTGCCGGCTCCGTTCTCTCCGAGGATGCCGGTGATGCCGTCGTGGATCCCGAAGCTCACGCCGTTCAGCGCGACGACCGAGCCGTAGCGCTTCTCAAGCTCGACCGCCTGGATCAGTGCGTCCGGGGTCATCCTTCCGTCCTTCGGCAGGCCGCCTGGATGCCCTGGTTGCAGGCGCGGCGGAAGTAGCGGGCGGCTCGGGTCACGTCGCGTACGCCGTGCTCGCCGCTCGCGTAGATCTCGCCGATCTCGAAGCAGGCCTCCGGCACGGGAGCGTAGCCCACGGCCTCGGTCCACTGCGGGTAGCAGGCGGCGTCGTACAGCTCGACGCCGCGGTCGAAGTCCTGTTCCACACCGATCCCGGCCACGTAGAGTCGCCCGAGCCGATAGCACCCGTTCCACTCCGTCTCGCAGGCGGCTTCGAAGAGCTCGGCGGCTCGAAGCGGATCCGCCTCGACTCCGATCCCGTCGACGTAGGCGTCCCCGAGGTGCGTACACCCCATCTGGGACTCGCCTTCACACGCCCGCTCGAAGAGCTGGAAGGTCGAGCGGTGGTCCGCTTCGACGCCCACGGAGTCCCGGTACTGAAGTCCGAGCCCGATGCACCCGTCCGGGTCCCCGCCGTCGCAGCCGCGCCGGTGAAGCTCCGCCGCGAGCGCGAGGTCCTGGAGTGGGCCGGTCGCCTCCACCTCCGGGTCGATCGAATCGGGGGTGAGATACATGTCGGCCAGCAGGGTGCAGCCTCGGGCCGCCCCCTCGTCGCACCCGCGCTGAAGGAGGGAGGCCGCTGCGACGGAGTCGCGCTCGACCCCGCGGCCGCGGATGAGTCCGTCCGCCCGCATCTCCGCCAGACGCACGCACCCCGACGGTTCGCCGGCCTCGCACGCCTGCCGGTAGAGGCCCGCGGCCCAGCTCCAGTCCCGCAGGATGTGGTTGCCGCGGAAGGCGCGCTCTCCGAGCTCGAGGCACGACGCCGCGGTTCCGGTATCGCACTCGGCCCGCAGCGCCCGGGCCTCCGCGGCCTCCGGCGTGCAGCTGCTCACCGACATCGTCAGCGCGAGTCCGGCGGCGGCCATCCATCGCCCGAGTCGACGTCCCTTCACCATCTGCACTCTCCTTGCTCCACTCCTACTCGGACCGCAGCGAGGCCATCGGGTCGACGGCGGAGGCGCGGCGGGCCGGGATGTACGACGCCAGCACGGCGACGGACAGCATCAGGGCGGACATCACGACGAAGGTGGGGGGGTCCAAGGTTTCCACTCCGTACAGGAGCGAGTCCAGCACGCGGGCCAGGGCCGCGGCCGCGAGCACGCCCACGGCCACTCCGCCGACCGCGACGCGCGCTCCCTGGAGCACGACCATCTGACGGACGGTACGCGCCTCGGCGCCCAGCGTCATCCGCACGGCGATCTCCCGCCGGCGATGCGACACGACGTACGACAGCACGCCGTACAGCCCGACCGCCCCGAGGATCAGCGCGAGGATCGAGGAGATGGCGAGCATCATCATCGTGAAGGAGAGCTGCGCCATCGAGCGGCGCTCCAGCCCCTCCATGGTGAAGATCCGGTACATCGGCGACTCCGGGACGACCTCCAGCATGAGGGCGCGGATGTCGGCCGCGATGACGTCCGCACGGGGGGTCTTCACCACGTAGGCCGGGGAGCCGACCGCCCATTCCCGACCGAGCGCCGACCCGGTCGGCCCCTGCATCGGCAGGTAGACCATCGGGTCCGGCTCGGCCTGTCGGAAGGACTCCAGGAGGATGTCCTCGACCACCCCCACGACCGGGACGAAGGTGGCGGAGTCCGGGGTGATCGCGATCATCTGCCCGAGCGCCTCCTCGCCCGGCCAGAGGAGTCGTGCCGTCGACTCGCCGACGACCGCCGCGGGCACCCCTCGCTGATCGCGGTCGTCCAGCCCACGGCCCCGCAGCACCGAGATCCCCATCGTCCCGAAGTAGTCGCCGCCGACGAAGGTGAAGTTCACGATCGGAGGCTGCTCGCCGCTCTGCAGCATCTCCCGCGTGTAGAAGCGCGTGTCCCCCGCCCCCTCGTCCAGCGGCAGCCAGTTGGTCAGGGCGACGGACTCCACCCCGGGAAGGGCCGCGACCCGCTCCATGAACTCGGTGTGGAAGCGGGCGAAGCTCGGACCGTCGTTCAGCTCGTCGCGAGACGGGGCCACCTGGAAGGAGAAGACATCGGCGGTGTCGTAGCCGGGATCGACCTGCGTCAGCGTGTAGAAGGAGCGCATGAGCAGCCCCGAGCCGACGAGGAGGACGAGCGCGGTGGCGGTCTGAAGGAAGACCAGCCCACTCCTCGTGAGTCGACTTCCGCCCAGGCCGACTACGCCCGCCTGGCGCAGCCCGCCCACCATGCGCGGCTGGGAGGACCGGAGGGCCGGGAGCAGGCCGAAGGCCGCCGCGGTAACGAGCGCCAGCGCAGCGGTAAAGAGGAGCGCCGTACCGTTGAGCCGCGTGAGGTCGAGGTTGGGGATGCTCTCGGGCGCCGCGCGGACCAGGAGCGGGATGCCGGCCCACGCGAGGAGCGCGCCGACGGCGCCGCCGGCGCCGGCCAGCAGGAACGCCTCCGCCATCTGGCCACGAATCAGCCCCCCGCGCCCCGCCCCCAGCGCCTGCCGTACCGCGAGGTCGGTCCGTCGGCTCTCCGCCCGGACCAGGAAGAGGTTCGCGACGTTGGCGCAGGCGATCAGGAGGACGAGCCCGACGGTGCCCAGCAGGAGCCAGAGCGGTCGTTGCACCTCCCCGACGAGCTCCTCCTCCAGGCTGCGCACGACGGGGCGGTGGTTCTCCATGATCTGCTGGTACCGCGGCGGTCCGTCACCGAAGCGCTCGGGGATGCGGGCGGCGAGGGGGGCGAGCTGTGTAGCGAGATCGTCGGGACCGACGCCGCTCCGCATCCGTCCGATCAGACCGAAGCCGAGGTTCCCGGGACGGAGGTTCTCGGGGTCTCCGAGCATCGCGTGGACCCAGACGGAGGTCCGGTCGGAGGGGAACCGGAAGCCCGGATCGAGTACACCCGCAATCGTGATCACCCGCCCCGAGACCTCGAGCGAGCGGCCGATGACCTCGGGGTCCATCCCGAACCACTCCTCCCAGAGCCGGTGACTGATCACCCCCACACTTCCTCGAGCGTCCTCCACCGTGGGAAGTCGTCCGAGCGTGGGGCGGGCCCCCAACGTCGTGTAGAGCGAGGGCGTCGCCTGGGCGATGAAGAGCCGCTCGGTCCGCTCGTCGGTCCGGACGGTGGTCTGCGCCGTGCGGTACATGCCGAGGTCCTCGAGCATGTCCGCCTCCTCCCGGTACTGCACGAAGAACTCCGGTCCGACGGAGAACTCGGGAGGCATGTCCGTCCCCGGGGCGGAGGCGCGGATCACCACGAGGCGCTCCGCCGCCGGGTAGTCGAGCGGGTCCAGGAGCACCGCGTCGACGACGCTGAAGATCGCCGTGTTCGCCCCAATCGCGAGCGCGAGGGTCCCCACCGTGATCGCCGTGAACCCCTTCGCCTTCCGCAGCGACCGCGCCGCCAGTCCGAAGTCTCGAGCCCATCCCTCGATCATCCCCATCACATCCCACCTCCTCCGCGTGAAGCGCAGCGGGGTCCCCCCTGCAAAGGGGTCCCCCCGGTTCCGATGACCCCCAAAGCGACCGACGAATCGCTGTCGGGCGAGGGCCTGCGTCATGTCGAGCACGCTCAGCACCATCACCAGGTGGGCCGGCCACCAGCCCAGCCGGTCGCGCCGGCGCGCGTGCATCTCGTTGAGGTCGCCGAGGGCGTCCTCGGCCCGGCCGTCGGGGGCCAGGAACCGGACGAGGGCCGCGGCCCATCCGGGCACCGTCACACCAGGCCTTCCAGCACGTCGAGTCCGTCGGCCATCGTCCGAATCGCGCCCGTCGCCGCCTGCGCGGCGCGGACTCCCTCCGGTCGGACCTCGACCAGTCTGCGCGGCTTCCCGCCGCGCTCCGCCCGAGGCTCGCTCAGCCGTGTGTCGAGGAGGCGTTTCGCCTCCAGACGGTGGATCGTCGTGTGAACGGTGGCTCGCCGGACCGAACGCCCGGTCCGTTCTTCGATCACATCCGCGATGGAGACCGTGTACGCCTCGGCGGGCCCCAGACGAAGGGCGGCGAGGATGACCAGCAGTTCGAACTCCCCGAGGGAATCCCGTCCCATGCGTGCGCGCCCCGAAGTGTGATGTCGACGTGAGTTACTTTGTCGACATAATCAGGGGTCGGGGTCTGCGCGCAAGAGTCCCGAGGGGTCGATGAGCTGCGGTGAGGGGCGCGGACCGACGCCCGCTACTGGTACTGGATGTAGAGCGGGATCGGTCGCAGCCGGAGGATGTCCGCCGGAGTCATCACCGGCTCGCCGCCCTTCGAGTCGTTGTGGTAGAAGACCTTGAAGCCTGCGAACTCGACCGGCTCCCGCACGATGACGTCGTGGTAGGTCGCGCGCTTCAGCCACGGCTCGCCCCACCCGTCCATGTGCATGACGACCTGCACCTCGGGTCGCAGCGCGATGTCGGTCGCGTTGCCGACCATGCGCTGCGTGAAGCGGTGCACGACGAGCACCTTCGGCGGGAGGTCGTGCTCGACGACCAGCCCTTCGAGCCACCCGGAAAGCCGGTTGATCTCGTCGGCGCCGAGCGTCCCGATGCGGGTCCCCGGGCGCGCGCCGGACTCCATGTTGAACTCCGGGTCGACTCCCAGGTGAACGTCGGGGAGGGCGAGCCACGGCTCGAGCCCGTGCACGAGCGCCTCCAGATCCCCGAGCCCCGCCTGCACGTCGAGGAAGAGGATGGCGCCCATCTCCCGCGCCCAGCCGTGAATCTCCTCGATCAGGCTCGCCGGCATGATCGACCGGTACTCTTCATTCGGCCCCGGATCCTGTTGTGCGACGACGGCGATGAGGTGGAGCGCCGGGACGACCGGGGTCTCCGGATCGGCCTCCCGCCACGCCTCGACCTGCTCCTCCAGACGGCGGCGCATCTCCACGGGGTCGGTCTCGCCGAGCGCCCCCATCCTGCGGGACCGCGGGTTGCCGTAGTAGGCGACGATCCGGTTGTGGGGGAGGAGTGCGCCCGGGAGCGGCTCCGGTCCGGCCACCGGCCACCCTGCGCCTTCGGCCCAGAGCGGATCCTCCCCGCGCCGGTAGCCCTCGAAGGGGCCCTCGGGGAGGGGCGGGAGGGGGCGCGGGATCTCCGGGGCGTCCCTCCAGTCGGCCGTGAGGATCGGCGCCTCCGCCGTCGAGTCGGACTTCGCGGGCAGCGGTGCGCCGACCGGCACGGTCGCGGTCGAGTCCGACGCCGTGACGACGGGGGTGTCGAGAGGGGCCGCGAGCGCAGGCCGGGGTCGAGCGCCGTCGGCGAAGAGGACGGCGGTCAGGGCGACCGATCCGGAAGAGGCGAGGATCGTCGCCCAACGAAGGAGGTGCATGTCAGCAGGTCTGGACGGGACGAACGACGCAACAACATGTCGCTGCCCGTCGACGGGGCCAAGCCGAGGTCGGATCCTCAGCCGTCCGACAGGGAGGTCGAAACGTCGGTACCGCAGATCGTCCCGGCGATCGCGAAGGTGTTCCCGCCTTCGATCCCCCCGTTGCCCGACCAGGTGAGGTCGGCTTCGCACGAGCCGGAGAGCTCCTGCGTCGCGTACCGCACGCGACCCGTCAGCGCCCCGTCCACGGTGAAGAGGCCTTCGCTCAGCTCGATCGAGTAGCTGAAGCGGGTTCCGGGATCGCCATCGATCCGCAGCTCGGTCGAACCATCGTCGGAGCGAACGGTGCAGGCGGCGTGGGTCTGGTCGAGCACGTAGTCGATCGATGCCGCGCCCGTCTCGTCGTCGAAGACGCCGGAGATCGTCGCCTGGATCCGCACGTTGCCGGAGACGGGGCAGGGGACCGTCGTATCGAGGGACGACTCGAAGGGAATCGGAGCGGCGGCGAGCCCGGGGGCCGAGGCGGGGGTGTCGTCGAAGCTGGCGTCGAACCCGAGGGTGAAGAGCGACTGCGCCAGGAGCGCCAACTCGGCGGCCGAGAGCGAGTCCGACGGCCCCGTGCTGCTCTCTCCGCAGGCGGTGACGGAAAGGCCCAGAAGAAGGGCGGCGATGGAGCTTCGGGTACGCGTTCGCAGCGTCGAGTTCAGCACGGTGGTCTACTCCACACGGGTCCACGGGCCGTCACACATCGATGCCGGAAACGTCGCTCGATCAGCGCCGACCTCCAAGGCCCGCACGCCGATCGCCGATGGGTCGAGCGGGGGGTGCGGAGTGGAGCGTCAGTCGTCAGGATGGGGGTACCCCCCAGCCGGACGGAGTACGCGTGATCATCACCGAGATCGACCAGTTCCTGTCGTACTACGACCGAGCGAAGGGGCGGACCCGGCGCCTCCTGGGGCTCATCCCTCCGGACCGCCTGGAATGGCGGCCACACGACGACGCCTTCACGCTCGGAGACCTGGTGCGGCACCTCGCCCTGCTCGAGCGTCACATGTTCGCGGAGAACGTGCAGGGGCGGCCGAGTCGATACGACGGCTGCGGGCCCGAGCATGGGCCCACCCTTCCGGAGGTCATCGCGCTCTTCGACCGGTGCACCGCGGAGTCCCGCGAGATCTTCGCCGGGCTCACGCCCGACGATCTCCAGGCCCGCGTCGCAACGCCGGCCGGCTCGACCATCCGGAGTTGGAAGTGGCTCCGGGCGCTCCTGGAGCACGAGGCCCATCACCGCGGGCAGATCTACCTGCACCTCGCCGCGCTGGGGGTGGAGACACCTCCCCTCTTCGGACTCACCTCGGAGGAGGTCGCGGAGGCCTCGGAACCGGGGGCCTTCGCCGACCGACCCGCCGGGCGACGGACACCGGGACCAGGAGGATGATCGACGCGAGGAGGGGGTCGTACAGCCGACCGTCGTCGGGGATGAGGGAGAGGTTGGCGGTCGCGTGGAGGAGGACCACCGGCGTCCGGGCCCGACCGGTCTCCGCGTAGACGGTCACCTGAAGCACCCGCAGGAGCACGCTGAAGGAGCACTGGGCGACGATCCAGCCCGCCGAATGGCCCATCTGAAGCCAGGGGACGATGTGCCAGACCGCCCACACGGTTCCGAGCAGCGCGCCGCCCCCGGCCTCGCCGAACCGCTGTACGGCCTCGTCGGTCGCGTACCCCGTCCACCCGATCTCCTCGACCGCAGCGGCGACGAGGTAGAGCGCACCGAGCAGCGCGAGCGCCCCGGGGCCCGGCAGCGCCAGGACGTCGGGAAAGTCGCCGAGTCGTGCGAGCGGCAGGAGGGAGGCGGCGAGCACGCAGGGCATCGTCGCGGCGGAGGCCATCCACCAGAGTGCCCGACGACGGGTGATGCGCACCCTCGTCGGAACCCATAGCGCGCGAAGGCCCGCCCGCCCCGACTCCATTGCGGCCAGCAGGACGCCCACGGCCGCAGGAGCCACCACCATCAGCGCGCTCGCCGGCAGGCCTCCGGGGAGGCTCGGATCGTGGACCCGCCACCCCAGCCACCAGAAGGGGGTGGAGAGGAGAAGGACACCGCCGCAGAACCGAGCCAGCTTCACGGATCGGTCCGGCGACTACTCCGTCCGGAGCGCGAGCAGCAGCATCGGCAGGGCCGTACGGAGCGTGGTGGAGGCGCTGAAGCCCGGCACCGTCCACTGCTGGATGAGCAGTCCATCGACGAGCGCCACGATGCACGAGGCGAGGGCCTCGACGGGGGCATCGGCGCGCACCTCGCCGAGGTCCCTCCCCTGCTGGAGAAGGGCGAGGATCCGCGACCGGAAGTCGTCGATCATTCGCGCGTATCTCGGCCCGAAGCGGTCTCGCGTCTCTTCGGCGCCGCACGCAGCCCAGAACTCGACGGTCAACGGGATCGCGGAGCAATCCTCTTCGACCGCTCGCGTGATCCGGTAGAGGGTGTCCTCGAGACGATCGAGGACCGGTCCGCTCGGCGGGTCTTCCAGGTCGAGTTCGTCACCCACGAAGTCCCGCGTGAAGTCCTCGAGTACGCCGTAGAAGAGGTCCTCCTTGCTGTCGAAGGAGAGGTACACGGAGCCCTTCGCGACGCCCGCCGCCTCGGCGACCTGGTCGATGGTGGCCTGTCGGTAGCCGTACTCCGCGAAGACGCGGGCCGCGGCGGTCAGGACCCGTTCGCGGCGCAGCTTCTTGTCGACCCTTCTCGGGCTCATGAACGTCTCCTCCGGATGCTCTTCTCGGGCGGCAGGGGCGAGTGGTTGGTCATCTTCCGTCCCTCCAGCGCCCGAACGGAAGGGTGGGGCCGGGGTCGGGCTGCCACCCGTACAGGAAGGCCGAGACCCTGGGAACCGGAGGGGTGAGACGGGGGCCTCGAATCACGATCCCGGGGAATCCGTTGGCGCGAGCCTTCGCGCCCGACGCCTCACCTGCGGAGGAGTCCTCCGCACTCGCGCTCCACCCCTGGGAGGCGCACGAGCGCCGCAGAGGCGGTGTGGGCTTCACGGAGAGGAGGGACATGGAGGAGCCGGCGAGTTCCCGTGAATGACTGACTGGTCAGTCACAATGCCTGTGGAAGCCCTCGGGGTCAAGTGGCAGGTCGTCGCTTGCAGATATGGCTACACTGTAGTAATAAAAAGACCAGCCTCCCCGTCCCCACACTCCCGTCACCATGACCTACCTGGGCGAGTTCGAACAGCTGATCCTCTTCTCGATCGTGGCGCTGGGCGATCAGGCCTACGGAGTCGCGATCCGGGAATCGATCGAGGAGCGGACCGGCCGCGCGGTCTCGTCGGGTTCGATCTATACGGCGCTGGGTCGGATGCAGGAGCGTGGCCTCGTCTCCTCCAGGGTCGAGCGCGCCGGCGAGGGTCCGGGCCGTCCACGGAAGCTGTACGAGCTGCAACCCGCCGGATCCCGAGCCCTTCTCTCCGCCTGGGACACGATGCAGAGCATGGCCGCGGGTCTGGTTCCGCGGCTCGAACGGATGGTGGAGGCGGCGGATGGATGAACCGACGCGGGGCCCCGGGGCCCCCAGGGGAATGCGGCTCCTTCGGTGGCTCGCGCGACTCCTGGTCCGAGGGCCGGCCGCACCGGTCCTCCTGGCGGAGTTCGACGAGCTGGCGGAGCGGGATGGAGAGCGGGGGATGTCCCACGGGCGCATCCGGCGCCGCTACCTCGCGAATGCCATGGGCTCCGCCTCCGCGGTCTGGAAGGAGGCCGTTCGACACGGCTGCGGCGCCTCCCTCCTGGACGCCCGGCTCGGGCTCCGACTGGTCCGGAAGACGCCCGGACTGACGGCCGCGTCGGTCCTGGCGCTCTCGATCGGAATCCCGGTCGGTCTCGCTCCGTGGCACCTCGCCGGCATCGCGGAAGCCGACCTCCCCGTGCTCGGGGGCGATCGCATCCGCGCACTCCGCCTGTGGTCGCCGGAGGAGCACTCGGCCGTGCCCTCCACCCTCGGGCTCTTCCACTCCCTCCAGGTGGGGCCTTCCACCATGAAGGAGGTGGCCGCGGTTCGCGTCGGCCGGTTCAATCTGGGTTCCTCACGGGGCGGAAGTGCGCTGGTGGATGGCGGCGAGGTGACCGAGGCCACCTTCCGCATCCTGCGCGTCTCCGCGCTCCTCGGCCGGACCCTGCTCTCGGATGACTTCCTCCCGGAGGCCCCTGCGGTCGCCGTGCTGGGGGAGCCCGTCTGGAGAGCCCGCTTTGCCGGCGACTCCTCCGTCGTGGGACAGGACGTATGGATCGGCGGAGTCCCGCATACGGTCGTGGGCGTGATGCCAGCGGGCTTTCGCTTTCCGCGCACCCAGGACGTCTGGATGCCACTCCGCCCGGCTCTGCGGGCCGACGGAGAGCCGCCGGAGTTGGAGGTGCACATCTTCGGTCGGTTGGCCGACGGCGCGACCACCGAGGCGGCACGGGCCGAGTTCGAGGCGCTCCATGCCGCGAGCGCAGAGGCCGTCTCCGGGCGTGGACGAGCGCTCCAGATCCAGGTCACCCCCTTCGCCCGAGCCTTCTCGCCGCGGCGGTACGGGCGCATCGCCGAGGAGCCCGACTTCTTTCTCCTGGCGCTGAGCGCGCTCGCCGTCCTGGCCGTGGCGTGCGTCAACGTCGGCATGCTCGTCTTCGCGCGGATCACGGGCCGCGGCCGAGAGATCGCGGTGAGGACGGCGCTGGGCGCGAGCCGGCGCCGCATCGTCGGGCAGATCGCCGTCGAGACGGGGGTGATGGCTACCGTGGCGGTCGGAGTCGGTCTTCTGCTTCTGAGCCAGCTGCCGCCGCTCCTCACGTCGGCACGTGCGCCCGGCCTGGTCCAGACGCTGGGCCCGATCTCCGAACGGATGCCGTGGTGGTACGACTACGGCCTGCGTTGGACCACGGTCGGGCTGGGACTCGTGCTGGGCGCGGTCAGCGCGATCCTCGCGGGCATCCTTCCGGCGCTGCGAATGACCAGCGGCAAGGTCCAGCAGAACGTGCAGCGCGCCGAGGCGGGCAGGTCGGGCAGCCGCTTCGGCGGGATCCCCGGACTGCTGATCGTGGCCGACGTGGCCATCGTCGTCGCGGTGCTCGGCTTCGCCTCGGCCACGGCCAGCGCGATGGTGCGCGCAGAGGTCGACCAGCGAGAGATGGCGATCGATGCGCGGGACTACCTCGCGATTCGCGTTGCGCTGTCGACCACTCCGACCTCGTCCGTCGATCCGAGGGCGCCGGAGGACGAACGTACCCGCCGGGCGGAACGGCACGAATCGCTCCTGAGGGCGCTGGCGGAGGACCCCGGCGTTCGTGGCGTGGCCTCCGGGGGCGTCCTGCCGATGCACACCCATCATCGCCGCGGGGATGTCGAACTCGATCCCGGGCCGCGAGCCGACGACCAGCCGCACTACGACGTGCGTTCCGCCCGGGTCTACCCGGGGTTCTTCTTTGGGCTGGGCGTCGAGGTGACGCTGGGCCGGCCCTTCGACCTGCGCGACCTGGACGGCGAATCCACGACGGTGATCATCAACGAGGACATGATGACCCACGCCTTCGGGAACGCGAATCCGATCGGGCGTCGGATCCGGTTCCTCGGGAACCCGGATTCTCCGGGACCCTGGCTGGAGGTCGTCGGGGTCGTTCCCAACCTCGGGATGCACGGGCTGGGGATCGAGAAGCGGTTCGGGGGGATCTACCTGCCGATGTCCGCCGGCGAGGTCAGCCCGCTGCACATCGCCGTCCGGACCGGAGGTCCTCCCCTCGAGTTCATCCCCCGACTGAGAACCCTGCTGAACGAGGTGGACTCCGAGGTCGGGCTCGTCTCCGCGCTCCCCCTCGACCAGGTGAAGGAGGAGGACTGGTATCTCCTGGCACTCCTCACCCTGGCGGGTGCCACGCTGATCGCGGTCCTGCTGGCGTTGGCCGTGTCGAGTCTCTACGCCCTCACCTCGTACGCGGTCTCGCAGCGGACGCGGGAGATCGGGATTCGCGCCGCCCTGGGTGCGGGGGACCTCTCCCTGGTCGCCGTGGTGGCGAATCGCTCGATCGCCCAGGTCGCGACGGGGGTCCTGCTCGGGATGCCGGTCGCCTGGCACGTCTTCCGCTCCATCGCGGTGGACGGACCCGTCGCGATCCTGGCGGCGCTGATTCCCGGGGTCTGCCTCCTGCTCGGGGTCAGTCTGATCGCCTGCGCCGGACCCACCCTCCGCGCCCTCCGGATCGAGCCGACGGAGGCTCTGAGGAGCTGAACGCCTCCGGGGCAGCTGGACACGCGGGAGGTATTTCTGCATTGTAGAATCGCTTGCATTTCTGCATTGTAGGAATGCAGCTCGCCGTGGGGAGTGGAAGACGAGGAGTGGAGGAGAGATGACCCGCAGGCCGCCCGGTGTCCCGAGAGTGTTCGAGGCGCTCCTGGGGATCGCCTTGCCTCCGGAGGAGCAGGGGGCCGCGCTGGGCGATCTCGCGGAGGAGTTCCGGCGGATCCACGCCGAGTCGGGCCCGGGTGCCGCGCGCCGGTGGTACCGACGCCAGGTCCTCTCCTCGTTGCGCACGACGGTCGAGCGTCGGTGGTGGCGGCATCGTCGAGGCTTCAGCGGTCCGGCTGAGGCGTTCTCCGAACAGGGAGGGGGAAGGATGGAGGGGATGGGACGGGATGTTCGCTACGCAGTGCGAAGCCTCTTCGGCCAGCCGAGCTATCTGGTGATCGCGGTGCTCACGCTCGGGGCCGGCATCGGAGGCACCGCAGCTCTCTGGAGCGTCATCCACGACACGCTGCTCAAGCCGTTGCCGTACGCGGACGACGGGCAGCTCGTGGTGCTCTGGGACCAGTACTCGTGGCGTGCCCCCGAACTCCTCCACATGCGCGATCGGTGGGACGGGTTCGACGGCGCGAGCGGGTACACGACCGCGTCGGTGACCTTCCGGCTCCCCGACGGCCCCACCTCGCAGTTCAACAGCACCCTCGCCTCGGCGGAGCTCTTCGACGTCCTGGGAACGCGTCCCCTCCTGGGTCGCGGCTTCGAGCCCGGAGACGACGCACCGGGAGCGGCGCCCGTCGTCGTGCTTGGGCACGAGGTCTGGCAGAACGACCTCGGCTCGGATCCGAACGTCCTCGGACGCATCGTCGTCATCGACGGCGAGCCGCGTACCGTGGTGGGGGTGATGCCCCGCGGCTTCTTCTTTCCGGAGCGGGGCTACTCGGTCTTCCTGCCCGGCCCGATCGATCCGGAGAACTCGAGCGGACGGTGGAGTGTGGTCGCCCGGCTCCCGGAGGGAAGGGCGATCGCCGACATGGCCCCCGTCCTCGACCACGTGACCACGGAGCTCGGCGCCAACTTCGAGTACCCGAGCCGGCAGTGGGACCGGACGGAGGGGGCCGAACTCTTCCCGCTCCGGGACGAGATCGTCGGCGACGTTCGCACCGCGCTCTGGCTCACTCTGGGCGCCGTCGGGCTGATCCTCGCCATGGCGGTTGCCAACGTCTCGGCGCTCGCACTGTCGCGAACGCGAGCCCGCCGGCAGGAACTCGCGATCCGGATCGCGCTGGGCGCGGGTCGGGGCCGGATCGGCCGTCAGCTCCTGGTCGAGTCCACGGTGGTGGGATTGCTGGCGGGGATCGTCGGAGTCGCCTTCGCCGCCGGGGCCTTCCAGGGCATCGTGGGTGCCCTCCCCCTCACCCGGGAGCTGAGCATGGGGCTGGGGGTGGACTGGCGGATCTTCGGCGCGGCCTTCGGCCTCGCACTCCTGGTGTCGCTCGCGGTCGGATCGGCTCCGATTCTGAACTTCCTTCGTGCGGGTCCACGGGGCGGCCTTTCGAGTTCTCGCCGGGTGGTCACCTCGGGCGGGGTCCTCGAACGGGGGTTGGTCGTCTTCGAGATGGCGCTGGCCGTCATCCTCATCACGGGCGCCGGGCTGATGCTGAGGAGCGTCGACGCCCTCTACGACGTCGACCCCGGCTTCGAACCCGAGGGGCTGCTCAAGGTGACGGTGACGATGGGGCAGCTCGACTTCCCCGACGCGGAGCGAGGGATGGCGCTGGAGGCCCTCGGGGACCGGCTCGAAGCGGTGCCCGGCGTCCAGTCCGCGGCAGCGGTGCAGGTGCCCCCGCTGTGGGGCGCCGGCTGGAACTTCGGCCTGGCGATCGAGGGCCGGGAGCCGATCAACCGCAGCACGCTGTACCGGTTCGTGACCGAAGGATACTTCGCCAACGCCGGGGTGGACGTGATCGAGGGTCGCGAGTTCGAGGCGACGGACGAGCCGGGATCCACCGTGGTGACCGTGGTCAATCAGGCCTTCGTGCGGGAGTACTTCGCCGACGAGGAGGTCCTCGGGGCGCGCATCGACCCAGGGCTCGGCTCCGGCTGGGCCACGGTCGTGGGGGTCGTGGAGGACGAGGCGCTCACCGGACTTCGGGAGCCGGTGGGTCCCGCCCGCTACGTCCTCGGGCGCCAGTTCTCCTGGGTCCCCGAGAACCACACCTTCCTGATCCGGACTTCGCTCGACCCGGTCGAGACGCTGGCCGGACCGGTGCGCGCCGCCGTTCGCGAGTTCGATCCCCGGGTGGCCGTCTCCGACCTGGAGAGCATGGACGCCGCCTTCGAGCGGGCGCTGGGACGCACCGGGCAGATGGTCCACCTCCTGACGGCGCTCGGTCTCCTGGGGCTGGTGCTCGGGGCGGTCGGCGTGTACGGCGTCCTCAACCACTTCGTCACCCGGCGGACGCGGGAGTGGGGGGTTCGCCTCGCCCTCGGGCAGAGCCCGGCGCGCGTCATCCGCCACATCATGGGCGGCGCCGGTCGGCTGGTCGGCTTCGGCGTAGCGCTCGGGCTGATCGGGGCGTGGTTCGGCTCCCGGGCGCTCTCGGCGGTGCTCTTCGGGATCGCACCGACCGACGCCACGAGCTTCGCGGGCGGGGCCATCGTGCTGACGCTCGTCGGTCTACTGGCTGCCGCGTTGCCCGCCCGCCGGGCCGCGACGGTCGATCCCGTCATCTCGCTCCACTCCGAGGGCTGAGCATGGGCAAGGACGGATTCATCGGTTCGCTCGAGGAGCTGGTCCTCCTGGCGCTGGCTCGGGTGCATGCGCGCGGCGACGACGAGGCGGCGTACGGCATGACGGTGCGCCGCGAGCTGGAGGAGCGCGCCGGTCGCGACGTCTCGATCGGCGCGGTCTACTCGACGCTCGACCGGATGGAGGCGAAGGGCCTCGTCCGGTCGCGGCTCGCCGACCCCGACCCGGCTCGAGGGGGGCGACCCCGCCGCTACTTCTCGCTCACCGAGGAGGGCGTGGCCGCCGTGGGTCAGGCGCGGTCGATGCGGGACCGGCTGTGGGACGGGCTGGAGGGTGCGCTCGACTACCCGGGGTGAGCGAGCCTCCGGCACAATCGCGGCCGTCGGCAGCCGCGTCGGCCGGGCCCCCTCCCACGGGCAGGTGATCGGCCGGCGCACCCGCATGATGAAGAGGCCCTCGCGCACGCTCGTGAAGATCACCAGCCCGTCTTCGAAGAAGGGGTAGTTGCTCCAGGCGCCGCTCTGGGTCGCGCTGAAGCCGGGCTCGTCGTCGTTGTACGGAGCGCTGTCGAAGTGCGCGATCTCCCGAGGATTCGCGCGGTCGCTGATGTCGAGGACGCGGAGGCCGCTCCCGTAGTTCGACTGGTACATCCGGTCCCCGACCACGAAGAGGTTGTGGTCGGATGCGGCGACCGGGCCGAAGTACTCCTTGACCAGGATCGGGTCGTCGAGATCGGTGAGGTCCCACACCATGGTGCGGGTCCGCGCCACGACGCCCGCGGTCTCGTCGCCCTCGTCGTTCATGTAGAAGTAGCGCTGTTCCTCGTCGAGCCAGCCCTGATGCGCGTACGCGGCGTTCGGGTAGCTCGCCCGCGCGATCGTCATCGGGTTCGACTTGTCGGTGACGTCGGCGATGTTGAGCTCCGACTCGTTCGAGCCGAGGCAGATCTCCTTCCCCCGCCAGTCCTCGTCGGGGCCGCTGTAGACGACGCACTGCGCGTCGTGGGTGTAGCCCCGGGTGCTCGTCGCGTCCCGGTAGCACCCGGCGAAGGTCGGCTCGAGCGGGTTGCGCACATCCACGATGTGCAGCCCACCCCCGCACGTCGTGCCGCCGCTGTTCGAGCCGACGACGTAGACGTACCCGGTGGCGGTGTCCGCGACGACGTTGTGGGCGCTGAAGATCTCGCGGTACGTCGTCTCGGGCTCGAACTCGACCACCTCGGCCCCGACGTCGAGGAGGCGGGTCAGGTCGAAGACCTGCATCCCGTGGGCGCCCGCCCCGTCGGCGACGATGAAGGCGTGGTCGCCGATCACCTTGATGTCGCGCCAGACCGAGGGGCGCGAACCCGACGTGCGCGGCAGGTTGCCCACCAGTCGGGGCGCAGCGGCGTCGGTCACCTCCAGGAAGGCGGCGCCGTCCCGGCGGGCCACGAGGGCGAAGCGCCGACCGCTCTCCGCGTGCTCCCACCCCCAGACGTCGTTCACCCAAACGCCGCGCTCCCCACCGAGGGCGGAGACGGGGAGGTGCGCGACGAGCTCCATGTTCTCGCAGGGAAACTCGGACATCGTTCCGGACTCGCAGCGGTCGCCCGAAGCCAGGCCCTGACCGAGGCGGAAGATCTCCCCCTCGAGGAGCCCGGTGGCGGCCCACGTCGCTCCGTCGCGGGCGATGGCGAGGGCGCGGCCCTCCCCGAAATCGCGCGACGGCATGCCGATCACCGCGCGATCGGAGTCGGCGGCCACGGAGTAGCCGAAGGCGAAGGGCCAGGAGTCCCCCGTCGTCTCGTCCGGGTCGACGCGGACGGCCGTGTGCCAGCCGCCCATCCCGTCCGAGAGGTAGCGGTAGACCCGTCCGTCCCGCCGCGCCGCGCCGGGCGCACCGACCCAGAGTTCACCGTCGGCCGCAGCGAGGGAGAAGCCGAACTGCGAGCCGTCCCCCACGTCGAAGGGCCGCACGACCCGGTCGACCAGCCAGTCCCCGGCCTCGTTCTCGGCGTAGAGGACGACGACCGCCGCACCCGGGGCGCCCACGACGGCGTGGTCCCCCATCCAGAGCACCGAGCTGCCGAATCCGGCTCGTTCCCCCAGGCCCTCGGGCACCTCCAGCGCGACCGGGGTCGACCACCCGGTCTCCTCCCGCGTCGCCACGAAGGCGCCGCCCGTCCCCTCGCCGCTGGCCGGGGCGCCGATCAGGAGTCGGTCTCCGTCCCTCGACATCGAGGCGCCGAAGCCCGCGGCCGCGGGATCGCCCGGCGTCAGCGTCTCATCGGCGACCCACTCGGTCCCGGTGCGTGAGTAGCGGTACACCGCCCCGGACCCGTCGACCTGCGGTGAGCCGATCAGGAGCTCGTCGCCCGCGAGGTCGAGGGCGAGTCCGAAGAGCCGGTGGTCCGCCTCCGCGCCCGGGACGATCGACGTCGCGTGCGCCCACTCGCCCGCACCCCGCTCGAAGAGGTAGACCGTCCCCTCGCCGTCCCGCTTGCGGGGCGCACCCACCGCCAGCCGGTCGCCGTCGAGGGAGAGTGCGCGGCCGAAGTCGTCCATCCGGGCGGCATCCGGGGCGGCAACGCGAGC
>JANQLR010000254.1 GCA_028280525.1 Longimicrobiales bacterium
GGCTCATCTCCGAGCACAAGGGCGACGCCGGCCGGGAGATCCCCGTTCGGGAGATCATGGAAGAGGACCCGGTCACGGTCACGCCGGAGACGCCGACACTGGAGGCGATCGAGCTGATGCGACGCCATCGGGTGAGCTGTCTGCCGGTGACGAAGGACGGAAAGCTCGTCGGGATCGTGAGCGAACGGGATTTCATGCCGATCGCCTACCAGCTCCTCGAAGAACGACTGAGCGAAACGGACTGACGTGGAGGTCGAGATCGGGGGACCGATCGAGCGGCGAATTGCCGATCTCGGTCCAGGGGGGGTGCGCCCCACGCTGATCGTCGTGGGGGCGGTCCACGGGAATGAGCCGGCGGGCGTCGAGGGTGGACGTCGCGTGGTGCGCGTGCTCCGGGAGCGCGAGGACCGCATGCTTGGGCGAGCGGTCTTCCTCGTCGGGAACATCGCCGCGCTGGAGGGCGGAGTTCGCTACGTCGACCGCGACCTCAACCGTGCCTGGACGCCCCAGCGCATCGAAGAGCTCCGGTGCGGGGGAGAGGGGGGCTACCACGAGGATGTCGAGCAGCTCGAGCTGCTCCGCGAACTCGACCGCGTCCTCGACGAAGCCGAGGGCCACGTCTCCGTCATGGACGTGCACACCACCTCCGGCTCCGGCGGCCCCTTCACCGCGGTCTCCGACTCGCTGACGAACCGGGCGGTCGCGCTGAAGATCCCGGTCCCCCTCGTCCTCGGTCTGGAGGAGCTGGTCGACGGTACGCTCCACGATTACATGGGGCGCCGCGGAGCGCTGACGATGGCCTTCGAGAGCGGCCAGCACGACGAGCCCCGGGCCATCGAACGGGCGGAGGCGGGGATCTGGATGATGCTGTACGCGACCGGGATCGTCGACGAGTCCGACTTTCCGGAGGTGATGGAGGCGCGGAAGCTCCTCCACCGCGACACACGCCACCTCCCGCCCGTCTTCGAGATGCGCTACCGACACCCGGTTGAGCCGGATGATGAATTCCAGATGAATCCCGGGTATCGCAACTTCCAGCCGATCCGGCCGGGAGAGGAGCTGGCCCGGGATCGTGCCGGCCCGGTCAGGGCGCGCGAACGGGCCCGGGTCCTGATGCCGCTCTACCAGGACCAGGGCACGGACGGCTTCTTCGAGGTCCGCGAGTTCAACCCCCTGTGGCTGGCGCTCTCGCGGGTGATGCGGAAGACCGGGATGCAGCGCTGGGTGCACCTCGCGCCCGGAATCCGCCGCCACCCGACGCGACCGGGCGCCTACGTGATCAACCGCCGCGTCGCGCGCTGGTACGCCCTGCAGCTCATGCACCTCCTCGGGCTCCGGAAGATCCGGGAGAGCGGCGACGTGCTGGTCGTCCTGGAGCGGGCCCACCCCGACTGATGTGCGGGCGTTTCCAGCTCGTCGCGCCGCTGGACGAGCTCATCGAGAGCTTCGAGGTCGACGTCCCGACCTTCGACTCCTGGCCCGTGCGGTGGAATGTGGCGCCGATGCAGGAGTCGCTCGCGATCCTGCGGGGAGCCGAAGGGGAGCGCAGGCTCGGGCCGCTCCGATGGGGGTTCGTCCCCGAGGGGGCGGACGACCCCGGGGTCGGCTCCCGGATGATCAACGCGCGGAGCGAGACCGTCGCGACGAAGCCGGCGTTCCGCGACGCCTTCCGTCGTCGTCGCTGCATCGTGCCGATGACCGGCTTCTACGAGTGGCGGGGGGAGACCGAGGGGCCGAAGACCCCGTTCCTCATCCGGCAGCCGGACGGTGCACCCTTCGCCGTGGCGGGCCTCTGGTCGCGGTGGCGGGGTCCGGACGAGGCGCCCCTCTCGACCTTCACCCTCCTGACGACCGACGCCTCTCCGTGGATGGCGGGGATTCACGATCGCATGCCGGTCGTTCTGGACGCCGAAGGGGTGGCCGCCTGGCTCGATCCCGGGAGCGATCCCGCTCGTCTTCAGGCGCTGCTGCACCCGGCGCCGGCGGGGCTCCTTCAGGCGATCGAGGTGTCCCGCGCCGTGAACTCGCCGGCGAACGACCGACCCGAGGTGGCGGAGCCGGTCCCGGGAGGCGAGCGGTTCCCTCAAGCGCCCCCGGGACCGGCCGAGACTGCCCAGCAGACGCCCGGTTGAGGGGGGTCACCCCGCCGGGGGAATCCGGTCGATGCGCCGCACGGACCGATGCTACGCCTGCAGCCCGCCACGCCCGAGCTCGAGACTTCCCGGATCCTCGTCGTCGACGACGAGCGGGACAACGTCGAGGCGCTCGATCGGCTGCTCCGCCGCGCCGGCTACCCCTGGGTGCTGACCACGACCGACCCCGATCAGGCCTTCCACCTCTTCCGGGAGATCCGCCCCGACCTCGTCGTCCTCGACCTGCACATGCCGAAGAAGGACGGCTTCGAGGTGATGGAGGAGATCTCCGTGCTCGTCGACGAGCGTGAGTACCTCCCCATCCTGATCCTCACCGGTGACCTCGACCCCTTCGCCCGGGAGCGCGCGCTCGGCGCGGGCGCGAAGGACTTCGTCACCAAGCCCTTCGAGGCGACCGAGGTGCTCCTGCGCATCAAGAACCTCCTCGAGACCCGAAACCTCCACCTGCGTCTGGCCCGACACGCCGAGGAGCTGGAGGAGACGGTGGAGCGGCGTACGAGCGACCTGGCCGAGGCGCAGATGGAGATCCTCTCCCGCCTGGCACTCGCCGCCGAGTACCGCGACGACGTCACCGGACAGCACGCCGAGCGGGTCGGGGCCCTCTCCGCCCTCATCGCGGAGGAGCTCGGTCTCCCCAAGGACCAGGTCGAGCTGATCCGCTGGGCCGCACCGCTCCACGACATCGGCAAGATCGGGATCCCGGACGCGATCCTCATGAAGCCCGGGAAGCTCCTCCCCGCGGAGTACGAGGTCATGAAGTCGCACACCACGATCGGTGCGCGCATCCTCTCCGGTTCCCGCTTCCCCCTGATGCAGATGGCGCGGAAGATCGCTCTCTCGCACCACGAGCGGTGGGACGGGGAGGGGTACACCGGACTCCGCGGCGACGACATCCCGATCGAGGGTCGGATCGTGGCCGTAGCGGATACCTTCGACTGCCTCACCAACGAGCGCCCGTACAAGGCGGCGCTCCCCGTCGACCAGACGGTCGAGCTGATCTGCGACGAGTCCGGCCGGCATTTCGATCCGCGGGTCGTCGAGGCCTTCCTGCAGCTGGTCGAGACCGGGCGGATCCTGGAGATCGGGATTCTGCTCGCCGAGAAGGCGTCGGAGGGCACGGTGGACGGGCGGAGCCGCGCGCACCTGCTGGATCTGCGGTACGCGTAGAGGGAGAGGGAGAGGCGTCGTCCTTGCGAGGCCGAGATTTGCGGCACGGCGGGATGCGCCTAGAATGTCCGCTCCTGCTCTTCCCCTGTCGTTGAGGCCGATCCCGCCGTCGGCCCGGTCTCGGCGGAGGTGTACCGAAGCGAGATGGGCGCCCCTCGACATCTGGCCGGCCTCCTCTGTGCTGCGGTGCTCTGCTCGCTGTTCGGCTCCGGCTGCGAGCGCGAGTCCGCGGAGACCGCATCCCCCCGCATGGAAGTCGCATGCAGCGGCATCTCGGAGCGGAGCGGGTGGCTGGGCGAAGGGCTGGGGCGCTATTCGGTCTCGGCCGATGCCTTCGTGGACGAAGGAGTCGAGTTCGCCGACGTGTGGGGGCTGGCGGTCGACTCCGACGACGACGTCCTGGTCTTCGACGCGGGGAACAACCGGGTCGCAGTCCTCGACGATGACCTGGCTCTGATCGACTCCATCGGGCGAGAGGGCAGGGGGCCGGGCGAGTTCACCTACCAGCGGCTCCACCCGGGCTCCTGGCTGGCCTCCCAGGACTCCACCTTCGTGGTGTTCGGCCTCGGTCGGATCAGCGAGTTCTCCGAGGATGGTGAGTTCCTTCGGTACCCGACGACCACGCCGCCCTTTCCGGTGGGCGTGTCGGCGATCGCGTATGGTGAGGACGGCATCGTCTTCGCGACGAACGACGTGGACCCCACCTCGGGTCAGCGTGCTCTGACCACATGGGCGCTGGAGTCTACGGCACCGCATACGGTCTTGCGCGTCGATTCCATGCCCCCTCTGCCTCGGTGGCGCGGTCGCCTGGTTCGCGGAGAGTTCGCTCAACAGGCGGAGCCACTCTGGGGCATCCACGCCGGGTGCGTCGTCATCTCGGACGGGGCGGGCGATTGGCTCCTTCGCGCGGATCTTGCTTCGGGTCGATCCGATACTCTCCGGCTCCCCGCTCGATCGGTACCGTCCCGGCGGGACGCCGATCTGGACCGGCTGCGACGGCTCCGGTCGCAGGCCGCGGCCCTCGGTATCAGCGACGGCTCCGGTCGCAGGCCGCGGCCCTCGGTATCAGCGTCGGATCCGAGCAGTTGCGGCCCACAGCTCGGACGAAGTGGGCGGGGATGACCGTGGACCCGGACGGTCACGTCTGGCTCGAACCGTGGCGCCCGCACTCGGCCAGAGGTCGCCCCTTCCACGCGATCGTGGTGAATCTGCGCTCGGGTGCGATCGACTCGGTGCGGGTCGATGCTTTCCCGAGCGCCTTCCGGATCGACGGATCGATCGTGTCGCTCGTGTCCGATCCCGAACTGGGGCGGACGACCGTCCTGCTGCAGAATCGACGGGGCGGTCCCTAGGGCCTGTGAACAGCCCCTAGTTCGCCCCCACCGTCCGCTCGCGCGCCCAGCTGCGCAGCGCCTCGATCCGCTCCGCCATCGTCACGGAGAGCGGCCGCGTGCGCCCGATCTCCGTCCGCAGGTCGTCCACGCCGACCGCCCGGCCCGCGGCGAAGGCGGTGTAGAGCGCGCTCACGACCACCTGCTCGATCTCCGCGCCGGAGAAGCCGTCTGCGGCCGCGGCCAGATCGTCGAGCGGGAAGCCCGCCGGATCGCGGTCGCGCGAGGCGAGGTGGATCCCGAAGATCTCCGCCCTCGTCTCCACGTCCGGCAGATCCACGAAGAAGACCTCGTCGAAGCGCCCCTTCCGCAGGAACTCGGGGGGCAGACGCTGGACGTCGTTCGCGGTG
>JANQLR010000143.1 GCA_028280525.1 Longimicrobiales bacterium
CCCGCCCGGCGTGAGAGGGCCCTCCATCCACCCCCGGACGGGGGAGCGCATCGTCCCACCGGGACCGCCGCCCGGGTACGAGCTGGAGCACGCCGACGAGGCGCCGGAACGGTCGGAGATGGAACGCACCGTCGACGAGGCGCCGGAACGGTGGGAGATGGAACGCACCGCCGACGAAGCGCCGGAACGGTTTGAGATGGAACGCATCGCCGATGAGGACCACGACGCCGGGGAGGAGCGTGGACGGGGGCTGAGGTCCCCGACGCGGCGGGATCGTGGGGAGTTCGAGATCCGTGGTCTCACCTTCGGGATGGCGCGGACACCCGGGCCGGCCGCCGGTGGGGGTGAACCGCCCCCCGGACCCGGCCCGGAGAGGGGGGCGGCGGGTGACGCCGCGACCGGTCGGCCCGAACCCGTCCGCGAGATCTCGGCCCACCCCTTCGTGGACGCCCCGCCGGAGGTCGAGGCGGGTGAACGTTTCGACGTCGAGGTGGGCCTGGCTCCGGAGGCGGTCGCGGAGGTGACCGGTGGGCCGATGCGGATCGAGCGGCCGGTGAGCGAGGAGGCCTTCACACTCGACCTCGTCCTGATCGCGGATGGATTCGACGCTCCGAGGGGGTGGCGACACACGCTCCTCGTTCGTCACGAGGCCCCCTACGAGGCCCGGGTCCGGATTCCCCTCGAGGCGCGATCGCCGGAGCAGGACGTGGACGATCCCGAGCTCGCTCCGAGGCTGACGCTGCTCACCGTGGAGTTCTCGATCGGCGGCACCCGGGTCGGGACCGGAGCGCGCCGGATCGTCGTGCGACCGGCCGGATCGGACCCGATGCCGGCCAACGACCCGCGGGGCGCGGACTGGCTGGACGATCCGGGCGACGTGGGGACGATCGTCGTGGCCGAGCCCGAGGCCCGCGCCGACCTGGAGGTCACCCTCGCGAAGCCGGACGGCAACGATGCGACGGGTCGCTTCAAGATGACCTTCCGGACGCCCCACCCGGTCCAGCTCCCGGACGAAGCGCTCGACGTGGATCTGGGCACCGACGCGCGCAGCTTCGCCCGGCAGATCATCGACGACGTGGCGCTCTACCACGGCGACGCCCTCGTCCAGAACGTGCTCGACGGCCATGCCGCGACGATCACCGATCAGCTGCCGCCCGAGTTCTGGTCCGTGCTGCGCGCCGTCGCCGACGAGGTCCACGCGCGCGAGCCGGGGAAGGTCCCGTCCCTCCTGGTCTACAGCTCCGACCCGTACGTGCCGTGGGAGCTGGCGTTGATGGAGACGCCTCTGGACGGCGCCCGTCCCCCGGTCCTCGGGGCGCAGGTACGCATGGGTCGGTGGATCACGGGGGAGAACGGGCGCCCGGCGCCGCCCGCGACCTCGGTCGACGTGCGGACTCTGGCGGCCATGGTCGGAGTGTACGAGACGATGCAGGCGCTGCCGCACGCCGAGGCGGAAGGGCAGCACCTGTACGACGCGTATCAGGCGATCGTCATGCAGGCGGAGTCATCGACGCTGCGGGACCTTCTGTCCGCGCAGCTCTCCCGAGGGCTGGAGCGGGTGGGTGCCGAGGTGGTTCACATCGCCGCCCACGGGATGGTCGACCCCACTCGACCGGGTTCGGCGGCGCTCTACCTGAATGACGGGAGGCCCCTTCGGTCCCTCCTCTTCCGGCGGAGCGTGCTGGGGTCCGAGTACCGACCCTTCCTCTTCCTGAACGCCTGCATGGTGGGGACGGGTGGGGAGATCCTCGGAGACTCGGGTGGCTTCCCGGGCAACTGCCTGAAGGGGGGCTTCCGTGCCCTCCTCGCCCCGATCTGGGCGGTGGACGACCGGTTGGCGCTGAACATCGCCTCGGACTTCTACGCGCGCGCCTTCGCCGCCCCCGATGGGGAGAGCGTGGGGAGCATCCTGATGGACCTGCGCGACCGCTACGACGGGGCCGGGAACGGAGGCGCGGTCGCTCCGACGTACCTGGCCTACGTCTTCTACGGACACCCGGAACTCACTCTGCGGAGGAGCTGACCATGCCGTACGACACCCGCACCCCCGGGACCACGGAGACCGTCCGCCTGGACCGCCCCGGTTGGGCGATCCACGCGCCGGGCGTCATCGCTCAGCTGAACGTGACCTGGCCGACCGACCGAGGTCCCGGGATGAGGAGCTCCGCGCTCGACTCCGACCTTCTCGACGACGCCCTCGAGCGGGCGGGGATTACGGAGCTCGCAACGATTACCGTCGATACCGAACGCCTCGATCCCGCCGTCGGTGCGGGGCTGCGGGCGCCCTCCAACGACCAGGACGCCTTCGAACTCGAGGTGCCGGCGCTGGACGCCCACGCCCAGGTCGTCCTGATGGCCGACGAGGCGGGTGGCCTGAGCTGGCACTTCCCCGTCGATGCCCCGGCGTGGGGGGAGCGCGATTCGGTGCTGCGAGGCGGAGGGGGGGAGTCGGTCCTCTTCCGGATCCCGCGCGGCGTCGCACCCGCCCCCGACCAGCCGGGCGAAACGGCGCAGCGGTCGCTGATCCGGCGGCTGGGCAAGAAGGTGCTCAAGGTGGTCCTGCTTCCCCTCGTCGATCCCCTTCTGGAGGTCGGAAGTCGCTACCTGGCCGGTGCGTGGGAGAGGAAGAACCGCGACTACCGCGTGCGACCGGTCTCGGTGCAGGACTACGGCACCTCGGAGGTCGCCGATCTGGACGGCGACGGCTGGCGACGGATGGGGGAGGGGAAGGCCCTCCTCCTGGTCCACGGCACCTTCAGCTCGAGCCACGCCTCCTTCGGGGGGCTTCCGCGGGAGCTGGTGGTCGAGCTGCAGAGCCGGTACGACGGCCGGATCCTCGCCTTCGACCACTTCACCCTGTCGGAGACCCCGCTCGAGAACGCCCGGACCTTCCTCGAACGGATGCCCGGAGACGTCCGGCTCCAGGTCGACATCCTCTGTCACTCCAGGGGAGGCCTCGTCGCCCGCTCCCTGGGACAGAGGCCCAACCCGCTTCAGCTGGAGAATGACCGCGTGCAGGTGGACCGACTCGTCATGGCGGGGGTCCCGAACGCGGGGACGATCCTGACCGACCGGGACCACCTGGTCGAGCTGCTGAACCGCACCACGATGATCCTGGACCTCTTCCCGACCGGGGTGGTCGGGGACGTGCTCGACGCCGTTCTCACGGTGGTGAAGGTCGTGGGTGGCGGCGCCGTCGAAGCGCTGACCGGCCTCCAGGCGATGCGGCCCGGCGGCGCCTTCCTCCAGCGACTCAACGGGGACGGGGTCGCCGGCACCTACTACGCCATCGCCGCCGACTACGAACCGGTCGACAGCGGGTTGCGCTGGCTCGTTTCGGCTGGAGCGGATGCGGTGATGGACCGCGTCTTCCAGGACCGCGCCAACGATCTCGTGGTCCCGGAAAGGGGCGTCTGGGACGCATCGGCGCCGGGCTTCCCGGTGGAGGAGAGCCGACTGCTGCGGCTGCCCGCCGATCGCGGGGTGCTCCACACGACGATCTTCGGCTCGCCGGAGGTCGCCGATCGACTGCAACGCTGGTTGCACCCGTAGAGCAGGGGGAGCCGCGGCCGTCAGGACCGCGGGTACGATCCGCGACCCGCGGCTCCCGCTACTCCACCCGGAAGGCCTCCACCGGGCTGGTCCGGCTCATGCGGAGGGCCGGACCCAGGCTCGCGAGGAGACAGAGCGCCAGGACGATCCCTCCGCCTGTCGTCAGGACGCTCGGGTCGGCCGCGCGGACGCCGTAGAGTTGCGACTCGATCAACCGGCCCAGCCCCCAGACCGCGGGTAGGGCCAGGAGGATCCCGCCGAGCGCCAGCCGAGCCGCATCGGTCAGAATCAGACGCGACGCGGATGCCGGTCGGGCCCCCAGAGCGATCCGGATCCCGATCTCGCGGGTTCGCAGCTGCACCTGGAAGCTCAGGACCCCGTAGATCCCGATCATGGCGAGGACGACCCCGAGGAGCGCGAAGAGGGCGCCGAGCGCCGACAGCATGCGTTCGTAGACGAGGAGCTGGTCGAGCTGCTGGTCGAAGGTCCGCATCCCGGAGACGGTCAGGACCGGGCTGATCGCGCGAACCCGTTCGCGGATCTCGGGGCCGAGCGCGGCGAGGGGCGCGCGAGTCCGGAGGTAGAAGGTGCCCCCCGTGCGCCCCTGGGCGAGGACGGGGAAGTAGACCTGGGGCAGGGGTTCCCGGAGGTTCTTCTCCTGGTAGTTCTCGACGACTCCGATGATCTCCATGCGCGCGGAGGCGTCGGGGTCGCGCCCGAAGTCGATGCGGGTGCCGAGCGGCTCCCGACCGGGAAGATAGGCGTCCACGAACGACTGGCTGACGATGACCTTGTCCCACGACCAGCGCTGATCGGAGGTGCGGTCGCTCGGGAGGAAGTCCCGCCCGCGCAGCACCTTCACCCCGAGCACGTCGAAGAACCCGGGCGTGATCGCGTTCATCGGGAGGTTCTCGTCGGTCACGAAACGCTGATTCGCCTCGACGAGCATGGAGTTTCCCCACCCTCCGCCCGTCATCATCGCGAAGGCCGCGAAGCCGGCGCCCTCGACGCCGGGGAGGGCCTCCACGGCGGCCCAGATCTCCTCGAGGAGGGCCTTCGACTCCACCCGGTCGAACCCATCGTTGCCAGGGTGGACGTCGAAGGAGACGAGCTGCCCGGTCTCGAAGCCGGGCCCCGTTCCCTTCAGCGATCGGAGCGTCCGACCGAAGAGCCCCGCTCCGATCAGGAGGATGAGGGCGAGCGAGACCTGGCCCACGACGAGCAGCCGCCGCACTCCGAGCCCGGCGCGACCCGAGACGCGCGTGCGGAGCGCCCCCATCGGCCGGACGGTCGAGGCGAACCAGGCCGGCCCCACCCCGGAGAGGACGGTGACCACGACCGCCGTTACCCCGGCGACCGCGAGCATCCGGCCGTCGACGCCGGGGTCGAGCGCGGTGGCGGCGTCGCCGACCTCGACGTACCGCAGGATCCACCGGCCGAAGGGGGGGGCGAGCGCGACGCCGAGCGCGGTCCCGATCGCGGCCAGGAGGAAGGACTCGACGAGCCGCTCGGTCACGATGCGGCCGCGGGAGGCCCCGAGAGCGCTTCGCACGGCGGTGTCCCGATACCGGGCGACCGACCGCGCGAGCGAGAGATTCGCCACGTTGAGACAGGCGAGGAGCAGGAGTAGGGCGGTCGCGGTGGTGAGGATGAGGACGGGGCGCGTCAGCTCCTCGGACCGGTCGGCTTGCCCCGTGCCCCCGGGTTGGACGGCCAGCTGCGAGGCCAGGTAGGCGCGGACCTCGCCGGGGTCGCGACCGGTCGGCCAGTCGGGGTGCTCCATGTCCGCCTGCAGGTAGCTCCGGAACCACGGCTGGATCGCCTCCTGTGCGTCTCGCCGGCTGATCCCCGGGGCCAGTCGACCGTAGACGTGCTGGAAGCGGACCCGGGGCTGATCGAGCGTCCCCCACGAATGGACCAGTCCGTTCATCATCATCGAGGTCCAGAGGACCGGTGGACGACTCCAGTCCGTGCCGTGAAAGCCGGCCGGAGCCACGCCGATGATCGTCATCGTCCGGCCGTTCAGCTGGAGCTCCCGACCCACCACTCCCGCGTCGCCCCCGAAGCGGCTCTGCCAGAAGGCGTGGGAGAGGACCACGACCGGGTGACCGTCCAGGGTGACGTCGTCCTGCGGATCGATGAAGCGGCCGAGGAGCGGCCGGATCCCCATCACCTCGAAGAAGCGACCGGTGACGAGAGCGACTCTCGCTCGCTCCGACCCCCCACCGGTGATCAGCGTCGCGTCGCCGGGGCTGCGCGCGGCGAGCGCCGAGAAGGCGGTGGTGCGATCCTGGAGCTCGGTGTAGACCGGATGCGGCAGGAGGCTCCCCCACCCGCGGCCCTCTCCGATCCACTGCCCGTCCCACTCGAGCTGCACGACGCGGTCCGGCTCCGGGATCGCCATCGGCCGCAGGAGCGCCTGGTCCGCGATCGAGAAGATGGCGGTGTTCACCCCGATCCCGAGGACGAGCGAGGCGAGGATGATGGCCGTCGTGAGCGGGGTCGCTCGAAGGCGCCGGAGCCCGTGGACGACGTCTCGCCGCAGAAGGTCGAGTCCCGAGAGGGCGCCCGAGGTGGCGGTGGGGGAGACCGGTTCGTGATCGCCGAAGCGCTGGCGCGCCTCGCGCATGGCGTCCCCCTCGGACCACCCCTCCTCGATCAGGCGGTCTGCCTCGATCCGGATGTGCGCGAGCATCTCGTCGCGCTCGTCGAGGTCACTGCGCTCTCCCTTCCACCCCATATCAACCTCCCGCGGACCCACCCGCGTCGAGCACTCGTCCCATGGCGGCCACCAGCCGGTGCCACCGCGCCTCCTCCACACCCACCCGCGCCCGCCCCGCGGCCGTCAGCTCGTAGAAGCGCGCGCGCCGATTGTTCGCGCTGACGCCCCACTCCGCGACGATCCACCCCCGCTTCTCCAGCCGCTTGAGCGCCGGGTAGAGCGAGCCGTGGTCGATCAGGAACTCGTCGCCCGAGGTCTCCTCGATGGCCCGGGCGATCCCCTGCCCGTGGCGGCGACCGAGGGCCAGCGTCTTGAGGATGAGGACGTCCAGGGTGCCCTGGAGGAGTTCGATCCGGTCGGAGTGCGGCTCTTGGGTAGACATTCTACGGGAGGGTCTACTCACTTGGGTCGAATGTCAACCCGAGGGGGGCGGTCCGGGCGTGTCGAACCGAGTCCGCCAGCCCGAGGAGGCCGGCCTGAGGAGGTCAGCCCAATGAGGCCAGACCCCAGGAGGTCAGCCCGACCGGAGCGTGGTGACCGGGTCGGCGCGCGAGGCGCGGAGTGCGGGGAGGGCGACCGCGGTCAGCGACAGGACGAGGATCAGCGCGACGGTCGCCGTCAGCGCCGACGGGGAGAGCGCCGCGCCCGGCGTCCCCAGGACCTCTCCGAGGGCACCGCGGCTCGCCCACCATCCGCCGAGACCGACGGCGAGACCGACCCCGGCGGCGATCAGACCGCCCCGGACGACCGACGAGAGGATCCGCCCCCGGGTGGCGCCCAGCGCGACCCGGATCCCGAGTTCGGGGAGTCGGCCCCGGACCTGGAAGGCGACCGTCGTATACAGCCCGAGTCCGGCGAGGACTCCCCCGACGATCCCGAGCACTCCCACGATCCCCAGCTGGATCCGGAGTGGGCGGAACCAATCGGACAGATAGGTCTCGTACGGGTTCACGATCGGAGGCGACGCCCCGGGAGCGATCCGGGTGATGGCGTCGACGAGTCGCTCGGCGACCGACGCCTCGCCTTGCGCGACGAGGTGCGCGAAGGCCCAGGTCGTGGCCTCGAAGGAGACGTACATCGACGGGGGTGGCGGTGCGTCGGGCCCGAAGTGGGAGGTCGGCCCGACGACGCCGATGACGGTGTGCTCCTCCTGGAGGATCGACACCGTCTGCCCGACCGGATCCTCGCCCGGGAAGTGCCCCTCCGCGAGCGTTTCGGAGATGAGGGTGACCGGGCCGGCCTCCCCGGGCTCGAAGGTGCGTCCGTGGAGGATCGGGATGCCCATGACGCGGAAGTAGTCGGGGGAGACGATCGAGTACTGACCGAAGGACTCGCTCTCCGCTCCGGGCCGACGGAAGCCGTAGTTGGCGTTCGCGCCCGACATGGGCGGGTTGGTCGTGAGGGCCGCCACAATGCCCGCGCCCTCCAGGTGGTCCAGCATCGCCCCCCAACCGTCCCGTCTCGCCTCCCAGTCGTCGTGGGTCGTGCGCGGGAGGCTGACGAAGCTCGTGTAGACGTGGTCGGCCCGAAAGCCGACATCGTGCGATGCCAGCTCGCGCGAGCGCTCGAAGACGAGGGTGCCGACGGCGACGAGGAGAGTGGTCAGCGCGAGCTGGCCGGAGACGAGGAACGCCCCGCGCGCCCCGCCCCTACTGGAGCGCATCCCGGTGCGGAGTTCGGCGTGGGCGGGTGCCGGGCGGTGACCGAGGAGTCCGACGACCCCGCCGATCCCGACCGATCCGATCCACCAGAGGAGTGCGCCGCCCCAGGACAGCCCGACCTCGCTGCTTCGGGCCAGATCCGGCGGGAGCCAGTCGATCGAGGCGGGGAGGAGCACCAGAGCGACCACGAGGGCTCCCGCGCCCCCCACGGCCCCGAGGAAGGCGCCCTCGACCCAGGCGCCACGGGCGACCCGGCCGGCGGAGGCGCCCAGAGCCAGCCTCACCCCGATCTCGTGGCGTCTCTCGAGCGTTCGGATCGAGGCGAGGCCCACGACGTTGACCAGCGCGAGCGCCAGGAAGGCGACCCCCGCCGCCAGGAGGAGCCTCAGGACATCGCGGAAGGGGCCGGTCAGGTCGTCGCGGAGGGACACGGCCTCGCCCGTCCATCCGCGATGCATCGGGTGATCGGGCCCGAGCGCCTCGATGAATGCGGCGAACTCCGCGCTCGCCGCCTCGAGAGTGGACTGCGGCCCGAGCCGACCCACGACCTCGAGGTACCGCGCGCCCCGCATCCCCTCGCCGAGGCGCCGGTCCTCGAAGACCAGAGGGGTCAGGAGGTCGACGGGGGTGGGGTAGCCGCCCTCGAGGCGCACGACGCCCCGGATCGCGTGCGGCCTCCCCCCGAGGTCGATCGATCTCTCGATCACGGCGGGGTCACCCCCGAAGCTCCGCCGCCAGAAGGCCTCCGAGAGGACGACCTCCGGGACCTCGGCGTTGTTGCGGGAGTCCCACGACGCCCGCCCGAGAAGTGGGACCATCCCCATCAGGTCGAAGAAGCCCGGGGAGACCTCGAGTCCCTGCAGCTGCTGGAGTTCGCCGTCGAGTTCCCACTCGGGGGAGCTGCGGGAGAGTGCCGCGAAGCCGGTGAAGTGGGTCCACTCCGTCTCCCGCAGGTCGCGCAGCAGGGGCGGAGAGATCCGGCCGCGGTCGCGCGCGCCCACCTCGTCGGGTCGCCCGAGTTCGTAGATGCGGACGAGCTGCTCGGAATCGGGGAAGGGGAGGGGGCGCAGCCACACCCGCCATGCGATCCCACCGAGCACGATCGCGCTCGACAGGCCGAGGCCGAGGGTCCCCGCGACGCCTGCGGCGTAGAGGGGCCGTCGGCGCGCAACGCGAATCGCGCCACGGAGGTCGGAGGCGACCGACCCTCGAGCGAGGTCGACGAGTCTCGCACTCAGGAGCGGAAGCGAGCGGAGCGCCTGTCCCCGGTACCAGCGACGGGCCGCGGCGACGCCCGATTCCTCCGCGATGCGGGCAAACGCCTCATCGAGGTCGGCGAGGACGTAGTCTCGTTCCGAGGGGGAGGACAGCCGCCCGAGGAGTGCCCGGGACCACGCGGGCGGCCGCGCCTTCACGATGCACCCCCGGTGCGGATGCGGGCGCCGGCCCAGAGGCGGTCGAAGAGCTCGCGGGAGCGGAGGAGCGCCGCGTGCCCATCTGGAAGGAGCGTGTACACCTTGCGTGCGCGTCCCCCCTCCGCGGGGGTCTCGACGCGGGAGGCGACGAGGCCCTTTCCCTCCATCCGCTTGAGCGTCACGTAGACGGCGGGGATCGATACGTCCCGACCGGATGCCGCCAGGATCTCGGCGTGGATCGCCGCGCCGTGACCACCCTCGTCCAACCGCGCGAGGGCGAGCAGGACCACCTGCTCGAACTCTCCCAGGTACTCTCTCGAACCCATCGTCCTCCCCTCCGCCCACAGACCTAAACCAAGTTTAGTAACATTGTTTAATCGTGAGCGGAGCTGGTCAAGGACCCCGTCCCGAGGGAAGGGGTTTCGTCGCACGGGGCTGCGCCACGACCGAGGCACTCGGTTCCCGCGTGCCGGGCGCGGGCCCCTCACGGTTCAGCCCCGCGGCGACCTCGGGTATCTTCACCCCTTCACCTCGTCCCGCGGACGCGGGGCCTCGCCTCAACCTCACTCGCGACCTCATGCACCCCTCCCGCCTCCTGACCGGCATCAAGCCGAGCGGCACCCCTCACGTCGGCAACCTGATCGGCGCGATCCGTCCGGGGCTCACCCTGACTGCGCAGCGCGAGGAGCCGGCGTACTACTTCGTGGCCGACTACCACGCCCTGACGGTGATTCAGGACCCGGGGGAGATGACGCGGCTGATTCGCGAGGTCGCGGCGAGCTGGCTCGCCTTCGGTCTCGATCCGGAGAAGGACGTCTTCTACCGCCAGTCGGCGGTCCCCGAGACCTTCGAGCTCGCGTGGGTCTTCGCCTGCGTCTGCGGGAAGGGGCTCATGAACCGCGCCCACGCCTACAAGGCGGCGGTGGCCGAGAACGAGGCGAAGGGGGGAAGCGACCCGGACGCCGGCATCTCCATGGGGCTCTTCTCCTACCCCGTCCTGATGGCGGCCGACATCCTCGTCGTCGCGGGGACGGAGGTCCCGGTCGGCCAGGATCAGAAGCAGCACGTCGAGATCGCGCGCGACATCGCGGTCCGCTTCAACGCGACCTTCGGCGAGGGGATCCTCCCGATCCCGACTCCGATCATCGGCGAGGACACCGGCGTGCTCCCGGGGATCGACGGGCGGAAGATGAGCAAGAGCTACGGCAATGTGATCCCGCTCTTCGCCCCGGAGGATCAGCTTCGGAAGGTCGTCTACCGGATCAAGACGGACTCCTCCGCCCCCGGCGAGCCGAAGAACCCGGACGAGACCCTCCTCTTCCAGATCTACCGTCACTTCGGGACGGCGGAGCAGACGGCGGAGATGCGGAAGGAGTACGAGAACGGCATCGGCTGGAAGGACGCCAAGGACGCCCTCTTCGACGTTCTGAACGCGGCGCTCGCCGAGCCGCGCCGGCGCTACGACGAGCTGATGCAGGATCCCGCGACGCTCGACGGCATCCTCGACGCGGGCGCCGAGCGGGCGCGGGCAATCACGAAGCCGCTCCTGGCGGAGGTTCGTCGGGCGGTCGGGATCTGAGGCGGCCGGGTCGGCGCGGCGCCGGCCTCGACTGATGCGCAGGATCGAACAACGCCTCGCGCCGGGACGTTCAATCGCGAGCGCGCTCGACGGGTGATCTTGATTCCGGACCTTCAACCGGAGACTGGATCATGTCGCAGCCCGTTCGTACCGCACTCGTCACCGGGGCCAACCGCGGGATCGGCCTCGCCATTGCTCGAGGCCTCGCGGGGCGAGGCATCCGCGTCCTCGCCGCAGCCCGCACCCTCTCCGCCGCGGAGGAGACGGCCCACACGCTCGTTGGAGACGCCGTGGGCGTCGAACTCCACCTCGACGACCCGGTCGCGGCGGAGGCCCGGGCCGTCGAGATTCTCGAGCGCCACGGGCCCGTCGACATCCTGGTCAACAACGCCGGGATCCTCGCCCAGGGGCACGGCCTCGACGCCGCGACGACCGATGTGGTCCACTCCCTCATGGTCAACACGGCGTCGCCGTACGCGCTGATCCGGGTCTTTGGCGCGGCGATGCGCGAGGCGGGGTGGGGGCGGATCGTGAATCTCTCCTCCGGGTGGGGCTCCTTCGACGATGGCCTGGCGGGGCCGACCGCCTACTCGGTCAGCAAGGCTGCCCTCAACGCAGTGACCCTGGCCCTCGCGGGGGATCTCGGCCCCCGGGTGAAGATCAACGCCGCGTGCCCCGGGTGGGTGCGGACCCGGATGGGAGGGGAGGCGGCGCCGCGGTCCCCGGAGGACGGAGCCGATACGCCGATCTGGCTCGCGACGCTCGCCGACGACGGGCCGACGGGCGGTTTCTTCCGCGATCGGAGCCTCCTCCCCTGGTGAGCAGAATGGTGCAA
>JANQLR010000306.1 GCA_028280525.1 Longimicrobiales bacterium
ATCTCGATGCGGACCGGGTCGGCCTCGAGCTCGTCGATGTAGACGCCGTTCCCGGGGTCGCCGGGGAGGGCGGCCATCGGCTCGATCGTCGAGGCGTCGATCTCGATGATCTTCACGTATTCCGCGCCCTCGTCGGACTGCATCCCCTGCACGAGCGCCTCGGCCTTCGCGCGCTCCATCCCGCGCTCCTCGATCAGGTACTCCACCGTGCGCTCGTCGGCGGCGACGATCCCGGTGAAGGCCCCGACCTCGGCGGCCATGTTCGTCATCGTCGCGCGCTCGTCGACGGAGAGCGCCTCCACCGCCGGACCCGCGTACTCGATGATCTGCCCGATCGCGTGGCCGTCGCGGATGTAGGGCTGGCGGAGGATCTCGAGCATGTAGTCCTTCGCCGTGACGTTCGGGGCGGGCTCACCGGAGATGACCACCTTGAAGGACTTCGGGATCCGGACCCGCACGTCCTTGGTGACCCAGGAGTTGAAGATCGCGGTCGTCCCGACGCCGAAGGCGATGCACCCGATCGCGCCCGCGTGCGGGGTGTGGGAGTCCGACCCGATGATGAGCATCCCGGGCTCGGCGTACTCCTCCAGGATCTTCGAGTGGCAGATCGCCTCGGAGCCCATCACGGTCCCCTGCTGCTCGCCGTACAGGGTGATTCCCTGCTTCACGGCGAACTCGCGCTGCTTCACCTCCAGCTGGTTGGCCACCTCCAGGAGCCCCTGTTCGATCCGCTCCTGACTCATCGCCTTGTGCAGGAAGGTCAGGTGGTCGCGGAAGAAGAGGACGCCCTCCGGATCCCTCACCTCCGCGTCGATCCCGACCTTCTCCTCGAAGAAGATCGCCGACATCGGGGTCACGTACTCGTGGCTGAAGCGGATGTCGGTGCGGAAGAAGCCGGCTTCGCCGGGCTCGACGGCCGGGACACCGAGCGTGTCCGTCGCGGCGTCCACCACCCACTTCGAGGCGAAGATCTTCTCGGCCACCGTCATCGGACGGCGGGCGGCGTCGGACTCCGGGCCCTCGGCCGTGGCTCGGGCCGCGGGCACCGTCGCCCTCCCCTGGAGCCGCGCGAGGTTGAACTCGAAGAGCCCGCCGTACTCGATGATCTGGCGGGTGATCTCGTCCTTTCCCTCGGTGAAGACGGAGAGCGGAATCTCCTCCCCGGCCTTCACCCGCTCGAGGAGCGAGAAATCGGTCGAGGTGAGGATGCCGAGGTTCTGGCAGTTCTCGTTGTAGATCCGCTCGATCGACTCGCCGAAGACGATCCGGATGCCGGCCATCAGCTCGGCGTACGGCGACTGCTCGCGCGACGACCCCTTCCCGCGACGCTTCCCGGCGACCGAGCAGACGAAGCCGCCCTCCTTCACCGAGTTGCGGACGATGGGCGCCTCCTTCTCCCCCGCCGCATTCGTCGCGCGCAGGCCGAGGTAGGGGAATTCGCCGAGCGTCTCGTCGTAGAAGTAGCAGATGTACGCGGGGGTGATCTCGTCGGTGGAGATCTGGTCGCGCAGCTTCGCCCTCCGCTCCGGAGTGAGCTCCAGATCCTCCCCACCGAGCTGCCGGCGGATCTCCTCCGCGTCGTCGACCAGGTAGAGAATCCGCCCGTCGAAGCGAATGACGTCCGGCCGCTTCTCGAGCGACCTGCTGCGAAGATCGTCCATCTCGAACCCCTGCGTCCTGTAGCGCGACCCAGGTCGCGCGTCCCGTTCCCCTCCGTCGCACCCTGCGGACGGCGCGGGGCCGCCAAGATGCCCCCCGCCGCTGACGCGGCACAAGCGCCCCCGGAAGGTCGTCTGGAAGATCGGTGCAGCGCCGGATACGATCCGACCATGCCCGACCGCCCCCGCCTCCTCCTGGCCGCCGTCGTCGTCGCCCTCGCGGCGGCCGCCGTCGTCCTACTCCTGAACGATTCGGCGCTCCTCCCCGGGACGCACTCGGACGGAGTGGAGTACACCGCAGCGGCCGAATCGCTCGCCACCCGGGGCACGCTGGAGATCCCGGTGGCCTCCTGGGGGTCGGCCGATTCGACCTCGACGCTCTCCCACTATCCGCCCGGGTTCTCTCTCGCGATCGGGGGCGTACAGCGAGTCACCGGCGTGCCGAACCACGTGGCGACGCTCTGGACGGTCGCCCTCGGTGCCGCGCTCTCCACCGGGCTCGCCTTCGTGATCGCGGCCAGCCTGGGCGGGTGGGCCGGCGGGGCGGTTGCGGTCGGGCTCCTCCTGCCGTCGACGAGCTGGATCCTCCTGCACATCGCCGTCTGGAGCGAGGCGCTCTACCTGGGGTTCGCGCTGGCGCTCCTCCTGGCGACGGTGGCACGACCGCGGGCGGCTCTCCTGCACGGGGTCCTGGCGGCGGCCGGGGTGATGGTGCGGTACGCCGGCGTGGCCGGGGTCGGGCTCGCGGCCGTCACCACCTGGCGCGCGAATCCCACGTCCCGGGACCGGGCGCGCGCGCTCCTGGCAGCGGTCGGGCCCTCGGTCGTCCTCGTCGCCTTCTGGGGCCGGTTCCTCTCGGGCGCCGAGGAGAGCGCCCGCCGGATCGGGTGGTACCCCGGGATCGGGATCGAGCTGCGCGCCCTGGTCGACCTGACCGCGGCGTGGTTCGTGCCTCGCGGGGTGCTGGGGATGACGGGTTCGCTCGGGGGACTGGTGCTG
>JANQLR010000147.1 GCA_028280525.1 Longimicrobiales bacterium
GCGCCGCCCGCAGGCGTCCGGTCCATCCGGGAGAGGGGCGTCTCGAGGCTACAGCCCCCGAACGCTCACCGTACGGACCGTTTCACGTGAAACACCGGTCAGCGGCGGAGCAGCTTCGACTCGAGTCTCGCCTCCTCCGCCGTCCCGTCCAGACCGAAATCGAAGCTTGTGGGGGCGTCGAGCACGAGGGTGTCCCCGCGGAACGCGTACCCGGATCGGCTGACGTCGGCGTTGGGGAACTCGCGCCGAAAGACGAGCTCGCCGCCGTCCCTCGAGAGTGTACCGATCTCCGTCTGGGGGATCCCGAGGAAGGTCAGGACCGCGGTGTACTGACCCGATGGCTGGACATTCACGGTGAACGCGGCGCCACTCCCGATGAGGTCGGCCGTCACCGGTGGCGTGTCGAGGGAGGTGACGAGCAGCCCCACTGCTTCCCAGTCGCCCACGAAGGGGTCGAGGTCCGGTTCCGGGCCTGCCGGATCGTCACTCCCGCAGGCGGCGACCCCTGCGAGGAGCGCCACCGACCCGAGCACGCGACGGATCCTCCGGCTTCCAAACCGACCCCAGGCCCGATCGCCCTTCGATCGGGTCCCACACCGAGGACCGGTTCCGTCCATCATCGCATCGTCGACACGCATCCTTCTCCCCCCTTTCACACACCTTGAAGCCCGGATCGGCGCCTTCGACCAGAGTCCGGGGGCGCTGAACATAGCGTTCTGGCCCGATCTTCGCGGGGAGGGGAATCGTCGCTTACCGTCTCCGAGGAGGTGCGGTATATTCCCCCTCCGCCTGAACCCGGAGGGTCCTTTCGGCTCTCTGACCTCTACGCCCGAGCCGTGCAGATGTCCCGAGTCCTCGCGATCGCGAACCAGAAGGGTGGTGTCGGCAAGACCACGACCGCGATCAATCTGGGTGCCTCGCTGGCGGTAGCCGAGAAGCGGACCCTGGTGATCGACATCGATCCGCAGGGCAATGCGAGTTCGGGCCTGGGGATCGAGGATCGCGACTCGGTCCCTAACGTGTACGACCTGCTCGTAGAGGGCCGTCCGATCCGCGAGTGCATCGCCGCGGGGATCCACTTCGATCACCTCGACCTGGTGCCGTCGACCCGCGACCTGGTCGGTGCGGAGATCGAGCTGGTCGATCGTCGGGACCGGGAATCGATCCTGCGCGGGGCGCTGCGGGACATCCGCGACGACTACGACTTCATCCTCGTCGACTGCCCCCCGTCGCTCGGCCTCCTGACGCTGAACACGCTGGCCGCCGCGGACGCGGTGGTGATCCCGATTCAATGCGAGTTCTACGCGCTGGAGGGTCTGAGCCAGCTCCTGAATACGGTTCGCCTGGTGCAGAAGGGGATCAACGCGAACCTCGAGATCGAGGGCGTCCTCCTGACGATGTACGACCGGAGGCTGAACCTCTCCCGGCAGGTCGCCGACGAGGCCCGAGAGTACTTCGGGGACAAGGTCTACCGCACCACGATCCCCCGGAACGTTCGCCTGGCCGAAGCTCCCTCCTTCGGGAAGCCCATCGTCCTCTACGACATCCTCTCCGCCGGCGCCCAGGCCTATCTGTCGCTTGCGAAGGAGGTCATCACCGCCGCCTCGAATGGGAGTCCGGAATGAACCGGCCGAGAAAGGACCGGCTCGGGAAGGGTCTCGGCGCCCTCCTCGGAGAGTACGCCTCCGATCGCGAAGAAAAACCGAAAAATCGGGGCGAGATTCGGCGGATCCCCCTCCGCTCCATCGTTCCGAATCCGAAGCAGCCGCGACGGGAGTTCGCAGAGGAGGAGCTCGCCGAACTGGTCGAGTCGATCCGGGAGAACGGGCTCCTCCAACCCCTCATTGTTCGGACCTCGCCGCACCAGGATGATCGCTTCGAGCTCGTCGCCGGCGAGAGACGCCTCCGCTCGATGCAACGTCTGGAGTGGGACGAAGCGCCCGTGATGATTCGGGAGGTCGACGACGAGACCCTCCTCGTCCTCGCCCTGGTCGAGAACATCCAGCGTGAGGCCCTCTCGCCGATGGAGGAGGCGGAGGGGTATCGATCGCTGGCCGACGAGTTCGGACTGACGCAGGAGGAGATCGCGCGCGCGGTCGGGAAGGACCGGTCGACGGTGGCGAACATGCTTCGTCTGTTGAAGCTCCCCCTCTCGCTTCGGAAGCTCGTCGACGCGGGCGACCTCAGCTCGGGCCACGCGAGGGCTCTCCTCTCCCTGGAGGACGCGATCCGGATGGGGGAGCTCGGTCGGATCGCGGCCCGGGACGGGTGGTCCGTGCGGGAGACCGAGCGACGGGTGAAGTCGGAGAAGGGCGGGGCGCGCGCGCCCGCGCGAACCACCTCGAGCGGACAACGTGACCCGGCGGTCCGCGCGCTCGAGCAGGGTCTGCAGGAACGGCTTGCCACCCGGGTTCAGATCCGGGCGGGGAAGAAGGGGAAGGGGGTCATCGAGGTTCCCTTCGACGGAACGGAGGAGTTCGAGCGACTCTTCGCCCTGATCACCGGGGTCGAGGCCTCGGACTTCCTCGGCTGACGTGAGTGGCGACGGCGACTTTCGGCTCCTGATCATCCCGGCGGACGGGTCCGAGACCCGGAGCTGGGATCTCTCGATGCGGAGGGTCCGGCTGCTGAAGGCCGCGGCCTGGCTCGCCGGAGTCGTTCTGGTGGTCGGCGTCGCGAGCTGGGGCTGGCTTGCGTTCCGGAGCTCGCAGCTCCCCGCCCTCCGTGCTCGGGTCGCGGAGCTGGAATCGGAGCAGGCCCGTGTCGCCGAGCTGGCATCGCAGCTGGAGCTGCTGGAAGAGCGGTACGGCGCGATCCGCGGGATGTTCGGCGTCGACTCGATTCCGGACCCCTCCGACCTCTGGCTCCCGCCGCCCGATCGTCCCAGCCGAACGGCCCCCGCCGACCCCTCCGGTTCCGCACCGATCGCGTGGCCGCTCTCCCGCCCCGGATTCGTGACCCAGCCCCTCCTGGACGGGGCGGACGCCGAGCACCCCGGGCTCGACATCGCGGTGCCGACCGATACCTGGATCCGGGCGGCCGGGGCCGGAGTGGTCGTGGCGGTCGGGGAAGATCCGGTCTACGGACACTTCGTCCGGCTCGACCATGGCGAGGGGCTGACCACGCTCTATGGTCACGCCTCGCTGACGACGGTCCGAGCGGGGCAGCGGGTCCGCCGCAACGAGGTCATCGGTCTCTCCGGGAGCAGCGGCCGGTCGACCGCCCCGCATCTCCACTTCGAGGTTCGCCTTGACGGAGAGCCGGTCGACCCGCTCGAATACGTCCGCCAGCCCGGCTGAACCCCCGATGCGGAGAGGAAGAATGGCCCGTTCGCGAAACGACTCGATGACCTCCCCGGAGAGCGTGATCTCGATCATCGCGACCGGCATGAAGGTCGTGGGCGACTGCGAGACGGACGGCACCCTCCGGATCGAGGGCTCGGTCGAGGGGACGGTCCGGGCAGGGAAGGCGGTCGTCATCGGGAAGGATGGTCTGGTCGACGGGCACGTGGTCACCGCGGACGCCGTGATTGCCGGGCGCGTGACCGGGACGGTCCGCGCCGACTCACGACTCGAGGTCCAGTCCACGGCACGCATCGACGGGGAGGTTGCCGCTCGACGGATGCAGCTCGAGGAGGGAGCCGAACTGAACGGGACGCTCCGGATGGGGGAGCACCTCGAGGCGCCGACGCCCCAGCGGAAGCGGTCGTCCGAGCCCACGCCGCCCATTCCCCGGGACGGCACCCCGGTCGAGGCTTGAAGGCCGGCCGCGTAACTGTCTGGGGCCTCGACGGTTGCATCTCTGTGACATCGTTTTCCACATCTCGTGGACAAGTTTCCAAGAGAATGCCCGTCAACATCTTACGAGATTGTCCACATCTCCCGTCACGGTGTGGAAAAGGTAGTTTCGTGCCGGTTCTCCACACCGAGTTGGCCACGTGATCGCGGCGGAAACGCTCTGGCTGTGGCTGGCCGACCGCTTCCAGCTGGCGGAGCACGCGGACTACTCGACCGCCCTCAATGGTCTGCAGGTCGAGGGCCCCAAGGAGATCCGACGGATCGCCGTTTCGGTCGACGTCTCCGAGGAGGTGATCTCCGCCGCGGTCGAGGCGAACGCCGACCTGCTCATCGTTCATCACGGTCTCTTCTGGGGCGGGCTGCAGCCGCTGACCGGTCGTCACTTCCGGAAGGTTCGCCGCTTGGTCGAGGCGCGTCTGGCGCTGTGGGCGTGCCACCTCCCCCTGGACGGGGATCTGGAGCTGGGGAACGGCGCGCTGCTGGCCCGCGCGGTCGGCGTCGAGTCGCTGGAGTCGTTCGGGGACTACAAGGGATGGCCGATCGGTGTCGCGGGGGTGTGGAGGGGAGCTCGGTCCGACCTCGTCGCGGGGGCCGCCAAGGTGCTGGGTGGGCCCGTCCAGGTGATCGATGGGGGCCCGGAGCGGGTCGAGCGGGTCGCGGTGATCACCGGGAGCGGGTCGAGCTTCCTCCCCGCAATGGTCGAGTCCGGGATCGACACCCTCCTGACGGGGGAGGGGAACCACCACACCTATGTGGACGCCCACGAACTCGGCGTGAACATCCTCTACGGCGGCCACTACCGCACCGAGGTGTTCGGTGTACGGGCGCTCGCGGAGGAGCTGTCGCGCACCTTCGATCTCGACTGGACCTTCCTCGACTTCCCCTCGGGCCTGTAGACTGCGAGGTCGTCGGCGGCCTCCCCGGAGCGACCGCCCGGATCGGGCGATACGAACGAACAAGACATGAAGACCGAGATTCAGTGCCCCCGATGCGGGGAGATGGCGAGCGGGAACTTCTGCGCCTCGTGCGGAGCGGCGCTCGGGAAACGGCACTGCACCGAGTGTGGTGCCGCGGCCGAGCCGGGAGCACGGTTCTGCACCACGTGCGGGACGCCGATGGCGGGAGCCGGAGCCACCGAGCCGGCCCCGGCCGGGCCCGGCGGGACCGCAGCCGGACGAGGGGCGCCCGCTGGAGCTCCCCCTGGAGGCTCCCCCCGCGGAGGCGCGCCTAGGGCTCGCGAAGGTGCCCGGGCGAAGGCCGGTGCCGGAGCTGCTCAGGCCGGGGAGTCCAAGATGCCCTGGCTCCTGGCCGGGGTGATGTTCTTCTCTCTGATGGGCGTCCTCGTCTACCCGATTCTCTTCCGCGACGACGTCGCCCCCGAGCCTCCTCCGGGGGCCGCCATGGGGACCGCGAGCGGGGGCGGGCCCTTCGGGAACGCCGCGGCCGTCGACCTGTCGTCGATGACCCCGCGCGAGCAGGCGGATCGCCTCTGGAATCGCGTCATGATGGCGGCTTCGGGAGGGGACAGCACGCAGGTGTCCTTCTTCGTGCCGATGGCGATTCAGGCGTACCAGGCGCTCCCCGAGTTCGACACCGACGCCCTCTTCCACCTGTCGATGCTCCAGCAGACGGCGGACGATCTGCCGGCAGCGATCGAGACGGCCGAGGAGGGGCTGACGCGGAACGAGTCGCACCTCCTCCTCCTCTACGCCCTCGCCGAGGCGCAGTACGAGTCCGGCGACGAGGCGGCCGCCCGGGTGACCTACGGGAGACTGCTCGATGCGTGGGACGCCGAGCAGGCGACGAGCAACTTCGACTACGAGGCCCATCGGGACATGTTCCCGCAGATCGAGGCCCGCGCGCGGCAGATTGCGGGGCGCTGAGGCTCGGTCATGACCGACCTCGGGACGCGGGCCGACCTTCGGGCATGAGGGTCTTCCTGACGGGGGCCACCGGCCTCGTCGGCTCCCACCTCGCGCACCGCCTCCGGGAGCGCGGCGACGAGGTGGTCTGTCTCCAGCGGCCCGGGTCGGACACCGCCTTCCTGCAGCGCATCGGTTGCCGGATCGTGCGCGGAGGGGTGGAGGATCCGGTCGACGACCTCGCGCGGGCGGCGGACGGGTGCGACGCCGTTGTGCACGGCGCGGCGCTGATCTACGCCGGACTCCCCTGGGAGAAGATCCACGCGGTGAACGTCGAGGGGACTCGGCGGGTGCTCGAGGGCGCGGCGCGCGCCGGGGTCGAGCGGCTGATTCACCTCTCCTCGGTCGCCACCTACGGGGGGCAGGTGGGCACGGTCGACGAGTCGGCCTCCACCTCGAGCCCGATCCCGCCCTCCGACTTCTACGCCCGCTCGAAGAGGGAGGCGGAGGCGGCTGCGCGCGGGGTCGCCTCGGAACGCTCGCTCCCCCTGACGCTCCTTCGTCCGTCGGCCATCTACGGCCCCCGGGATCGGCTCTTCGCCCCGCTCCTGGCCCGGGTGGCCCGCCTGCCCTTCGTCCCCGCCTTCGGATCCGGGCGCACGAGCCTCCCGGTCGTCTACGTCGGCAACGTGGCGTACGCCGCGGAGCTCGCCGTGGACCGCACGGTTCGCGGAACCGGGATCCGCACCTACAACGTCGGCGAGGACCATCCGATCGGGCAGCGAGAGCTGATCGGGCGCTTCGCCTCCGGGCTCGGCAGGACCGCCCGCTTCGCCCCCCTCCCCCGGGCG
>JANQLR010000328.1 GCA_028280525.1 Longimicrobiales bacterium
GCCGATCGAGGGGGAGTGATCCCGGATTCGCCGCGTCGAGGTCCAGCCCCGAGAGGGCGAGTGCGAGTCGCCCGCCCGCCACGGGGAACTGCGCCCTCCCCGAGGCGGTCCAGCGCCGCGCCGAGCCGTACGGGTCGTCCCCGATCACGCCCCGGTACCCGCCGAACTCCATCCGTCCGACCGACGCCTCCGCGGCTCCGGCGCCGACGCGTCCTCCCCAGCTCACCGTGCCCTCGGCGAGTCCGTTGCTCCCGCCGCCGCCGCGCAGTCGTACCCGATCGGAGGCCGGAGGGCCCCCGGTGCGCGAGGTCGCAAGACGCGACTGGAAGGCGAGGACGCCACCCGCCGCATTCCCCCAGAAGGCTGCGGAGGGACCTCGGAGGAGCTCGACCCGCTCCAGCGTGCTCGGATCGAGATGGTCGAGCGATGACTGGCCATCGGGCAGGGTGGCGGGGATTCCGTCGACCAGGATGCGCACCCCGCGGATCCCGAACTGGGAGCGTCCCCCGAAGCCTCGCACCGAGATCCGGTCGCCGACCGCGTAGTTGAAGCGCGACTGCACCTGGAGTCCCGGGAGGCCGCGGAGCGCGTCGTCGAGGAAGGCGCCGGCGCGGTCGACGCGGAGCTGGTCGACCTCGCGGACGCTGAGCGACCACGGTGCCGCCGCGAGGATTCGGCTCCGCAGCACCTCGACCGAGATCCCCTCGATCGTGTAGGCCGCGGAGTCCGGCGCCGCCTGGGCGCGGCCCGCTCCCGGCGTGGCGAGGAGGACACCCGCCGCGAGGAGGGCGGGCGGGGCGAATCGGGTGAACGAAAGCGACATTCGGGCGGAGGACGCGGGTGTTGAACAGGAGTCGGGGAGGTCGCGACGGAGGCCGGCTGCCCGGGCGATGCCGTGCCGTTACCCTCAAGGGACGCCCGGGGCTCCATCGCCCCCGTTCCACCCTCACCGACCCGGTCACATGTCGCTCCTCGATCCCGTACCGAGCTCCGTCCTCGTCGACCGACGCCGCCGGCTCGGTGAGACGCTCGGTCGGCGGGTCCTCCTCCTCCCCTCCGCGCCTCGCCGGGTCGCATCGCGCGACACGGAGCACGCGTACCGGCCGGATTCGGATCTCGTCTGGGCGACCGGACTCGCCGAACCGGAGCTCCTGGCGGTGGTCATCGGGGCGGGGGACGGCGAGGTCCGGACCGAGCTCTTCGTCCCGAATCAGGACTCGGAGGACGCCGTCTGGAATGGCCGCAGGCTCGACCGGGAGGAGGCGCTGGAGCGGTCCGGCGCCGACGCCGCGCACCCGTGGGACGAACTCGGCCAGGTGCTCCCCGAGCTCCTGAAGGCGGCGTCCGGGATCCACTACCGGCTCGGCTCGGGACCACCGGAGCTCGACCGGATGGTGCGGGAGGCGCTCGACCACCGGCGGCGGGGTGGGGCGCGAGGCGGGATCGGGCCCGAGGTTCTGGCGGATCCCGGGCGGGTGCTGGACGGCCCCAGGCTGCGCAAGGACGAGTGGGAGCTAGTCCGGATGCGCCGCGCGATCGACATCACCGTCGACGCCTTTCGGGAGACCCTCTCCCGCGCCCGGCCCGGGATGGCGGAGTACGAGCTGCAGGCGGTCCTGGAAGCCGCCTTCATGGCCGCCGGATCCGAGGCCCGGGCCTTCCCGTCGATCGTCGGCGCGGGGCCGAATGCCTGTGTGCTCCACTACATCGAGAACCGCGCCCGGATTCGCGAGGGCGATCTGGTACTGGTCGATGCCGGGGCGACCTGCGACCTCTACTGCGGCGATCTCACCCGGACCTTCCCCGTCTCCGGCCACTTCTCCACGGCGCAGCTCGACCTCTACCAGGTCGTGGAGGGTGCGCGCGCCGCCGCCGTCGCCGTCGTCGGCCCCGGCGTGGCCGTCGAAGAGGTCCACCGAGTCGCGGTACGACGGCTGGTGGAGGGGCTGGTCGAGCTCCGGATCGTCGAGGGCGAGGTCGACGCGGTCGTCGAGGCCGAGTCGTATCGACGCTACTACCCTCATCGGACCTCCCACTGGCTCGGACTCGACGTGCACGACGTCGGCGACTACGCGACGAGGGAGGGGGCGACGATCCTGGAGCCGGGGATGGTTCTCACGGTGGAGCCCGGCTTGTACCTTCCGCCCGGCTCGACGAACGGAGCGGCGCCCTTCGCCGGGATCGGCATCCGCATCGAGGACGACATCCTCGTGACGGCGGAGGGGTCGGAAAACCTGTCGGACCAGCTGCCGACCGCCCCTGACGCGCTGGCGGATCTCGTCGCCGGATAGCGACGACGCCGCTCCCCGATCGGGGGCGTGCAACTATTTCGGTGCTTCGACGTATCACATCCCGCGGGTAACGCGCACCGAGTTCCCAAAGGAGGAACATACCGTGAAGTCCCCTCTCCGCTCCCTGATCGCCTTCGCCGTGGTCGGCATCCTCGCTGCCTGTTCGGGCGGCACCCGGGGCATGCAGCTCACCCCCAACGAGATCGCCGCGCTGCGTTCCGTCGGAGACGGTGAGTGCCGCCTCGCGGTCACGAACAACACCGGCCGGCGGGTCGAGGTCTTCTACCAGACCGGCCTCGAGCAGTACAAGGTCCGCAACACGATCAACGTCTGGCCGATCGTCGGCTGGCTCGACGTCTCCGAGTCCGTGGTGATCCGCGCGCCCTGCGAGGAGCGTCAGGTCATCGTCGGCTGGCGGACCGACATCGGTCAGGCCATCCCCGACATCAGTGAGGTCGTCGAGCGTCAGACGGTCCGCGAGGGACAGGTCATCCCGCTCTTCCTCCGGGTGCCGTCGGCAGGCTCCTGCTCGACCGACAACCGCTCCGGTGCGGTCGAGGGTCGTTGCCTGATCGGGAATATCGGAGGCTTCGACGACTAGGGCGGCGGCCGGGTATGCCTCGATCGGCGCGGCGTCGATCGCGGTGGATGATGCGCGGGGAGCGGTCCGTCGAGGGCCGCTCCCCGTTCGTCGTTCGGGGGCGGTCTACCGGTAGACCCGTTCCAGGAGGGCGGGGTAGCCGAATGAGTGGTCCGGTTCGAGCACCTCGCGCCTCGGGACGCCGGCCATCCAGGCGCGCACGATCGGGAGGAACTCATCCTCGGGATCGATAGAGGAGGGGAACGCCTCGAAGGCGAGCGAGCTCCACGGAGCCCCTGCCACATCGATCCGGGTGAGCTCGAAGCCGATTCCCCGTTCGATCCGTGCGGTCGGGTCGGCAATCTCTTCGACCGATCCGTCGCGACCGATCCGAGCCATGCGCAGGAGGCGGCGCTTGCCGACGGCGATGGCGAGAGGCCCGCGGGCAGCCCGCGCGTCGCCCCCGATCACACCCGCCCCGTCGAGTCCCGCCTCGGCGGCCGGGATCGACCACTTCGTCCACCGCTCGACCTTCCCGAGTACGGGAGCGGAGCCGTCGCCCCCGGGCACGATCTCGCGCAGCCCGAGGGACTCGGTGCGACCCTTGAACTCGAGCTTCGCGATCTCGCTCGATCCGATCCCCTCGCGCCGGAGCTTGATCCCGATCTCCGGCCGATCCGGAAGCACGAGGTAGGTGTCCCTCCGACGCCCTTCGGGCCACTCGAGGCGGGGCGGCCCGGAGGGGCGGGGGAAGGGTTCCGTCGCCCGGAACCACTGGACCAGCGGGGAGTCCGGGTTCAGGTCGCCCTGAATGAACCAGCGTACCTCGATCGACGAGAAGGCGGTCACGTCCGGGCGTCCAGGGCGTCCAGGGCGTCCAGGATCCGGGTGAGCCGTCGGCCCGCGCCGCGCAGCCCGAGGTTGCTGACGTAGACGCCGCGCGCACCGGCGTCGAGCGCCGCTCGGATCGAGCGGGCGCAGATCTCCTCGGCGGAGAGCCCCGACTCGAAGTCCGCGACCACCTCGTCCACCGGGACGGGGAAGTAGGTCGCGAGCCGGTCCAGGGTGGTCCGGTTCGGCGACCGGTAGAGGAAGACGCCCGCGATTCCCGGAAGCTCGAATCCGCGCCGGTCCAGGGTGCCGACCAGTCGCTCGATGCCCGTCGCCCCCCGGTGGTGGGAGACGATCTGCGTGAGGAAGAAGTCGGCGTGGAAGTCCTCGGTCAGGAAGGTCGCCTGCTCCTGCGCGTCTCGGTGCGGATTCGCCCACCCGCCCAGCTCCAGGGCGGGAACGTGATCCTGCAGGATGCGGCGCAGCTCCCACGCGTGCGGGACGCAGCGCGGCGCACCGACGCCGTGGTCGCCCCCGACGACCGTCAGCGACTGCAGCCCCGCCGCGAGGGCGCGCTCGGCGTAGAGGGTGCAGTAGTCGAGGGTGTGCTTGCACGTCAGGATGGGGACGACCCGGTCCCGCGTGACCTCGGAGGGGAGGTTGGCGAGGAGGTGGGTCAGGTTCTCCTCCTCGCGCTGGCCGACCGCGGAGTCCGTCACCAGCACGTGGCGCTCGGTCCCCGCGAGCCGACCGAGTGCGTGATGCAGGTCGATCCACGCGTCCATGCTGTCCGCCGCGTCCAGGTCGGCGCGCGGGGGGCGCAGCTCGACCAGGATGGGGGGCGTCTCCGCCTCGAGCGAGCGGCGGAGGGAGGTCGTGGTCGTGGGCGTGCTCACGTCCACCCTTCGAGGACCTCGAGTGCGGCGTCGACGTCTCCTCCCGGCGTCCCGATGTGGATCCCCTGAATCTCCCCGCGGAATGCCTCCAGAGTCTCGCGCGCGATCGCGATTCCTTCCGCGCGCGCCGAGGCCCTCCCCTGCGCCTGTGCGGCGGCCATCCGGCGGAGCACCCGCTCGGGCACGTGCACCCCCGGCACCTCGAAGGCCAGGAACTCGGCGTTGCGGAGGGAGGCGAAGGGCCAGAGGCCGAGGACGAAGGGGATCTCCGGATCCCTGGTCGCGTCGCGGAAGCGGCGCAGGTCGTCCACGTCGAAGAGGGGCTGGGTGATCGCGACGTCCGCCCCGGCCTCCACCTTGTAGCGGAAGCGGCGCACCTCGCGATTCAGCTCCTCGGCACAGGGGTTCACGGCGACGGCCGTGACGAATCCCGCCGACCCGCCGATTCGAGCTCCGCCCGGGTCGATCCCGCGGTTCAGTCCGGCCACGACGTTCGTGAGCCCGATCGAATCGATGTCGTAGACCGAGGTCGAGTCCGGGTACGGTCCCTGTCGCGGTGGATCGCCGGAGACGAGGAGGACGTTCCGGATCCCGAGACCGGCCGCACCGAGAAGGTCGGAGAGCATCCCCATCATGTTCCGATCGCGGCAGGTGTAGTGCATCAGCGGCTCGATCCCGACCTCGCGCGCCAGGAGCGCGGACGCCGGCAGCGCGGACATCCGCGCCCGCCCGTGGCCGCGGTCCACGACCCCCACCGCGTGCGCCCCGGTCGCGGCGGCGGCCCGGGCGCGCGCGACGAGGTCGCCGGGTACCCACCCCGGCGGCGGGACGAGCTCCACCGGGGTCGCCCACCCCTCGGCGAGGGCGCGCCCCCACCCCGAACGTTCGGCGAGCGGGTCGGGCTCGACCTCCGGCCCCGAACCGACGCTCACCGATCGGCCCACCGATTCGTGCCGGGGCTGCAGCCCACGCACCGTGTCCGCGAGGAGCCGCGTGTGCTCGGGCGTCGTCCCGCAGCAGCCGCCCAGGAAGCGCACACCGACCTCGTGCAGCCGGAGTGAGTAGCGGGCCATGTACTCGGGGCTCGCCAGGTACATCTTCCGGTCGCCGACGGTGCGCGGCAGACCTGCATTCGGCTGCGCCGCGAGCGGGAGGTCCACGGCCTCGGCCATCTCCTCCATCGCGTCGAGCATCGCCGCCGGACCGACCGAGCAGTTCAGCCCGACGACGTCCGCGCCCGCCTCCTCCAGCCTTCGGGCCGCGTCGGCCGCACTCGTGCCGAAGGCGGTGGATCCGCCCTCGCCGATGGTGACGTGCGCGAGGATCGGGAGGTCGGTCAGCCGCCGCGCCGTCCGGACCCCGGTCTCCAGCTCGGCGACGTCGGAGAAGGTCTCGAGGATCAGCCCGTGCACACCCGCGTCGAGGAGGGCGCGCATCTGCCGCTCGAAGTAGCGCTCGGCCTCCTCCACCGCCGTGGGGCCGAAGGGCTCGAGGCGCACCCCGAGCGGACCGACCGCACCCACGACGAAGGCCCGGTCTCCGGCCGCCTCCAGCGCAAGCTTTGCGGCTGCCCGGTTGATCTCCTCCGTGCGGTCCTCGAGCCCGTAGGCGGAGAGCTTCACCGGGTTTGCGCCGAAGGTGTTCGTCTCGAGGATCTCGGCCCCGGCCTCGACGTACTCGCGGTGGATCGTCCGGACCAGGTCCGGCTCCTCCAGCGCGAGGGCGTCGTAGCAGACGTTCACGAAGACGCCGCGGTCGTAGAGCACGGTGCCCATCGCGCCGTCGAGGACGTGGATCCGGTCGTCCTCGAGCGCAGCCCGGAGGTCGCGGGCGTTCACGGCGTGGCCGCGGGGTCGCGGCGGTCGGGGGCCGACGCCCCCAACGGCGATGTCGGGGTCGCGTCGGTCGATGGGGAGGTCGTGGCGGCGGCGGAGGCGTCGTCCGGGCTCTCCGAGTCCGGGTCGTACCCGAGGTTGGGCGCGAGCCACCGCTCCGCCTCCTCGACCGACATCGAGAACTCCGCGGCCCACGCCTCCACCTGATCCCGACCGATTCGACCGACGCCGAAGTACGCCGACTCCGGGTGCGAGAGGTACCAACCGCTCACCGAGGCGGTCGGGAGCATCGCGCACGACTCGGTCAGCGACATCCCGATCCCGGGCGCATCGAGGAGGTCGAAGAGGATCCGCTTGGCCGGGTGGTCGGGGCAGGCGGGGTATCCGGGCGCCGGGCGGATGCCGCGGTACCGCTCCGCGATCAGCGCCTCGTTGTCGAGCGCCTCCCCCGCGGCGTATCCCCACGTCTCCTCGCGCACCTTCTGGTGGAGTCGCTCCGCCAGCGACTCCGCGAGCCGGTCGGCGAGCGACTGGGCCAGAATCGCGTGGTAGTCGTCGTGCTTCGACTCGAACTCGGCGGTCAGCGCGTCGAGCCCGATCCCCGCGGTCACCGCGAAGCCGCCGATCCAGTCGCCGCGAGCGTCCGCCACGGAGCCGCTCGGCGCCAGGTAGTCGATCAGCGACCGATTCGGCTGGCCCGGCTTCCGCTGGAACTGCTGGCGGAGGAAGGGGACGCGGGCGATCGGCTCCCCGTCCGAACCGTGAAGGACGGCGACATCGTCGTCCGCGTGAACGGGCCAGAGGCCGAAGACGGCGCGCGCCTCGAGGAGCTCCTCCGAGATGATGCGGTCGAGGAGGGTGTTCGCCTCCGCGAAGAGCGTCCGCGCCTCCCCGCCCACCACCGGGTCGTCGAGGATCTCCGGGTAGCGGCCCGCGAGCTCCCACGCCCCGAAGAAGGGGGTCCAGTCGATCGTTTCTCGGAGCTCCTGCAGCGGCCACCCGACGATGCGGTGCACTCCCGGGCTCACGGGGGTCGGGGGGCGGTAGTCGTCCCAGCCGGGGTCGAAGCGGTTCGCCCGTGCCTCCGCATGGGAGATCAGCGGCGTCTTCTCGCGGCGCCCTTCGAAGCGGGCGCGGCGGTTCTCGTGCTCCGCCTCGATCTCGGCGCGGTACTCGGCTCCGGCGTCGTCGTCCAGGAGCCGCGCGAGGGTGCCGACGGCGCGCGAGGCGTCGTTCACGTGGACGACCGTCCCCGAGTAGCCGGGGGCGATCTTGACCGCGGTGTGCGTGGTGGAGGTGGTCGCGCCCCCGATCAGGAGCGGCACCTCGAAGCCGGTTCGCTCCATCTCCCGCGCGACGTGGACCATGTGGTCGAGGGAGGGGGTGATGAGCCCGGAGAGGCCGATCGCGTCGACGCCGTGCTCCCTCGCCCCCTCCAGGATCGTCTCGGTCGGCACCATCACGCCCAGGTCGACGACCTCGAAGCCGTTACACTGCAGCACCACGCCGACGATGTTCTTCCCGATGTCGTGGACGTCACCCTTCACGGTGGCCAGGAGGATCTTCCCCGCCGAAGTGGTCTCGCCGGCGCCCTCCGCCTCGATGTGCGGAAGGAGCCGCGCGACCGCCTTCTTCATCACGCGCGCGCTCTTCACGACCTGCGGCAGGAACATGCGGCCGTCGCCGAAGAGGTCGCCCACGACGTTCATCCCGTCCATCAGCGGCCCCTCGATCACCTCGAGGGCGCGGCTCGAGGCGAGGCGAGCCTCCTCGACATCCTCCTCCACGAAGGCGTCGATCCCCTTGACCAGGGCGTGGCTCAGCCGCTCTGCGACCGGAGCCTCGCGCCAGCTCAGGTCCTCCTCCCGCCTCTCCCCGCCACCCCGGTACCGCTCCGCCAGTGCGAGCAGCCGCTCGGTCGCGTCCTCCCGGCGGACGAAGAGGACGTCCTCGACCGCGGTGAGGAGTTCCTCGGGGATCTCGTCGTAGACCGGGAGCGCCCCCGCGTTCACGATCGCCATGTCCATCCCGGCGTGAATCGCGTGGTACAGGAAGGCGGAGTGCATCGCCTCGCGGATCCCGTTCGAGCCGCGGAAGGAGAAGGAGAGGTTGCTGACCCCGCCGCTGATGCGGACGAGGGGGAGGCGCGCCTTGAGTTCCTTCACCGTCTCGATGAAGTCGATGGCGTAGCGGTCGTGCTCGGCGATCCCGGTGGCGACCGCGAAGACGTTCGGGTCGACGATGACGTCCTCCGCCGGGAAGCCGAGCTCCTCGACGAGGATCTTCCAGGCCCGCTCGAGCGTCTCGATCCGGCGCTCGACGGTGTCCGCCTGGCCGGTCTCGTCGAAGGCCATGACGACCACCGCCGCGCCGTGGCGTCGCGCCTCCCGAGCCTGTCGGCGGAAGGACTCCTCGCCGTCCTTCAGCGAGATCGAGTTGACGACGCTCTTCCCCTGCGCGCACTCGAGCCCCGACTCGATGACCTCCCACTTCGAGGAGTCGATCATCAGCGGGATGCGGGCGATGTCCGGCTCCGCCGCGATCAGGTTCACGAAGCGGCGCATGGCTCCCACGGAGTCGAGGAGCCCCTCGTCCATGTTCACGTCGAGGATCTGGGCGCCGCCCTCGACCTGGTCGCGGGCGACCTCGAGCGCGGTGTCGTACGCCTCTTCCGCGACGAGCTTCCGGAAGCGCGCGGACCCGGTGACGTTCGTCCGCTCACCGACGTTGACGAACATGGAGTCGTCGTCGATGCGGACGGCGTCGAGGCCGGAGAGGCGCATCGTCGGGGCCGAGACGGGGATCGGGCGGGGGGCGATCCCCTCGACCGCCTTCGCGATCGCGGCGATGTGCGCCGGCGTGGTGCCGCAGCACCCGCCGATCACGTTGACGAACCCGCTCTCCGCGAAGTCGCGGGAGTGCGCCGCCATCGCCTCCGGCGTCTCGTCGTACCCGCCCATCGCGTTGGGCAAGCCGGCGTTGGGGTGGCAGGTGACGAAGCACTCGGCGACGCCGGAGATCGCCTCGATGTGGGCACGCAGGAGGTCCGGGCCCAGGGCGCAGTTCAGGCCGACCGCGAAGAGACCGGTCTCCGGGCGGGGGGCGGGGACCTCCGCCTTCTCCTCGGTCCACGGCTGCCGTCCATCCGGGTACGCGGCGGCCACGCCGTGCCGGACCGAGTGGTAGAAGGCCTCGGGCGTCTGGCCGGTGAGGGTGCGCCCGCTGCGGTCGGTGATCGTGCCGGAGACGGTGACCGGGACCGCCTCGCCCCGCTCCTCCAGCACCGTCGAGATCGCGTGCAGCGCCGCCTTGGCGTTCAGCGTGTCGAAGGCCGTCTCGACCATGAGGAGGTCCGCGCCCCCGTCGAGGAGCCCCTCCGCCTGCTCGCGGTACGCGGTGGCAAGCTCCCGGAAGGTGATCCCGCGGTACCCCGGGTCGTTCACATCGGGGGAGATCGAGGCGGTCCGCTGGGTGGGCCCGAGCACCCCGACGACCCAGCGCGGCCGGCCGGTCCGGGCCTCGACGTCGTCTGCGGCTTCACGCGCCAGCCGGGCGGCGGCCACGTTCAGCTCGTAGGCGATCTCCTCGAGCGCGTAGTCGGCGAGGGAGATCCGCTGCGCATTGAAGGTGTTCGTTTCGAGCAGGTCGGCACCGGCGTCCAGGTACCGCGTGTGGATCTCGCGGATCAGGTCGGGCCGCGTCAGGACGAGAAGGTCGTTCGCCCCCTGGAGCGGGTCCGGGTGGTCGGCGAAGCGGTCGCCCCGGTAGTCGGCCTCCTCGAGGCCGTACCCCTGGATCACGGTGCCCATGGCGCCGTCGAGGACGAGGATGCGCTCGCGAAGGGCGCGGAGGAGCGCGGAGATGCGCTCGGATCGGCTGCTCACGTCGGGTCCCTCTACGACAACGCTCCGAGCGAAAGAGACGACGCCCGGAGCACAGGCTTTTTAGCGTGTTTTCCCGGTCGGTGCCGGGTGGGCCGCAATATGCCGCAAATCGCCCCGTCTCTTTTGAATCCCAAAGATATTGGGTCGCGTCGCGCGGTCCAAGGCCCGCCCCCGCTACGGATTCATCCAGTAGCTCAGCTTCACCATCAGGATGTTCTCCGGGTGCGTGTCGAAGAGCCCCCCGAAGTCCCCCATCCCGAACCGGCCGTCCCCGCTCGCGAAATCCCGACCCTGGGCCCACACCACGAAGAGGATCGAGCCGGGCATGTACTCCCACCGGAGCACGGTGTTGGAGCGGAACTGCCGGAAGTTGAAGTCCGGACTCCCCCACTGCTGCACCGTCCCGTCCCCGCCCAGGTCCGCCGACCAGACCCCGTCCCCCTCGCTCGCCTGGACCGGGAGCCAGCGCTCCGCCGTCGTGGCCGCTCGCGGATCCCCCACCTCCTTGAAGTCCGAGTAGGTCGCGGCGCTCACGAAGGGCTGGGCGTAGAACTGCAGCGAGAGGTTCGGGGTGAAGGCGTAGTCGATCCGGGCGGTGAGGCCGGCGGTGGTCTGGTCGAGTTCGCCGAAGAGGTAGTCGGCCGTGGCGACGTCGGAGCCGAAGGCCCGGATCCACTGCTGGTCCTCCACTCGCCGGTTCACGAAGGCCCCGACGTTGATCGTGGCTCGCCCGCTGGGCCGCCAGCCGATGTTGGGCGAGACGTTGAAGGACCAGGAATCGGACTCGGTGCGCCGGTTTCCGTTCACGTTGAAGCCGAGGATGACGGCCTTGCGGCCGTCGGTGCGGAATCCGGACCAGAAGTTGACCTGATCCTCCCGCAACATGGCCGGCCCCCCGCGCAGCACGGAGTTCGACAGCCCCGCCCGCTGCACGTTCACGCCCCCGAAGCCGTTCCAGAAACCGTTCGTCTGGAAGTTGCCGTTCACGTTGAATCCGGTCCCGTACCGCTCCCGACCGAAGGAGTAGGAGGTCCACGAACTGGCGTTGATGCGGTAGCGACGGAACCACCCCTGCTGCGACGGCTGTTCGTAGCCGACGTAGAGGTAGGGGGCGATGTAGTCGGTCTCCTGCAGGAATCCGGTCTCGTTGAGGTCGAAGCCGGGAGCGCGCGCCTGCACGCCGGTCGAGAAGCGCCAGTTGCCCCCCGCGATCTTCCCGACGTCGACGTTGGCGGCCCACCCGGAGAGCGAGGTCCGCGTGGGATCGTAGTCGATGTGCTCGGCGTCGGGCCGCTGGAACCACCGGGCCGCGCTCCGTTGCACGCGGTCGATCGCGGACTCGGTGCCGGTGAGGTGGGAGCCCACGACCCAGCCGCCCACGTTCCAGCGGTCGTCGAGGAAGCGATGGCGGACGTCGAAGCCACCGGTGTACGCGGAGCGGCGCAGGTCGAGCGCGTTCGCCGCCTCCGCGTCGCGGCTGACGAAGGTGCCGATCACGCCGACCGCGGTTCGACCGTCGCGGAAGTCCTTCGAGACGCGGGCGACCCCGTAGTTCGCGAAGGGCTCGACGATCTCGTCGTGGGGGGCGCCGGTCTGACCGATCGCCGGGGCAACCGTCGCGCGCTCCTCGGCAGTGACCGAGTGCATGACGCCGATCGACCAGCCGTTCGCCGTCTTCCCCGAGAGCTTCCAGGCACCGAGGATCGTGGTCTGGTCGTCCTGATCCACGTACCCGCCCTGGGCGTCGACCCACCCCTGCGGCGACCTCCCCACCCGGCGGGAGTAGAAGAGCGACTCGGTCGCACCCCCCCCGTCGCCCTGGCTGACCCGCAGGTCGAAGAGGTTCGCACCCTCCACGAAGAAGGGCCGCCGCTCGGGGAGGAAGACCTCGAAGGCGGAGAGGTTGACCTGCGCCGGGTCGGCGTCGACCTGCCCGAAGTCGGGGTTCAGCGTGACGTTCAGCGTGAGGTCCGAGGTGACCCCGAAGCGGAGGTCGGCCCCAACGGTCTCGAAGTGGTCGTTCTTGCGGTAGAAGGGGTCCTGCGGGTCGCCGGGCCCCCGCTTGAGGCGGGCCACCGTATACGGCGAGAGCTCGAGCCGGGTCGGCTGCTCGATCCCGACCATCCCGTCGAGCGTGCCGAAGGCCGAGACGATCTGTGACTGGCCGCGGCGCACGTCGGCCCAGGTTGCCACCTCCTGCTTCCGGGCGATCTCTCGCACGAAGTTGATCCCCCACACCTGCTCGTCGCCGTCCCGGAAGCGGAGCTGGGAGTACGGAATGCGGAACTCGGCGCTCCACCCCTCCGCGTGAATCGAGGCCGCGCCCTCCCAGACCGCGTCCCACCCGACATCCTCGAGGGTGTCGTCGAAACGGAAGATGTCGCCCATGACCCCCTTCGGGTTGATGCGGAAGTCGAAGGCGGTGCGGCGGTCGAAGTAGGAGTCGATCTGGACGGCGACGATGTCGGAGTACGACTGCTGGTCCCGCCGGGTGAGCTGACCGACCACGGAGTCCGGGGAGCTGTCGTAGGCGATGATCGCGACCCACAGGGCGTCGTCTCCGTAGAAGACGCGCGCCTCCGTCCGCTCGGTGGCGGGCTCTCCGGGCACCGGATCGAACTGGGTGAAGTCCGTCGCGACGGAGGCGTGGTCCCAGATCTCCTCCTCCACCCGGCCGTCGATCGAGGGTGGCTCGCCTTCGGGAAGGCGCGCGGCCGGGAGGGTCGGCTGGATACCACCGGGGACGGAGACGGGGCGGAGGAGCAGCGTCGGGGACGTCGCCTCGGGCGGCTCCGTCGAGGTCTCGGATCGGACCGTGTCTGCGGCCCGCCCGGGGTCGCGGAACGGTTCCTGAGCCGACAGGCCTCCCCCGACGGCGATGCTCGCGCACGCGGCCGCGATCCAGACCTTTCGTGACCTCATCCCCACCTCCCGTACCGGGCACCGCCTCCGATTAGCTTGGACGTACACCCGGGTTCGAAAGTTGCGACCGGCCGCCCAGCCCCCCTTCCTGCACACCCATGCCCCACGACGAATACAACGACGGAACTCGTCCCTCACTTACAGACCGCTGGTACCGGGCCCACGGGCTCGGGAACGACTACATCGTCTTCGAGCGGGGCGACGCCTGGGTCGCGAGCGAGGGCGGGGTCGAGGCGGTCTGCCATCGGACCACGGGGGTCGGGAGCGACGGGATCGTCGCCCTGCTGGGCGAGGAGGAACCCTTCCCGCTGAGGATGTTCAATCCGGACGGCTCGGAGTTCGAGCGGAGCGGCAACGGGCTCCGCATCCTGGGCTCGTGGCTTCATCGGACCGGACGGGTCGGCGCCGGGCCCTTCCGGATCCGGACCGGAGGCGACGAGGTGCGGATGGAGGTGCACGGCGTGGCGGACGGCCTCTACGACATCTCCGTCGAGATGGGCCGCGCCGTGGTCGGCCCGCCGGCCGTGGAGCTGGACGAGGGGCGAACCGGCCCGGGCGTGGGGGGCGCGCGACCGAACGAGGTCGCCTTCCAAACGTCGGTCGGAGACGACCTCCGGCTGGTGCCGGTGTCCGTCGGGACCCCGCACGCGGTCGTCTGGGGGGCGCCCGCCGACTTCGACCGCCTGGGCGACGAGTCGCTGCACCGGATCGGGTCGGCGGTCGCCGCCGATCCGGCCTTCGCCCACGGGGTGAACGTTCAGCTCGCGCGGTTGCTCCGCTCGGAGACGGGCGGCGGGGGCGAGGTGGAGATCCGGATCTGGGAGCGGGGGGTCGGACCGACCTCGGCCTCCGGGACCAGTTCGTGCGCGGTGGCGGTGGCGGCCGTCGCGACCGGCCGACTCGCCCCGGGGGAGATCCGGGTGCGGATGCCGGGTGGAGAGCTCCTCGTCACCGTCGGCCCCGGGCTGGAGGTGGTGCTGCGCGGGCCGGTCGAGGCCGTCGCGGAGGGGACGGTGGATGCCGGCTGGCTTCGGCGGGTGGATGCGAGCCGCCGCTGACCCGGGGAAGCCCGGCCCGGTGCCTCAGGTCCGGACGCGGTAGAGGAGCAGGGCGCCCAGAAGGAGGAAGACGAAGTTCGGGAGCCAGGCGGCCAGGAAGGGGTCGAGCAGCCCCGCGTCGCCGAAGCCGGTGCTGATGCGTTCGCAGATCAGGTAGAGCAGGGTGCTCGCCAGCGAGACGCCGACGCCCCAGGCGGCCCCGCCGCGCTGGTTGCTCGTCGCGAGCGGAGCTCCGAAGAGGATGATGACGAGCGTCGCCGCGGGGAGGGCCATGCGCTGCTCGAGTTCGACGAGAAGCTGGTAGGGCTGCCCCCCCGACCTCTCGATCATCCGGGCCTGGCGCTGCAGCTCCGCGCGGGTCATCTCGCTGCGCCCGCGCGGGGAGGTCAGCATGTCTTCCGGCTGCTCGATCAGGTGAGAGAGCCGCAGCTGCTCGAAGCGCTGGAAGTCCTCGCTTCCATCCGGCCAGATGGTGCGGAGGAGGCCGGCCCGAAACACCCAGCCATCCTGCTCGGTCCAGACGCCGGACTCCGACTGCATGTGCATCAGCCGGTCGCCTTCCACCCACGTGGCGATGACGTTGGTGAGCTGATTCTGGGAGACCACCAGACGCAGCGCGGAGAGGTCGATGCCGTTCTCGGAGCGGTAGACGAAATCGGTGCGGTAGTCGCTGTGGAGCGTCTCTCCCTCCTCCCCATCGATGATGTCCTCGGAGATCCGGATCGAGACGGGCACGTACTCGGCGAGCTGGAGGCCCACGCCGGTCACGACGATCCCCACCAGGAGGATGGGCAGGAGGAGGCGGTGGAAGGAGACGCCCCCCGCCTTCGCGGCCACGATCTCCCGGTGCGCGGTCATGGAGTGAATCGTGAAGACTCCCGCCACGAGGCCGGCGATGGGGAGCGACCACATGACGTACTCGGGCGACCGGTACAGCTGACCCAGCGCGATCTCGGTCACGGAGAGCCCGGTGTCGATGTAGTCGTCCAGGCGCTCGGTGAGATTCCCCACGATGAAGAGCATGGGGACGGCGAGGAGCGAGATCACGAAGAGCCGCATGAACTGCCCGAGGATGAGGCGGTCGAGAATCCTCATCCTTCCGCCCCCACCCGCGACCTCCGGCGACGATCGAAGGCTCGGCGGATCCGCCACAGCACCTCGTCGAGCCCCCCGCCGCGCGCCGTGGTGGTCTCCCGGCCCATACCGAGGAAGAGGTAGAGCCCGAGCGAGCCGAAGAGGAGGTTCGGGGCCCACATCGTCAGCGCGGCGGGCGCGAGCCCGCGCTCGGACAGATCCTCCCCGCCGATCAACCCCGCCCAGTAGATCGCGAAGATGATCGACGACGCGGCGATCGTGACGCCCAGTCCCCCGCGGGGGAACCGCATCGCGAGCGGGCCGCCGACCAGGACGAAGATGATGCACGCCACCGAGAGGGCGAACTTCTTGTGGATCTCGACCTGGTACGCCGACAGCTGTCGCTTCGCCTGGTCGATCGAGCCCGCCTGCGTCTTCGCCCCGAGCTCGGCCGACCGGGTCACGTCGTCCTTGTACGACGGGGCCCGGGGGATCGAGGTCTGGCGCGCCCGCTCCTTCGTGGACTCCACCGACACGGCCATCGCGCTGTCGACCGGCTGGCCGATGGCGGCCATGACCGCCTGGACTCCCCGGTCCCGCGCGAGCGCCTGCCACTCCTCGATCTGGCGGCGTCGGGCGGCGGACTCCTCCCGGAGCATCGCCACCGTCATCTCCCGGTCCCCGCGCGATCCCTCCATCTGCCGGTCCAGCGTCGTCCCGACACCGCGGAGCGGGATCGTCTGCTGCCGGAAGCCGATCTGGCGGAATCCGCCCGGCTGGCTGTTGTCGAGCTCGAGCGAGACCCCGTCGTACAGCGTCAGATAGAGGTCCGTCTTGAGGTCGTTGAACGCCATCTGCCCGTGGGCGGCGTAGGTCCAGCGGGGGGACTGGCTGTTGTTGCGGTCGACGATCTCGATCGTCGTCATCTGGTTGGTGCGGGAGTCGACGGTCTCGGCGAAGAGGTGGTAGACGTCCCCCAGATCCGCGATGTCGAGGCGGTTCCACCCCTGCTCGCGGATGGCGAGCGTCGGGCTCTTGCGATTGATGTCCACGAGCAGGTTCTTAAGCCGGTGATTCGACTCCGGAAGAACCTGATCGTTGAAGTAGAACATGGTCGCGGCCGCGAGCGCGCCCATCCAGAGCATCGGCACCAGGATGCTCCGGGGCGCCACCCCTCCGGCCTTCATCGCGGTCACCTCGTTGGAGGAGGTGAGGTCGCCGAAGGCGTAGAGCACCGAGACCAGCACCGCCATCGGCATCGTGAGCGCGAAGGTGTGCGGGATCGAGAGAACCAGGAACTCCTGCAGCACCTCCCACCCGAGTCCCTTCCCCGCGAGGTCCTCCATGCGCTGGGTGATCGAGTTGACGAAGAGCAACCCGGTCAACGCGAAGATCGCGAAGAAGAACGGGCCCAGATGAGCCCGAATCAGGTGGCGGGAGAGGATCGACATCGGGGGAGGGAGATCGGCGCTGCGCGTGGGGGCGACTGGAGTCCCGAGTGCGCCGACGGCGGTTCTGCGACCCCGGAAGGTATCCGTCGGCGTCCGTTCGACTCAACCGGGTCGCCCGGTCGTTGCTCGTACCGGTGCGGTACCCGACGGGCGGCCCCGGTGTTCGACTGACCATGCGATTCGTCGAACTCCTTCTGACCCTCCTCTCCCTGGCCTCGGCGGACGCCGGAGCAGGGACGGGTGCGTCCACGGACGTGGTGAAGGCGGACGGTACCCCGCGGGGCGCCGAGGGGATCGGCGTGGAGGGCGTCGGCGGGCTCGCGGTGGACACGCTCATCGTGCGAGACCTTTCGGCTCCCCGCCTGATCGACCCGCCCGGGTTGGGTCCGGGTCGACGCGCCCGGACGATCGTCCGGCTCGGACTCCGGGAGATTCCCGTGGTCGTCTCCGGGTTCGAGGTCGAACCGCTCCCCCGCTTCGGTACCTTCCGCCCGCGGACGACCCCGCCGCCGCTGCGCGATCCTCGCGCTCCGCCGGAGACGCTCCGGCGCACGATGGCCCGCCGGCTGCAGCGACGGCTCGCGGAGGCGCCCCTCGAGGAACGGACCGCCTTTCTCCCTCCGCCCGATCCACCGCTCTTCGGGGAACCGTCGGGGGAGGGCGACTTCCTTCAGCAGTACACCGACCTCGGGATGCGCATCCGCGGACGCGCGGAGATCGACGGCGACTGGCTCCGCTTCCGGCCCTGCCAGAACCCCTTCCAGGAGACGTGTCAGCCGGCGCTCATCCCGCTTCTGCAACCCGATCTCGCGCTCGCGGTGCAGGTGCAGGGCACGATCCTGGACCGGGTGACGGTCGATGTGGACTTCGACCAGCTCCGCGAGTTCGGCACGACGAACACCCTCTCCGTGTTGTACGAGGGCCGCGACGACGAGATCGTGCAGCGGCTCGAGGTCGGCGACGTGGCCTTCGACCTGCCGCGCTCCCGATTCCTGACCCGGGGAATCCCGGCGCAGAACTTCGGCTTTCAGATGGACGGCCAGTTCGGTCCGGTCGACTTCAGCACCGTCTGGGCGGAGCAGCGGGGCGACCTCTCCTCGCGCGAGTTCCGGCTGACCGGGGTCGGAAACGAGCGCCGCTTCGTTCAGCGGGACACCCTCGTCCTGGACGACGCCGACTACGCGCGCGGGCAGTTCTTCTTCCTCCTCGACCCGCGCGAGCTGACCGACTACCCGCACATCGACGTCCTGCAGCTCGACGCCTCCTCCGCGTCCCCCGGCCAGATTCCCGGCGTCGAGCCGATTCAGCTCTACCGCTTCGACTCCAACCCGTCCGCGCGGCAGCAGGTCGAGGGGTACATCCAGGCGGACGCCGTGGCGGGCACCGGCGAGGAGCAGGTCGTCGAGTCGGGGTGGTTCCGCCCCCTGGTGCCCGGGCAGGAGTACTACGTGCATCCCAGCGGGCTGTGGATCGGGCTGCGCGCGCCGCTCACCCGAGACGAACTCCTCGCCGTCACCTACATCTCGGCCACGGGTGACACGATCGGGGACTACAACCCGGAGCGGATCTACAACGAAGGGGGGCGCCCCCGCCTGCGACTCCTCCACGCGTCGCGCGGGAACCACCAGCCCGGTCGGGCGACGTGGGAGTTCGAGATGCACCAGGTGTACCGGATCTCCGCCTCCACCGAGGTCGACCCCGCCTCCGTCGGCGTCACGATCTCGCTCGGCCAGCTCTCGGCGGGGCGCACCTTCCGGCGAGCTCCCAACGGGAACGACCTCAGCTGGCTGCAGATCTTCGGCCTCGACCGCGAGTCGCCCCTCGACCGGGTCGACCCCGGGCTCGTCTACACCCCCGGCGACGACCTCTTCCAGGACCCGCCGGTGGTGCCGGGCACTTTCCTCGTCTTTCCGACGCTCGAGCCCTTCCGCGCGCCCCCGCCCAGCCCCGGGCTCGGGTTGAGCGCGGAGGATGCCCGGGAGCTCCTCGGCCCGGACGCCAACGCCCCCATCTATCTCTCCCCCGATCCCTTCGAGCGAGACAACAACGGGCTCTTCCGCATCACCGTCCCGTACGAGACGCGGAGCGAGGGCGTCATCTCCTCCTTCTCCCTCGGGGCGATCGGGATCCGTCCCGCCAGCGAGCGACTCTTCCTCGGGCAGCGCCCCCTGCTTCGCGACATCGACTACCGGATCGACTACGACGTGGGGCTCGTCACCCTCCTGAACCCCGAGTCGCTCTTCGCGGCAGACCCGGACGGGACGATCCGCGCGAGCTGGGAGCAACAGCAGCTCTTCCGCGTCGCCCCCACCTCCGTGGTCGGGATGAATGCGACGGTGGGCGACGATGAACGCGGGCGCGTCGACCTGGTCGCCCTCCACCAGGCCGAGCAGACGCTCCTGACCCGACCGCTCCTCGGGCTCGAGCCGGCCGCGGTGACGCTCGGGGGGCTGAGCGGGAGCGTCGAACGGCCGGTGCGCTGGCTGGACGGTCTCCTCTCGCGCCTTCCGGGGCTGCGGACCGGCGCGGCCTCCTCCTTCCGGCTCGACGGAGAGCTCGCGCTCTCGCTCCCGACGCCGAACCGCCAGGACCGCGTCTTCCTGGACGACTTCGACGCGAGCGACGCCCGCAGGCTCTCCCTCCTGGAGCGCGACTGGATTCGCGGCTCCGCCCCGACCGACCGGACCGGCGCCGAGGCCTTCCTCCCCCTGTCGCTCGACGCGAGCGACCTCGGGGAGATGACGTGGCAGCACACCTGGATCGTGGAGAGCCCCGAGGGGGACTCGATCGGGATCCACGAGGGGTTCCTCCCGCGCGAGGAGGTCGACAACGGGATTCAGGTGGCCGGAACGCGCGTCCGGGATCAGGGCCTCCGCCTGACCTTCCGGAAGGAGGGGATCGACGGGCGCGCCTGGAGTTCGATCACCACCGTGCTCTCGCCGACCGGGACCGACCTCACCAACTCCGACTTCCTCGAATTCTACGCGACCGGCGGTTCGTCGAGCGTCCTCGTCCTCGATCTCGGCTCCGTCTCGGAGGACGTTCCCTTCGCCACCGACGAGGGCGCGACCGCGGGCTTCAAGGAGAATGGAGTGCCGTGGGGGCTGGGTCTCCTCGACCAGGAGGCGGACCCCGCCCGTGGGCAGGTCTGGGGGAACGTGCTCGACCGCATCGGCGTGTGGGGCGAGAGCTGCGAGGGGGACCCCGGGCAGATCTTCCGCCTCGGAGACCC
>JANQLR010000331.1 GCA_028280525.1 Longimicrobiales bacterium
GAGCACCAGATACTTCATTGCATCCCACCCTTGTCCGTTGCGTGACTCCGGCGTCGTCGCCGGAGGTGTCTCGTGCGGTCGAGCCGCACCTTCAGGACCGTTGGATGCAGGACCGCAGGGCCCCATGAAGGTGCGGCTCGACCGCACGAGACACCTCCGGCGACGACGCCGGAGTCACGCAACGGACAAGGGTGGGATGCAATGAAGTATCTGGTGCTCGGCGCGGGCGCACAGGGATCCGCGGCGGCCTTCGATCTGCTTCGGCGGGACGAAACCGAGAAGGTCTTCCTGGCCGATCTCTCGGTCTCGAACCCGAAGCCCTTCCTGAAGCCGTACCTGGGCGGAAAGCTCGAGATGGTCCGACTGGACGCATCCGACACGTCCGAGGTGCGGAGGGTGATGGCGGGGAAGGACGCGGTGCTCTGCGCCCTCGTCTACACGCTCAACTACGACATGACGGAGCTTGCCATCGAGGCGGGCGCGCACTTCTGCGACCTCGGCGGGAATACCGAGATCGTGGAACGGCAGAAGACGCTGTCGGAGAGGGCGAAGGCGAAGGGGGTCAGCGTGATCCCCGACTGCGGTCTCGCACCCGGGATGGTCAACATCCTGGCGCAGGCCGGGATCGACCGGATGGACGAAACCGAGCGCGTCCGGATCTACGTGGGCGGCCTCCCGCAGAACCCGAAGCCGCCGCTCAACTACCAGGTCGTCTACTCGATGCATGGGGTGCTCGACTACTACACGACGCTCTCGATCGTTCTCGAGGATGGGAAGATCGTCGAGAAGAAGGCGCTCTCCGAGATCGAGCACGTGGAGTTCGAGGAGCCGATCGGAACGCTGGAGGCCTTTCACACCGCGGGCGGCATCTCCTCGATGCCGATCCGCTACGAGGGGAAGATCCCGGACATGGTCTACAAGACGCTCCGCTACCCGGGGCACGCGAAGATCATGGAGGCGATCCGAGACCTCGGGCTGATCGATCTGGAGCCCGTCGACACGGCGCACGGCGAGGTCATCCCGCGTCAGGTCTTCATCGACCTCGTCTCTCCGAAGCTCGTCAACCCGAACGGGAACGACCTGGTGGCGCTCCGCGTCATCGTCGAGGGGACGAAGGACGGGAAGCCGAAGACCGTGACCTTCGACCTCGTCGACCGCTACGATGCGGAGAACGGCGTGACCGCGATGGAGCGGACCACCGGGTACTCGCTCGCCACGACGGCCGTCATGCAGGCCGACGGACGGGTCGGGGAGTCGGGGGTCTTCACCCCGGACGAGATCATGCCGGCCGACGCCTACATCGCGGAGCTCGCGAGGTATGGTGTGAACATCATCGAGAGCTGAACCGGCACCGCCCGCCGCCCTGTTGGGCCAGCAAGCCTGACCCACGGCGCGGCGGGCGGTACGGGACGCCGGAGGGTGATGTGACCGGCACACCACACCCCAAGGAGGCGCGCGTGGTCATCGGATTCCAGGGAACGCACGGCGCCTTCAGCGAGCAGGCCATCTTCGCCTCGCTCGGCGGCCCTCCCGAGACGCGGGGGTTCACCACCTTCGACGAGGCGGTCGCAGCAGTGGCGTCGGCGGAGATCGGGGCGGCGCTCCTGCCCGTCGAGAACACCCTCGCCGGGACGGTCCACGCCTCCTTCGACGCGATCCACGACGCCCGCCTCGGCATCTTCGCCGAGGTCGTGATGCCGATCCGGCACGTGGTGATGGGTGTCCCTGGTGCCACGCTCGAGGGAGTGCGGGCGGTGCGGTCGCACCCGGTCGCGCTCGCGCAGTGCACCCGGTTCTTCCGAGAGCGGCCCGGGGTGGAGGCGGTGGTGGCCTTCGACACCGCAGGCGCAGCGGAGGAGGTCGCGCAGGCGGGGGATCCATCCGTGGCGGCGATCGCCCCACTTCCGAGCGCCGCGCGCTACGGACTCCAGGTGCTCGCCGAGGGCGTGCAGGACCGGGAGGACAACCAGACCCGGTTTCTCCTGGTCGCACCCGAGGGTGCGGGAGGCGCCGCCCGCAGCCTCGTGGCGCTCACGCCCAGGACGCGCCGCGCGATCCTCTCCGCCGAGGTGCCCCATCGCCCCGGCGGGCTGGCCGAGTTCCTGACGCGCTTCGCCGACTTCGGGCACGACCTCTCCCGGATCGAGGGGCGGCCGACGGGGACGCCGTGGAGCTACCGATTCCTACTGGAGGCGACGCTCTCCGGGCCGCTCCACTCCTGCGTCGCGGCGATCGAGGCGGAAGAGGTGGGGACGGTGGAGACGCTCGGCGTCTTCCAGCGCTTCGAGACGGACGGGACGCCGCTGGTTGGGCAGACCCCGTGATCGTCGCTCGTGACCTCTACGCGCCCAGGTGGGACGACTCCGTCGCGGACGACGTGGTGCGATACTGGGCCGGTCGTGGCTTCTACGACCTGGGTGTCGGGTCAGGACCGTCGGTGACCGGGCGCCGCGGTTCCGAACTGGGGGCATGGATACCGATCAGTTGGGACCGAGGTGAGGGGCGCTTCTTCGCGATCGACTGGCGGAAGGGTGCCGTGACTCTCTCGCTGAGGCCCGACGGCGATTCACGAATCCGGGTCGAGCTCGACGTACTCGTCCCGCCGAGGTCCAGGCTCTACACCGAGTGGGCGGTCGCCTTCTACCGGCTCGAGATTCTGGGGCTCGGTCACCTGCTCTCCGGTACCGCTCCCCTCGACGATGCCTGGGCACGCTTCAACAGGGATTGCCGCAGGGCGACGACAGCCATGATGTGGACGAAGGGCCTCATCAAGCGCGGCCTGCCCGAGGATTGGGATATCGAGATCGACCTGCTCGAGGTGAATCTCGAGCGAGCCCGATTGGGGTCTACCTGACGGAGGGTCCGGGCGCCCGATGGTCCAACGCGTCGTCAGTCCGGAGGCTCCACGGCATACGGGCTCACCACCCGCAAGCCGAACAAGTCCTGTCCGTGCTGCAGGTCCTCGGTCAGCAGAGTTCCGCACCCTGCCGAAAGCGCCTGGGCGACGATGAGCGAGTCCCACCAGGAGAGGCCGTACCGATCCTCCCCGCGCCACGCCTCTTCGAGGAGATCCGCATCGGTGGCGACCGGGTCCCAGGTGGAGAGCGCCGCGATATCGTCGCGAACGAGCTCGGTGTCCGCTGGTGGGTCGAGCTTCCGGGTCATCGTCTGGTAGAATTCCTGCAGGACCTGGACGCTGATCCGTCCCGCGCCCTCCCGCCACAGCCACGCCATCCATCGAGCCGCGGCCGCATGCTTGTCGGGGTCCGAGGGGTCGCGGAGATGGACGAGCACGTTGGTGTCGACGAAGACGGGGCTCCCGGCCCGCCGTCCGTCACGGGCGACCCCGCTCGTGCAGCTCACCGCGTGTGGGCAGGCTACGCTGCTCGACCGGCGCGAGGTACGGAGCGCGGGCGAGGAAACGTTCGCCCGCGGTGCGATACGCGGACGCGCGCTCCATCCGCTCGCGGAGCAGATCACCCAGGAGACGCGACACGCCCGTGTCCTGACGGGCGGCCTCGACTCGTGCCCAACGCGAGGTGGGTCGCCCTCTCAGTCGAGCGCCTCGAAGAGATCCATCACCACCCGCCAGGTCATCCCCCAGAGCACGTCCTCGTCCAGCTGGATCCCGGGGAAGCGCCGTTCGCCCTCCGGAAGGCGGATCCGGTAGTCGACGCGGAGCGAGGGGTCCCGCAGACGATCGATCGGGAACCACCGGGTCCAGGACACCTCGCCCGGCTCCGGGAACGCGGAGGTGTCCGCCGGGACCTCGAAGAGAAAGGGCGCGACGGCGATCGTCGGGAGACGAGGTCCTCGAGGCGCGACGATCGGCAGCCGCCCGAGCAGACGGGTCCGGTCGAGCAGGACCCCGGTCTCCTCGCGAGTCTCGCGAATCGCCGTCCCGAGGAGGTCGACGTCCGCGGCGTCGCGGCGGCCCCCCGGGAGAGCGATGTGGCCCGACCAGGGGTCCGACGGATGGCTGGCCCGCTTGATCAGGAGGAGTTCGACGGGGTCGGTGGCCCGAACGACCATCGCCACGCCCGCCTGCTCGCGCAGGGCGTACTCCAGCTCCACCTGGCCTTCGCGGGGGAGGCGGTTCAGCTGACGCCTCAGGGTGAGGAGGTCGATGACGGCGGAGGGTGGAAGGAGATCGAGGCGCCGGAGCGTGCCGATGTCCTACCTCCGCAGGATGCGTTCGGTCCCGCGCGACCGGGGCAGCGGCGGGGGTTCCGGAGGGGCGGGAGGCATCGTCGGTCGTGTAGGTGATTTCACGGATGGCGGGTTCGCGCCCCTCCCCCGAAACTACCGGCTCTCCGGGGCCGGATGGATGGCTGTCCCCTCCCCGACATCGCCCCTTCGACGCCGATTTCCGATGCGCATCCGGACGATCCTTCCCTTCGCCGTCCTCCTGGCCGCCTGTGGCGAGGGCGACGCCCCTGCCGAGACCGCCGACGCCGCGACGGAGGCCCCCTTCACGGTGGCCGCCGGCGTTGCCTTCGACGAGGTGCCCGAGGAGAGGTACTTCCGCAACGTCCGCCAGCTGACCTTCGACGGGGAGAACGCCGAGGCGTACTTCTCCTTCGACGGCACGGAGCTCGTCTTCCAGCGGACCGAGAACGCCGACGGGGCGTGCGACCGGATCTGGCGGATGGACCTGGCGACGGGGGACACCACCGCGGTCTCGAGCGGGGACGGACGCACCACCTGCTCGTACTTCTTCCCGGGAGACGACCGGATCATCTTCGCGTCCACCCACGCCGACCTGGACGTCTGCCCGGCTCCGCCGGACATGCGACAGGGCTACGTGTGGGCGCTCTACGAGGAGTACGACCTCTGGGTGACCGACCTGGACGGGTCCAACCCGGTCCGGCTGACGGATGAGCCCGGGTACGACGCGGAGGCGACGATCTCGCCGGCGGGTGACCGGATGGTCTACACCTCGGTCCGCGACGGCGACCTGGAGCTCTACTCCTCGAACCTCGACGGCACCGACGTCGTGCGCCTGACCGACCGGATCGGGTATGACGGTGGCGCCTTCTACAGCCCCGACGGCTCGAAGATCGTCTGGCGCGCGCACTACCCGGAGACGGAGCAGGAGATCGCCGACTACCAGCGTCTCCTCGCCCAGGGGCTCATCCGGCCGAGCGCCCTCGAGGTCTACGTGATGGATGCCGACGGCTCGAACGTCGTCCAGGTGACGAACAACGGCGCCGCCAACTTCGGACCCTTCTTCCACCCGTCGGGCGAGAAGATCGTGTTCTCCTCGAACATGGACGACCCGACCGGGCGCGAGTTCGATCTCTACATGATCAACGTCGACGGGACCGGCCTCGAGCGGATCACCTTCACGGAGGACTTCGACGGCTTCCCGATGTTCTCGCCGGACGGGCGCCACTTCGTCTGGGGCTCCAACCGGAACCCGTCGCACGACGCGAACACGAACGTCTTCATCGCGGAGTGGGTCGAAGACGGGATGTGATCCCAGCGCCTTCGATCCCTGCGCCCGAACGGCGCGCCGGATCGGGAGCGGGATGACGAGAAGGTCCCGGTCGCCTCGGAGGGCGGCCGGGACCTCGTCGTATGGGGGTGCCGGTCGACGGTGCGACCGCGACCGAGTCAGGCGAGCGCGATCGGGCCGTGATCGTCGCAGTGGTCCCCGTGCGGGTGGTGCAGGTGGCCGTCGACCAGGTAGTCGACGTGGTCACCGTGCGGCACTGCGGGGTGACCGCATCCGGGTCCGTGCACGTGGTCGGCGTCGTGACCCGAGCAGGTGTGCGGCCGGCAGCCGTCCGGATTGGTCGGGCTCACCGCGATGGCGTGTTCATCGTAGTGGTCCTCGTGCGCGCAGTGCAGGTGACCGTCGTGCAGGTACCCGACGTGATCGTCGTGACGGATCGCGACGTGGCCACAGTCGGGGCCGTGCTCGTGGTCGTGGTTCTCGTGGATCTCGTGCATCGGTGTCTCCGAACGGGACTCGTTTCACTTCAGGGATACGGATCGGTCCGCGTGATCGAGGACGTTCTCGACGAGGGTGCGCACGTGGCCATCCGCCAGGGAGTAGAGCCGCGCGCGCCCGTCGGTCCGTCGGTTGACGAGGTGCTCGGAGAGGAGGATCCGCAGTCGGTGTGACGTCGTCGACGCCTCCGCCTCCGTGGCCTCCGCGATCTCCGACACGCCGATCTCTCCCCGCCGCAGGAGGACCTCCAGGATCCTCAGTCGGCCGTCGTCTCCCGCGGCGCGAAGCATCCCCGCCGCACGAGCGATCGTCGCGTCGTCACGTCCGGACATCTCGACTCCCGTTCCGTCGATCACACATATGAAAATATGAGCAGATGACAGGACGAGCGACTGAAGATCCGTACTGCATCAAAGGTGTCCGGTGGCGGAGCGCCGTTCGGAATCGTCGAGGCGTCGATGCTCGCAGCTCAGCGAGCGCCGCGGACCCCGGACGCTCTCCGAATCAACGGGGGGCGACGTCTCCCGGCTCGCACCGGTCGCAGTCGCCCGCCCGGCAGATCCGGGCACTCCCGATCATCCCGGCCGCGAAGATCAGACTCCCCACTGGGCTGGTGACGACCTCCGGCAGCGGCTCGAACACGCCCATGAGCGAGGCCGCCCAGATCCCGGCACCCAGGAGGAGGGTGAAGACGACGACCGGGTGCTTCCACGCGGAGCTGAAGAGGGTGATCCCTCCGCCCAGGGTGACGGTCAAGGCGAGGGCGCCCACCTCCACCGAATGCGTGGCGGCCAGAAAGGGGACGGCGGCGGCGAGGACGGGCGTGAGCGCGCAGTGGACTGCACAGAGCGTTGCCGCCGCGGCCGCGAAGCGCGCGGACCGCTCGGCCGTAGCCATCGTCGAGTGCACGGGAATTCGGGCCCTGCGTAGTGGGGGGCGTGGGCCCCGGGGATCGCGGACGGCGAAACCCCGGGACCCGAATTATTGAGAATACACTCTCGTTTTGCAACCGGAGGGCCGAGCGGGCTCGTCAGAACCGGAAGGAGGCGGAGGCGGGGACGCGGGCCGCTCCCTGGCCGCCGGCCGAGAGTACGGTGAGGTCCGCGAACTCGGCGTTGGGGAAGCCGAGGCTCAGGTCGAGGGTGGCCTCGGACCCCTCGACGGGGGCCGAGCAGCTCCAGGTCACGGTGAGGTGCGCCTCCGCGTGATCGCCCTCCTGCCCGTCGTGGTCGTGAGCGTCCTCGGCGTCGTGGTCGTCCGCGTCCTGGTGGTCGTGGTCGTGGTCGCCGTCGCCTTCGCCCTCGTGGTCGTGGGCGTCGTCCCCGTGATCGTGGTCGTCCTCGTGCCCCTCCTCGCCGTCGGCGTGCTCGTGGTCGGTGGCCGCGTCACCCGCATCCGCCGCCGCCCCCTCGAAGGCCTCGACGTCCTCCAGCACGACCTCCTCGACCCGACACTCCAACCCCTCCGGCAGTCGAAGGAGTCGTCCGGCGTTCTCTCGCAGCGTGGCGAGCCGGGCGACCACCGTCGCGCGCTCGTCAACGGTTTCCGGGAGTCGCTCGAAGCCGAAGAGGGCGTCCATCGGGGCCTCGAAGTCGCCCCGGACGCCGTTGCCGTCCGTCGCGAGGCCCACCCGGACGACCCCGTGCTCGTGCGCTCCCGCCACGCCGAGCGCCGAGCCTTCGACCACGGGCCCCTCGAGGGTCGCCCCTCCCTCCGATCCACCACACGCCGCGAGGCCCGCGAGGAGTAGCCCGGGGAGCCCCCAGCACAGGAGGCGACCTCGGGACCCGGTCCTCCCGGTTGTGCGGGAGGAGCTGCCGGAGCACGGAACCGACGGGGCGCTGCGGCCAGGGGAGCGGCGAACGGCCACGGGGTAGTTCGGATTCTGGAACACGGTATGCGGCCCTCCGGTAGCATCGGGGCGTGGTGAGAAGGGGTTCTTCGAGAATATATTCTCAAGCCCGACTCGCCGAGTTCCCGAGCAGCCCGGACGCCGATGAAGACGGACACCCGCGACCTATCCTCCCGCACGCAGCGGATCGCGACTCGCATTCTGGGATCGATCGCACTCCTCGCGATCCTTACTGCCGGTCCCCGGACCGTGTTCGGACACCCACCGGCCGAGACGGACCCGGTGCTCGATGCGACGCTGGTTGCTGCGCTCGAAGCCCGGACGGCGGACGACCCGCCCACGGTGATGTGGGACGTGCTCATCGGCCTCGACCTGAAGACGGGCGAGCCGAGCGACGATCTGGCCCCCTTCATCGGGAAGGAGGTCCGCGTGCCGGGCTTCATGGTCCCCCTCGAGGACTGGGCCGGAGAGGCGTCGGAGTTCCTCCTGGTACCGTACGTCGGTGCCTGCATCCACACGCCGCCGCCTCCGCCCAACCAGCTGGTCTACGTGGAGATGGAGGACGGCGAGAAAGTGAAGATCCCCCTCTGGGATCCGGTCTGGATCCACGGCGTTCTCGAGCTCGAAGAGACGACCAACGTCTACGGTTCGGTCAGCTTCAAGATGACCGGCACCGAGGTGGTGCCCTACGAGTACTGAGGTGGACGAGGCTCCGCTTCTCTGCGTCCACGCGCGCGAGCTCCGCTTCGCCTACCCCGGGGGACCCCCGGTCCTCGACATCCCGGAGCTCCGCATCGCCGTCGGCGAAAGCGTCTTCCTGCACGGACCCTCCGGGAGCGGAAAGACCACGCTGCTCGGACTGATCGCCGGCGTGCTCAAGCCCACGCCGGGGACGCTCGAGGTGCTCGGCCACGATCTGGGGGCACTCTCCTCGCCGGCGCGCGACCGGTTCCGCGCCTCCCACATCGGGTACGTCTTCCAGATGTTCAACCTGATCCCGTACCTGAGCGTGCGGGACAACATCGCCCTCCCGGTCCGGATCAACGCGGAGCGGCGCCGGCGACTGAACGGCGGCATCGACGATGCCGTCGCCGCCGCCGCGGACCGGCTGGGGATCGCGGGACTCCTGAACGAGCGGGTCACCCGGCTGAGCGTGGGGCAGCAGCAGCGGGTGGCCGCCGCCCGTGCGATCCTCGGGACTCCCGAACTCGTCATCGCGGACGAGCCGACGTCGGCGCTCGACACCGACCGACGGCACGCCTTCATCGAGCTCCTCTTCGACAGCGTTCGCGAGGCGGGCTCGACCCTCCTCTTCGTGAGCCACGACATGGGTCTCGCCTCGGAGTTCGAGCGAGCGCTCTCCCTGCGTGATCTCAACCGGTCGGGGGGCTGAAGATGCTCCTGCACCTGGCCCGGAAGTCGCTCGGCAACCGCCTCCTCACCAGCCTGCTCACCGCGCTCTCGATCGGCTTCAGCGTCGCCCTTCTCGTCGGCGTGGAGAACGTGCGGACCGGGATGCGCGAGAGCTTCTCGAACACGATCAGCGGGACCGACCTGATCGTCGGCTCCCGCGGCGGCTCGATTCAGCTCCTCCTCTACTCGGTCTTCGGGATGGGCACGCCGGTCGCCAACATCCCCTACGACACATGGAAGGCGTACGACGAGCACCCAGCCGTATCGTGGACCATCCCGTACGCGCTCGGCGACAGCCACCGCGGATTCCGCGTGATCGGCACGAACGAGAGCTTCTACGAGCACTACCGCTACCGCGGCGGCCAGTCGATCGAGCTGGCGGAGGGACGGCCCGCGGAAGGCGTCTTCGAGGTGGTGCTCGGCGCCCACGTCGCCACGGAGCTCGGGTACGGCCTCGGCGAACGGGTCGCCGTCACGCACGGAATGAGCGCGGTCGGCTTCATGAACCACGACGACCTCCCCTTCGAGGTCGTGGGGATCCTTGAGTCGACCTTCACGCCGGTCGATCGCGCCATCTACGTCACGCTCGAGGGGATCTCCGCGATCCACATCGGGTGGGAGTCGGGCGCGCCGCCGATGCCGGGGCAGGGGATGGCCGCAGAGGAGGTCCGCGCGCTGGAGGAGGTTCCGGTGACGCAGATCACCTCCTTCTTCCTCGGCGCGGAACAGCGCGTCCTCACCCTGCAGCTGCAGCGGGAGATCTCGACGAACGAGGAGGTGCCGCTCTCGGCCGTCATCCCGGGGGTCGCCCTCGGGGAGATGTGGAGGGGGATCGGCTACGCCGAGGACGGGCTGCGCGTGGTGTCCGGCTTCGTCGTCCTGGTCGGAATGCTGGGAATGCTCGTCTCGATCTACACCTCGCTCGAGGCGCGTCGCCGCGAGATGGCGATCCTCCGAGCGCTCGGCGTCGGGCCGAAGAGGATCGTGGCTCTGCTCGTCCTGGAGGCCGGGATGCTCTCGATCATCGGGGCGGCGCTGGGGATCGGCGGCGTGTACTCCGGGCTCGCGATCCTTCAGCCGTGGATCGAGGGGCAGTTCGGCCTCTACATCCCGATCGGGGCGTTGAGCGGAATCCAGCTCGTCTTCGTGGGTGCGGTGATCGTGCTCGGGTTCCTCGCCGGACTCGTGCCGGCGATCAAGGCCTACCGGACGGCGCTGCACGACGGTCTCTCGGTCCGGGTATGACCCCGGCCCCGCGCCGCCCTCGGTGGGCGGCTTCGACAATCCTCGTGGCGCTTGCGGCCATCTCGTCGACGGGTCTCCATGCGCAGGTCGGCCTCGACGCGACCCTCGCCGCCTCGGTCCATCTGGGGTGGTCGGGGGGCGCCGAGGACGCCGCGGCTCTCGTGGTCGAGTTCACCGACATCTCCTGCCCGTACTGCGCCGACTTCCACGCGGGGAGCCGTGCCGAGCTGCGGCGGGAGTTCGTCGAGTCGGGACAGGTCCGCTGGGTGACGATGAGCTACATCTCGGGGCTCTACCCGCACTCGGGGCGTCTCGCGGTCGCGGCCGAGTGTGCGGGCCGACAGGGGCGCTACGAGGCGTTCACCGGCGCGGCGTACCGGGTGCGCGACGCCTGGGTGTCGGCGTCGAGAGAGGTGGCCGAGGCGGAGGTCCGCCGACTCGCCTCCGAGGTGGCGGTGGCGGGCCCCGACTTCGATCGGTGCAGGACCGACCCCGCGGTCGACGAACGCCTGGAGCGGATCGGAGCGTTGGCCCGTGAGGTCGGCGTTCGAGGGACCCCGACCTGGTTCGTGGAGGGTTTTCCGGTGATGGGGAGCCTTCCGCTCGGCTACGCGAGGCAGTTCATCCTGACCCGACTGCCCGGGGGGGATGTCCAGGCGTCGGAGGGCGCTGCGAGAGAGCTGCCCTCGACGTTATGGTAGAGTCCGAAATCGCCACGACCCCCCCTCCCATGCATCGAGACACCCGCCAGCGTCGCGCGATTCGCCGCGTCTTCACCGAGACGGCACGACCCCTCTCGCCGGACGACGTCCTGGAACTCGCTCAGCGGTCCGTGCCCTCCCTGGGCCTCGCGACCGTCTACCGGAACATCCGGCGGCTTCACGACGACGGGTGGCTCGCAGAGGTGGAACTCCCGGGTGGAGGGATGCGGTACGAGCTCGCAGCCCGGCCCCATCACCACCACTTCCTCTGTCGCGCCTGCGATCAGGCGTTCGACGTGCACAACTGCCCGGAATCCGTGGAGGAACTCGCTCCGGACGGATTCACGGTCGAGGGACACGAGCTGATCCTCTTCGGGCTCTGCGCGGCCTGCAGCTGATCCCCGGGTCCTTCGCCCGCAACGGCGAGGAGTGCTCTCGAGGACCGATCAGGCGCCGACCTCGATCCGGTACCGCACCACCCGCTGCACCCCGAAGTCGTCCCGGGTGACCGCCCACACCCGCTCCCCGTCGAAGATCGGCGTCGGGTAGAAGAAGAAGTCGGTGGGGAGCTGCACGGAGCCGAGGAAGGTCCCGTCCGGCTCGAAGACATCCGCGAGTGCGTCGGCGGTCCAGCGCTCCTCGATGTCCTCGGGGTCGGTGGGGTCGTAGTCGGGATCGTCCCGCTGGTACCCCGGTCCCTCCCGTCGCAGCCAGATCCGGCCGTCGCGGCCGGTGAAGATCGCGTCGAAGGCCGGCTTGGCGTCCGGGATCGGCGGGCCGTTCCAGCGCCAGTTCGGATCGAGGCGGCGCAGGTTCCGGGTTGCGACGGCCTCCTCCTGGGCCCTCTCGCCGCCTGCGACGGGAACCGGATCCCATGCCCGCTCGATCCGGAGAGGGGCGCCGGGGCGCAACAGGGTGAAGGAGTAGTCGTCCGAGATCCCGATCACGAAGAAACCGTCCGGGTGCCAGGTCAGCTCCTCGCCCGGCGCGAAGGGAACCGAGTTCCTGGAGGACGATCCCTCGCGGCTCGCCATGATCGCGGCCTGTTCGAAGCCCGAGGTGGGGTAGGGGAGGGTGTCGATCACCGCCCCGTCCGGGGTGATCAGTTCGAAGCCCGAGCGCCACTCCTCCACCGACCGGGCCTCCTCCAGGTTGATCACCCGGGGGTTGAGGATGCTGTCGCCCCAGCGGGAGAAGTTGGTCGAGGTCGAGAAGCCGCCGCTGATGACCGGCCAGCTGGCGTCGTGCTCCCCTCCCGCGTCGAACACCTGCAGGCGCGCGTTCCCGGGGTCGCGGACCACGAGTCGCCCGTCGGAGAGCATCGTGAGACCACCATCGGGTCGACCGAGTTCGCCGGGGCCCTCTCCGTCCCGTCCCCACGTCTCCACGAAGGTGCCGTCGGGCGAGAAGACCCGGATCTCCAGGCTCTGCCCGTCCAGGACGAAGATCCGGCCGTCCGGTGCGACCTCGATCGACCGGACGTCCCCGAACATGTAGGGCTCCGCGCCCTCGAGAACGCCGATCGAGACCTCCTGGACGAGTGAGGCGGTCCGGCCCCAGACCGATCCGGAGACGGTTCGCACGACGGAGGTGTCGCCGTCCATGGAGCGGACCACTTCGGGACCCGCTTCGGATGCGTCCCTGACTTCGCCTCCGCCACCGCAGGCCGGGAGCGAGAGGAGGGTGAGGAGGCCGAGGGTGGCCGCGGTGCTCGGGAACCGATCGACGAGGCGAGGAGGCATCGGGCCGTGCGGGGTGATGAGGGGACGACTCAACCGCCCGCAGGGTCGAGCGGCGGGTAGACACAGTGTCTGGGACGTGGCCGACGGCGGAAACGTTGCCGTCAGACGCCCTTGCGGTCCGCGTCCCAGATGAACTTGTGCAGCTGCAGCTGGAAGCGCACCGGGAGCCGGTCTCCCAGGATCCACCCGGCGAGCGCCTCGAGGTCGACGGCGTCGTGCACTGGAGAGACGAGGAGGGCCCGGAGCGTCCCGTCGGCCACGCGCCGGTCGAGCCCTCGTTCGCGGATGACGTCGCGCATCCACTCGTAGTCGGTCCGGTCCGCCACGACGAACTTCACCTCGTCGTGCGCCGTCAGGTGGTCGAGGTTCGACCAGAGGTTCTTCTCCACCTCGCCCGAGCCGGGACACTTGAGGTCCATGATCAGGTGGCAGCGGGGGTCGCGCGGAGAGACGTCGACGGCGCCCGAGGTCTCGATCAGGACGGTGAAGCCGCGGTCCAGGAGGCGCTCGACCAGGACGAAGGCGTTCGGGTGTGCGAGCGGCTCTCCACCCGTCACCTCGACCAGGCGCGTCCCGATCGCCTCCGCCTCCTCGACCAGCGAGTCGAGCGTCCGGCGCTCTCCCCCGTGGAAGGAGTAGGTGGTATCGCACCAGGTGCAGCGCAGCGGACACCCGGTGATCCGGATGAAGGTGCACGGCATCCCCGACCAGGTGGACTCCCCCTGGATCGAGTGGAAGACCTCGGTGATGCGGAGGAAGGGCTCGACCTCCCGGTCCGCCCCCGGCGGCGCGGGCTCGGGACTGGGGGGCACGGGCGGCGCGGGCGTACTCACCGGGCGGAGCGGCCCTGGGGCCAGAGGAAGCCGAGCGGCGACTCCTGCACGACGCTTCCCGCGAGCATGAGGACGTTCGCCGGCTTCTCCGCCAGGCGCCGCATCAGGTAGGGGTACCACTGCTCGCCGAAGGGGACGTAGGCGCGAACGTTGTAGCCGTCGTCGACGAGCTGCTTCTGCAGGTCGCGCCGAACGCCGTGCAGGAGCTGGAACTCGAAGCGCGCCCGGTCGATCCCTTCCCGCTCGACGAAGCCGGTGGTGGCGTCGATCATTCGCTCGTCGTGGGTGGCGATCCCGGGGTAGTTCCCCTCCGAGACGAGCATCTGCATCAGCTCGATGAAGTTGCGGTCGACATCGCCGCGCTCCTGGAACGCGACCGACTCGGGCTCCGCGTACGCTCCCTTGCAGAGGCGGACGCGCGCGCCGAGCTGGTTCATCCGTGCGACGTCTCCGGCGGAGCGCTTCAGGTACGACTGCAGCACGACGCCGATGTCGCGCCAGCCCTCTGCCCAGAGCCGCTCGAAGGCGTCGAGCGTCCGCTGCGTGTACTCGGAGCTCTCCATGTCGAAGCGGATGAAGATGCCGTGCTCGTGCCCCTTCTCCAGCAACCGGCCGAGGTTCTTCTGGAGGAAGGCCTCGCTGATGTCCTGCCCGAGCTGGGTGAACTTCAGCGAGACGTTGGCCCGGAGCCCCCGGGTCGCGATCTGGTCGAGCACCTTCGTGTAGATGTCGCCTGCTCGCGTCGCCGGGCCCTCGGAGTCGACCGACTCCCCGAGGTAGTTGGCCGTCGCCATGATCCCCGCCTCGTTCGCCTCGGCGATGGCGCGTACGAGGTCGTCCACCGTCTCGCCCGGCACGAAGCGGTTCGCCATCGCCCGGAGCGGGGTATTCACCACGACCGACTTCGCGGCCTCGGACTGACTGAGGAAGATCAGCGAGTTACGGAGCATCTGCGGGACTCTCCACCCTGGTATTCGAACGCACGATCGCTTCGTCGAGGATCGACTTCACCCGCAGAAGCGGGAGCCGGCCCGCCTCGTGGGTCACCGCCTCCGAGGAGCGACCTCGCCACAGCGTCCCGGTCTCGACGTGGCCGATGATGCCGAGGCCGTTCGCGGCCCATCTCGGGAAGACGAGATACCCCTCGAAGGGGGCCCGGAGATCCGGCGTCCGCTCGACCTCGATCGAGACGGTGTACGGGTGGCCGTCCACACCCTCGAACGCCGGTGGGCGGTCGTGGACGCGGAGGTAGCCCCCGAGCGTCGCATCCGACGATCCGTGGACGTCGTCCGCGGCCGGACCGGCTTCGAGGTCGAGCCCCGAGGCGTCGGCCGACACGCCCGTCGGATCGTCGCCGGACTCGAGGAGGTCGAGGCGGGCGTCGTCGTCGTTCCGTGACACGGGGGAGAAGATACACCGGCTCCGGTTGCGGACACAGTTACCTTGGCCGCATGGCCACCATGCGCGCGGTTCGATTCCACGAGAACGGTCCTCCCTCCGTCCTGCGACTGGAGGAGGTCCCCATCCCCGAGCCCGGTCCCGGAGAGGCGCGAATCCGCGTACGTGCGGCCGCGCTCAACCACCTGGATCTCTGGGTTCGTCGCGGGATCCCCATCGACCTGACGATGCCACACGTCGGCGGGTCGGACCTGGCCGGGGTGGTGGATCGCATCGGGGACGACGCCGAAGGTGAGGGCCGGGGCGGGACGGCGCACGGACTCGTCGATCCGGGCGCGGCCGCCGGGAAGGCGGGGCGTCCGCGAGAGGGCCGGTTCGCGGTCGGGGACCGGGTCGTCGTCGATCCCTCGCTGCACTGGGACTGGTATGCGCGCTCCGCGGCGGGCGGGGATCCCCGTCAGGACCCGCTCCGGCTGGTCGGCGAGCACACCGACGGCGGCTTCGCGGAGTACGCCTTGGTGCCGGTGGCGAACCTGGTTCGGCTCCCGGACCACGTCTCCTTCGAGGTGGCGGCTGCGGCCGCGCTGAACTTCGTCACCGCGTGGCACGCGCTGACGTCGCGGGGCCGCCTGCGACGCGGGGAGCGCCTTCTGGTGACGGGTGCGAGCGGGGGCGTCTCGACGGCGGCGGTGCAGCTGGGGCGTCGACTGGGGGCGGAGGTGTACGCCGTTACCTCGGGGCGGGAGAACGCCGACCGGGTGGCCGAGCTCGGGGCGGACCACGTCTTCGATCGCGAGGAGGGGGACTGGGTCCGCGCCCTCAAGAGCGCGACGCACGGGCGGGGCGTGGACCTGGCCGTGGACTCCGTCGGAGAGGCGATGTGGCCGGGAATCGTCCGCTCGCTGGCGGTCATGGGACGTGTGGTCTGCTACGGAGCAACCACCGGCCCGAAGGCGACGACCGACCTGCGCCACCTCTTCTGGAAGCAGCTGTCGATCCTGGGGAGCACGATGGGGAGCCCGGAGGAGTTCCGGGAGGTGATGCAACTCGTCTTCGACGGGACGGTTCAGCCCGTGATCGACGAACTCCTTCCGCTCGAGCGGCTCGCCGAGGCCCACGAACGTCTGGAGGCCGGCGGGGTCTTCGGGAAGATCGTACTCATCCCCTGAGCCCGGAGCGGGCGAGGCCATGGATCTGAAGGAGATACAGCGCGAGGTCGACGCGTGGATCGGCCAGTTCGAGGAGGGCTACTGGCCCCCCCTGGTGAACCTCGCGCGCCTGACCGAGGAGGTCGGGGAGCTGGCTCGCCTGATGAACCACCGCTTCGGTCCGAAGGCGAAGAAGGCCGAGGAGGACGACCAGGAGCTGGGGGAGGAGCTGGGGGATGTCCTCTTCGTCCTCATCGCCATCGCGAACCAGCAGGGGATCGACCTGTCGGAGTCCTTCCGCGGCGTGCTGGAGAAGTACCGCATCCGCGACTCGCACCGCTGGACCCGGAAGGACGGGGAGAGGGCGCCCGCGGGCTGAGGCGGCGGGAACTGCGGGGCGCGGGACCGGACACGCGGTCCGCGCCCTCGACCGTCGAGAGGGCGTTCGACCGGCGACCCCTAGAACACGCGAAAGGGGGCGGCGTCCCGGTCGGAACCCCGCCCCCCCCATCGACTTCGCTACCGCGGCGTGGCGGCCGGGTGGGTCATCCGCCCAGTGCGATCCGGAAGCCCGCCTGGATGAAGGGCCAGGTGCTCAGCGAAACGGGCAGGTCGACGTAGTCGCCGTCCCCCTCTCCCCGCAGGTCGGCCTCGATCCGCTGACGCTCGATCTCCAGGTCGGCTGCGAAGCCCGGGATCGAGTTCAGCCCGCTGTCCGCCGTCAACGACACGTCCGGATCGCCGGTGAAGGCGACGCCCAGGTCGAGGAAGAAGCCGAAGCCGGAGTTGGTGTGCTTGCCGAAGCCGATCCCGACGTACGGCGCGGTGGAGGCGTTGGTCACCTCGCCGATGATCTCACCGCGCTGGGTGTAGGTCGTGTTCCCGATCTCGTAGGAACCCTCGACGCGTCCGGCGACATCGTACTCGCCCTGCCGCAGAAGCACCCCCGCCATCAGGCGGAAAGAGCCGGCGGGGTAGAAGTCGACCCCGGCCGTGATGAAGGAGGGGAGGGTGAAGTCGGCGGTGATGTCCCCCATCTCGATGTCGGAGAGGTCGACGGGGACCGTGCCGAAGCCTGCGCGGAGCACGAGCGAGTTCGTGAGTTCCAGCGCCACGTCGGCACCCACTCCGGTCGTACCCACCTTGGGGGCGACGGCGAGCTGAGCGGATCCCGCGGCGGGGACGAGGAGGAGTGCGCCCGTCAGGGCGACCGTGCGGAGAGAGCGAAGCATCCGATACCTCTCGGGTGCGGGGCGAAGAGCGCAAAACACGTAGCAGGTGGAAGATAGAGCGAAGCTAAGCCCGGGTACAGGAAAAGCTCAGCTGCGGGTCTCGCCGAGTGCCTCGACGAAGGCGTCGACCTCCGCCTCGGTGTTGTAGAAGTGCGGGCTCGCCCGCACGTGTCCGGGGCGGTGGTCGATTACGTAGCCGCGCGACTCGAGGTCCCGGACCGCGGCGGACGGGTCGTCGTGTCGGATCATGACGATGCCGGAGCGCGAATCGAGGGACGCCACCGTCAGCGACCACCCCGCGGCCTCGAGGGCGGTGATCAGCCGCGCCGTGAGCGTGCGAACGCGGTCGTGGATCCGGTCGAACCCGACCTCTTCCAGTAGCCGGTGGGCGCCGAGTGCGATGTGGACGGAGGGGAGGGAAGGGGTGCCGAGCTCGAAGCGGCGTGCGTCCTCGCGGTACTCGAAGGTGTCCGCGCGAAAGGCGAACTGGTCGCGGGCGGCGAACCAGGAGGTGATGCGGGGCTCCAACCGGGGGATGACGTCCTCCCGCACATAGAGGTAGGAGAGCCCCGGGCCCCCACAGAGCCACTTCAGGGGACCGCTCGTGTAGAGGTCGACGCCTGCGGCCCGCACGTCGGCGGGGATCTGTCCCGGAGCCTGGTAGCCGTCGATGAGCGACCACGCTCCTGCGTCCCGCGCGATCGTCGCGAGCCGGGCGATGTCCTGCACGGCTCCGGTCGAGAAGAAGACGTGCGAGGTCGCCAGGAAGAGGGTGCGCTCGTCCACGACTTCGGCGAAGCGCTCCGGATCGACGGTGACCCCGTCGTCGCTCGGCACGCGGACCACCTCGATCTCCGGCTTGACCATCCACTGGTAGGGCAGGGTCGGGAAGTCGAGCTCGGAGACCACGACGCGGTTCCGGCCCTCGACGGGCACCGCCTCGGAGACGACCCCGAGCGCCGCCGAGGTGGAGGGGAGGAGGGCCACCTCGCCAGCGCCCGCGCCGTGCACGCGGGCCGCCGCCGCGCGGAGGTCGTCGAGCTTGGCGAGCCACTCGTCGTACCAGGCGGCGGCCCCGCGGGCGTGCCAGCGGGCGAGAAAGCGGGACAGCTCCTCGGTCGCGTCGTGCGACAGGGCTCCGAGGGAGCACGAGTTGAGGTACGTGCACTCGGCGAGGATCGGGAAGCGGTCCCGAGCGGTGAGCGGGTCGAGCATGCGGTGACGGCGAGGGGGGGTGGAGGAGGGGCGGCTCGACGACGCTCACGCCCCGGTGGGCCGTGGGGCAACCCTGCGCCCATCGATCACGTCCCAATCGCGCGGCGTCTGCTGTCGGTCGCCTTCCTCCGTTCCGACCCCCCACTCCCATGACACGACTCTCCGCAATCCCCGCTCTCGCGGGCATCCTCCTCCTCGCAGCATGCTCCGGCGCCGAGGCCCCCGAGACCCAGCCGGTCGATGGCCTCGACAGCCCCGATCGCACCCTCGCGTGGAGCGGCGAGGAGCTCTACGCGATCGGCGGCTTCAGCGCCGCCGAGTGGGCAGAGTTCGGGAGCATCGAGTCCCTGGGCTTCGACGCCCAGGGCAACCTCTACCTCCTCGACGGCCAGACCGGGAAGATCACCCACGTGTCTCCCGAGGGAGAGTTCGTCCGGACGATCAGCCAGCAGGGTCAGGGCCCGGGTGAGCTGGCGCAGCCGATGGGGATGACGGTGACCCCCGATCGACTGATCGTCTCCGACATCGGGCACCGCGGGTTCTCCGTCTTCGGGACCGACGGCGAGTGGATCGAGAACGTGCCGGTCGATCTCGCGCGGATTGGTCTCCCGATCGGAGGACTGGACGTGCACCCGTCCGGCGACCTCGTGGGGCGCTCGATGATCCGCATGTCGTTCGGAGAGCCGGACGAGTCCGAGGAGGACTCGCCACCCCCCGGGCAGCCGATCTTTCGCTTCGCGATGGACGGCGAGTCGGAGAGCCGCGCGATCTACTACACCTGGGATCCGCCGGAGCCGGAGGGGCCGGAGACGGAGATGTCCGCGAGCAGCTCCGATGGAAACGCCATCCAGTTTCGGATGGGGCAGCTCGAGGGTTTCCGTCCGAGGGCCTCGTACGCGGCACTCCCGGATGGCCAGATCGCCATCGCCGACACGACTGACTACCGGATCCGTCTCGTCGACGGTGAGACCGGTTCCCAGGTCGGAGAGCTTCGCCGCCCGATCCCCCCGACTCCCGTGGACGATCGGATCCGCGGGCTGGAGCGCGAGCGACAGCTCGAGGCGGCCAACGAGGGCTTCGGCGGTCGGGTGATCACCATGGGCAGCGGCGGTGCCGGCAGCATGTCCTTCGACCAGGGGCAGATGGCCGAGCAGATGCGGCAGCGGGTCGAGAACATGGTCTTCTACCCGGAGATCCAGGTGATCGAGGCGCTCGCCGCCGATCCCCAGGGACGGATCTGGGTGCAGCGGAGCTCCGGTGTTCCGGGTGAGGATGGACCCACCGATCTGCTGACCCCCGACGGGCGTTACCTTGGGACGCTTTCCGCCGACGGGCTGCGGATCCCCGATGCCTTCGGGCCCGGGGGGCTCGTCGCCGTGATCGAAACCGACGAATTCGACATCCCCACCGTGCGCGTGCTTCGCATCCCGACCGAGGTGCCGGCTGGCTGACCGGGCCACGCCGACTCGCCCGCCCCTCCCCGCTCCCGCCGTCATGTCGACTCCCCTCCGCGTTCCGGCTCTCTGTACGGCTCTGATCCTCCTCGCCGCGTGCGGTGGGGGAGACCCTCCCTCGGCGACGCCGGAGAGTGGTCTCGCAGGACCGGACCGACCCCTCGCCTGGCAGCCTGAGGAGCTCTACGCCATCGGCGGCTTCAATGCGCCGGAGTGGGCGGAGTTCGGGGCGGTCTCCGGGATCGCCTTCGGCCCCGGGGGCGACCTCTTCGTCCTGGACGACCAGACGGCGACGATCACGCAGATCTCGCCCGCCGGGGACTTCGTTCGGACGATCTCCGGACCCGGAGACGGACCCGGGGAGCTGTCGAACCCGCTCGGCGCGATGGCGGCCACGTCGGAGGGCGAGCTGGTGCTGACCGATGTGGGACACCGCGGCTTCGTCCGCTTCGGTCCCGATGGCGAGTGGATCGAGAATGTGGCGGTCGACCTGTCTGGCGTCGGGCTGCCTTCGGACTTCTCGGTGCTCCCCGACGGATCGGTGGTGGGCGAGGCGAACATCCGCTTCAGCTTCGGCGACGACGATTCCGATCTAGATGAGGGGGAGGAGGAGGTGCCCGAAGGGAGACCCATCCTCCGCTGGGCGCTGCGGGACGGCGGGGAGAGCGAGCCCGCCTTCTACGCCTGGGAGCCGCCGGAGCTGCCGGAGGGGGATGAGTCGGAGCTGGTCGGGGGAGATGGGGGCGGACGAACGAGCGTGATCCGCATGTCGGCGCTCGAGGCCTTCCGGCCTGGACTCTCCTTCGCCGTGCTTCCGAACGGAGATCTCGTCGTCTCCGACTCCACGGCGTACCGCCTGAAGATCGTCGATCCGGCGAGTGGTGCGATGCGGGGGTCGGTCGATCGTCCGATCCCGCCGACCCTCGTGGACGACCGGGTCCGGGAGCTGGAGCGCGCCGTTCAGGAGGAACGGGCCATGGAAGGGCTGAACTTCCGCGGCGGCGGGATGTCCTTCGACCAGGAGGCGGTTCAGAACATGCTGATCGACCGCGTGGCGACGATGCGCTTCTACCCGGAGATCCCGGTGGTCGAGGAGGTCGCCGCGGATCCCCTCGGACGGATCTGGGTGCAGCGGAGCTCCGGGGTGCCCGGCGAGGACGGACCGACCGATCTGGTGACCGCGGATGGCCGCTACCTGGGCACCCTTCCGGCCGACGGACTGCGCATCCCCGACGCCTTCGGACCCGAGGGCCTGATCGCCGTGATCGAGACCGACGAGTTCGATGTCGCCACCATCCGCGTCATGCGGATCCCGACGGAGATGCCGGCGGGCTGAGCGCGGGGCGTGACCCGGTTGCGCCCCGCCCTCGCGCGGGAGATCGTCCGGCGTGCCCCTTCCGATCAAGAGCCGCCTGGCGCGGCCCCGTCACCGCTCCCGGCTCCGCCAGCGCGTGGGTGCCTTCCGCACCCACGTCTCCGCCCTCCTGCGCGAGTTCCGGGGGCCGATCCTGGCCTTCCTGGTCGCCACGGTCGGGGGCGGGGCACTCTACGGGGAGCTGTATGGTGCGATTCGTGGCGAGTTCATCGCCTGGATCGACCGTCCGTACCTCATGCTTCAGCTCATGCTGCTCGAGGCGCCGGAGGCGGTTCCTCCGGAGGTCCCGCTCGTGGCCTTCTGGTACGCGATGCCTCTCATCTTCATCGTCCTCGTCGGTCTCGGGGCAGCCGACTTCTTGGACCTCTTCTTCAACCGCGACGATGCGCGTGACCGCTGGAGCGAGGCGATCGCCATGACCTACCGCAATCACACCATCGTTCTCGGCGTCGGCCACGTCGGGCTCCGGGTCGTGAGGGATCTGCACGATCTCGGCCTCGACGTCGCCGTGGTCGACTTCGAACCGCACCCCGACGCCCGAGACGCGTTGGAGCAGATGGGGGTGCCCTGCGTGCTCGGCGACGTGCGCGCCCGGACCACGCTGGAGCACGCCGGCCTGCCCCACGCCGACGTCTTCGTGGCGTGCACCGGCGACGACCGGCTGAACCTCGAGGTGTGCATGAAGGTCCGGCAGCGAAACGAGAAGGTGCGGATCGTGGCGCGGGTCTGGGATCGGGCGATCGGAGAGCGCATGGAGAGGTTCGGCCTCGCCGATCAGGTCATGTCCGCCGCCGACCTGTCGGCCCCGGCCTTCGCGGGGGCCGCGGTCGGCGTGGAGATCACGCAGACGATCGAGGTCGCGGGGGCCGAGTACTCGAGTGCACGGATCGACATTCAGGGCGGCTCCTTTCTCGACCGGATGAAGGTCGGGGACGTGGAGCGCGACAACGACCTCGAGGTCTCCCTCCTGCACGACGGCGACTCCGTGACCGTCGACCCCGACGCGGACGTCTCGCTCCGCGCGGGGCAGAGCGTGGTGGTCTTCGCGCGGCACGAGCGGGTGCTGGACGTCGTGGCGCGGAACCGAAGGGCGGGTCGGAAGGGGTGAGCGGGTCGGGCGGGTCCGGCGCGTGAGTCCAGGGGGCCGGAAGCCCGAGACGTCGTCCGGCCGTTCGCCCGCGAACGAGCTCGGAGGCACGTCTGGTCGTTCCGGCACCGGCCGCCCATCGCTTGCCGACGCCCTTCGCCTGGAGGCGGTGGCGCGCGGGTTCGCGGCCGTCGGGATCGCACGCGCCGAGCCGTCGGATCACGCCACCTTCCTGCGCCGATGGCTGGCCGAGGGGCGGCACGCCGGGATGGAGTGGATGGCGACCCCGGAGTCGGTCGAGCGGAGGGCGGACGTGCGGCGGTCGCTGGAGGGGGCGAGGTCGGTCGTGGTGGTCGCCGATGCGTACCCCGGGGAGGCCGAACCCGAGGCAGCCGACCCGTCGAAGGCGGTGATCGCGCGGTACGCACGCGGGGAGGACTATCACCGGGTGCTGACCGGTCGGGTGCGGGAGCTGGCGGAGTGGCTGGAGGGGGCGGCGAGCGATCGAATGGCGGAGGGGGGCTTGGAGCCCGAGTCGTCGGATCTTCCGGGCGCTGGGGGCGAGGGAATGGCGGACGGGGCCACCGACCCGTCGGATGGGGATGGCGGTTCGATGATCCGGAGCCGCGTCTGGGTCGACACCGGGCCCGTCCTGGAGCGCGAGTGGGCACGGCGAGCCGGGATCGGATGGTTCGGCCGCAACACGATGCTGATCCGTCCCGGGGCGGGCTCCTACCTCCTCCTCGGGGTCCTCGTCACCACCGTCGACCTCGATCCGGACCCGCCCTTCGAGGCGGACCACTGCGGAACGTGCCGCGCCTGCCTCGACGCCTGTCCGACGGGGGCGCTTCTCGGCCGCGATGAGAGCGGGGCGCCGGTGATGGATGCCGGTCGGTGCATCTCGTACCTGACGATCGAACACCGCGGCAGCATCCCGGAGGAGCTGCGGCCCGCAATCGGGAATCGAGTATTCGGATGCGACATCTGCCAGGAGGTGTGCCCGTGGAACGCGCGGTTCCCGGTTGAGGTCGCGGATTCGCCCCGGACGGCGGAGACGGTTGAGGCGTACGCCGCCCGGGCGTGGCCGGCGGACGGTGCAGGAGCCCGAACGCTCCCCCCCTTGGACGGCCCCGACCTCATCGAGTTCACCGAGCGGATTCTCGCGATGTCCGGCAAGGAGTATCAGCGGGTGTTCGCGCGGTCGCCGCTGGCGAGACCGCGACGGACGGGGATGCTCCGGAATCTATGCGTGGCGCTGGGGAACTACGGCCGGACTTCCGTCGCAGCAGCCGTGCGGGTGCGCCCGGTGCTGCAGCGAGCGGCCGCGGATACGTCGGATCTGGTGCGGGAGCATGCGGGGTGGGGGCTCGCCGTGACCCGGTAGGGACAGGAGATCCAACCCCCTGAGTCGCCGAGCGCCAGGAGCGGCTCGGGATCGTCCGGGCCCGCGGGCGTTGAATCTCCCGGGCCGACCCCGCTGCCCTCGCGTCAGCGTACCACCGTGTTCAGCGGAGGAGCCTCGAAGATCGTGGTGCCGCCCCGCCGGACCACGAAGCTGGTCCGGGTCGTGCCGCTTTGGGACCCGGTCAGCCGTCCGCTCACCCGATCGCCGGCCCAGGTGGCGAGCGCGGGGTCCTCGATCACCACGTCGAGCCCGTACTCGGGGTGGTCCCGCAGGGTGAACCACTGATCGCGGGAGGCGACGTCGTGATCGTCGGGGTGGGTGCTGCGCGGAACGAAGTGGACGGTGACATCGAGCGCGCTCCCCCTGTCGACGATCGCGAACCCGTGCCAGTGATCGATGTGGGAGTAGATGATCTCCCCATCGGCGGTCTCGAGTACGATGTCGGCGATCACGAGGCCATCTACGGTTGGCTCGGTCACCGACTCGCCGCAGGCGGAGAGCACGGCGGTCGCCGCGACGGCGAGGAGGGTCGTGGCGCGGCGCAGCGCGCGGGGGACTCGATTCTTCATGGAGATTCCGGATGTGAAAAGGTGGCGGATGGTGGGGCCACCTCGACCCCCAGCCATGGCGTGACAAGGTCCACATGGTCGAGATGCCGGACGAGCACCCGGAGCCGCTGCGGCCCGGCCGCGAAGGCGAAGAGCCGGCCACCCCGGGACAGGGGTTCCCACACCCCGGCCGACGGATCCTCGAATTCGAGGCGGACCTGCAGGTCGGAGCGACCGCCCAGATCGAGCACCCGACCCTGAAAATCGAGGAAGCGCACCTCCAGCGGGACGCCGTCTCCCACGCCGAGTGCGGGGCCCGCGCCGCTCCATCTCCGGTTGTCGATGGTCCGCGCGATCTCCACGCCGTCCGGCGTGCGCAGGATCACGTCAGCGGCTTCGAGATGGGGGGTCACCACCGCGATGGGATGTTCGCAGGCGGTGGTCAGAACCAGTGCGCTGGCCACGACGAGCCCGCGAATGACGGCAGTCGGGTTCACCGGGGGCCTCCCGGGCGGAGGGTGACGAAGAGCCGGACGTTCCGTCCCGGCTGCGGCGCCACCTGCTTCGCCCGCCAGAGATGATCCCGCCAGGGTCGGTCGAAGAGATTGTCGACGGCGAGCACCACGCTCCCCGACCTCCCTCCGCGGTCCATCCGCCACCCCATCTCGAGGTGAGTGAGAACGGTGCCGGGAGTGGGACAGAACTCGGCCGGCAGGAGCGTCGATGATTCCGATACAGCCGCGCAGCTCCCGGCGGCGGGCGGCGCCTCGGGCACCCGCCCCTGGCGTGCGATCCCCTCGAGCGTGAGCGAGGCGAACCAGCGCGGGACGTCCCGGGTCAGCCGAATCCGCCCGCGAGCCGGCGGGACGGCGGGGAGGGGAGATCCGTCTGCTGCCCAGCTCCCGCGCACCCACGATCCCGAGGCGTTCAGCTCGAGGTTGGGGGATAGCGGCGCGCGAATCGTCGCCTCGCCGCCGAGGAAGACCGCGTCCTCCTGGTCGGCGCGGTATACGTTGTAACGCCGCAGGCGTGGGTCGCGGAGGGGCTCCCCCGTCTGCGGATCGATCGCCGGCAGGTACCCGATGAAGTCGTCGAGTGCGTTCCGAAAGAGGTTCAGCTCGGCCGCGATCGCGGGGGATCGCCAGGCGACCACGAAGTCGGTCCCGAGCCCCGTCTCCGCCTCGAGGTCGGGGTTGCCGATCTCGTAGGCGTAGGACGCGAGGTGGGGTCCGGCGGAGAAGAGCTCCTCGATCGCCGGCGGTCGGAAGGCGCGGGTCAGGCTCAGGCCGACCGAGAAGCCGGACCACAGCCTCGTCCGGGCCCCGATCGACCCGGTGACCGCGCTGAAGTCCCGGGTCCGCACCCCCTGCAGCAGCCGGGTCTCGGTGCTGTCGAGCGGAGAAACCCGGATGCGGTCCAGACGCGCCGCCCCCACGAGGACCGCGCGCCCGAGGCGCGCCTCCTGGAGCGCGAAGACCGCTGCACCGCGGTGCACCGCCGGACGCGTCCCCGTGAAGCTCCCCTCGGCGCGGAAGTCCCGCCACAGGCCGTGCACGCCGACGGCGGTCGAGGCCCAGCGCCCGCTCCCCTCCCTCCGCAGAACGGCGTCGCCCGACACGGCCAGCTGCCCGAAGCGGGTGCCGACGAAGCCGCCCTTCTCGTACTCCGACTGCTCGAACCGGATGGCGGACCCGTGGGCCACGAACGAGAGCGCCCCCCGGTCCGGCGCCCGGCCCTCCGCCCGCCCCGTGGCCGAGGTCTCCCCCGTCGGTCCGTTCCATTCGAAGCGCGCCCGTCCGACCGTCCGGGTATAGTCGACGTAGACGCCTCCGTCGTGTGCGCCGGGGAGGGTGCGACCGGCGAAGCTGGACGGTACCCCGTAGGTGCCGCGGAGCTGCCGTACCGCAGCCCCTCCCGCCAGCCCTCCACCCGTCCAGCCGATACCGGCACCCAGGTCGTGGGCGGAGAGGTCGGTGAAGGGGAGCGCTCCGGACGGTGTGCGGGTGTCGTCGGTCTCCCGGATCGAGCCTCCGACGCGCACGGCGAACCGCCCGATCGGCATCTGGGCGTGCCCGGCGAGAACGCGACTCGCGGTCGCCGACTCCACGCCGCTGCGCAGGTCCCCGTCGAGACCGTCCACTCCGTCGAGGGGGATGTCCTCGCGGACGACGTTGATGACGCCCCCGAGGGCGTTGCTCCCGTACAGGACACCGGCGGGCCCTCGGATCAACTCGAGCCGCTCGGCGGTGGTCGGATCCACGGTGATTGCATGATCCGGCGCGGTGGTCGCGATGTCGCCGGTTCGGAGACCGTCCTCCAGAACCAGCACCCGGTCCCCCGACAGCCCGCGGATCACTGGCTGAGTGGCGGCCGGCCCGTTGAACCGCGACGCGACGCCCGGCTCCCCCTCGACCACGGCGGCGACGCTCGTCCGCTGCCGGCGGAGAAGCGACTCCCCGTCCAGCACGGTGGCAGTTCCGTCGGTCCCCCGAAGCCGGGTCGCCGGAATCACGGCGAGAATGCCGGTGATGGGAATCGCCCGGGGGGTGAGTTCGAGGGGTCGGACGGGGGGCGCGCCGGGATGAAGAGCGAGTCGATCGGAGGCGACGAGGTCGTCCACCGCATCGGAGCGCGGCTGGTATCCGAGGGATTCGACCCGAAGGACGGCCCCTTCCTGCGGCGCGATCGACAAGACGAAGCGGCCGTCGGGGCCGGTTCGCCCCTCCACTCCACCGGGATCGGATCGCACTCGGGCGCCGGCGACCGCCGCCCCGCTGGTCGCGTCGACGACACGCCCCTGGAGTCGACGCGGCTCCGCGCCGACGTCTTGGGCCACCGCGGCCTGCGGCCCGGCGGCGGCGAGGCCGACCAGGACCACCGTCCACGGCCACCACCCGCGCGTCGAGCGCAGCTGGAGACCGCAGCGGATCGACCCCTCTCCCGCCCTGGAGCGGG
>JANQLR010000345.1 GCA_028280525.1 Longimicrobiales bacterium
AATCCCCGCCGGGCGCGACCTGAATACCGGGCGCATCCGGCCGGGGGACCGCGTCCTGATCTCGGGCACGGTCGCGGATCACGGGCTCGCCGTCATGCTCCAGCGCGAGGCGGCCTTCGGGCTCGACAGCCGCCTCGAGAGCGACGTCGCCCCCCTCAACGGGATGATCGAGGAGCTGCTGGAGGCGTGCGGACCGGACGTGGTCTTCCTCCGCGATCCCACGCGGGGCGGTCTGGCGGGCGTGGTGGCGGATCTGGCGGAGGAGAGCGGCCTCCGGCTCACCCTCGAGGAGGTCGAGATCCCGATCCGACCCGAGACTCTGTACGCCGCCGAGGTCCTCGGCCTCGACCCGCTCGACGTGGCCAACGAGGGGAAGGTGGTCGTGGTGGTTCGCCCGGACGCCGCCGCCCGCGCCCTCGCCGCCCTTCAGGCTCACCCGCTGGGCTGCATGGCCGCGGAAATCGGGGTCTTCCGCGACCCGACCGACGGACTGTGCGAACTGATCACCGATGTGGGAGGGCGCCGGGTCCTCCGCAAACCCTATGGCGAGGAGCTCCCCCGGATCTGCTGACCCATCGACACTCCCGTTCCTCATTCCCGTCCCTCACTCCGGAGGGGATCGCATGAAAGCGGCACTCGTATCCCACACCGTCGCCCGGCACGGTTCGGACGCCCCGGCACTCATGGCCGTCCTCCGAGACATTCAGTCCGCCGAGGGGTGCGTCTCCGAGGCCCGGCAGCACGAGGTGGCGGATGCCATGCACCTTCGGCCCGCCCTCGTCCGCGCCTTCGTCGGCTTCTACTCCTTCCTCACCGAACGCCCTCAGGGGCGCGTCGTCATCCGACTCTGCGACGACGTGGTGGACCGCATGAAGGGCTACGACCGGGTGCGACACTCCTTCGAGGACGCCCTCGGCATTGCGGTGGGGGAGACCACGGCGGACGGCACCGTGACGCTCGAGCGGACGCCGTGCATCGGCCTCTGCGACCAGGCCCCGGCCGCGCTCATCAACGACATCCCCTTCACCGAGCTCTCCTCCGATCGGGCGTGGGAGATCGTGCGCGGCCTTCAGGAGCACGGGGACCCCGAGCGGCTGGTCACGCGGATGGGTGACGGCCGGAATCGCCACCCCCGGATCCACGCGATGGTGAACAACAACGTGCAGCACCAGGGACCCTTCATCTTCGGGCCGCTGAACCGGGGCGAGGCGATCCGGAAGGCGCTCTCGATGACGCCCTTCGAGGTGATCCGGACGCTGAAGACCGCGCGTCTCAGGGGACGCGGCGGTGCGGGATTCCCCACCGGGATGAAGTGGGAGTTCACCCGGGTGGCTCGCGGTGCACGCAAGTTCATCGTCTGCAACGCGGACGAGGGGGAGCCCGGCACCTTCAAGGACCGGGTGATCCTCACCGAGTTCCCCGACCGCGTCCTCGCCGGGATGACGATCGCCGGGTACGCGCTCGGGGCCCGGGAGGGTCTCTTCTACCTCCGCGGCGAGTACGCCTACCTCCGCGACTACCTGGAGAGCGTCCTTGAACAGCGCCGGGCCGACAACCTCATCGGCCGGGACATCCTGGGGCGCAAGGGCTTCGACTTCGACGTCGAGATCCGCATGGGTGCCGGGAGCTACCTCTGCGGGGAGGAGACGGCGCTCCTCAACTCGTGCGAGGGGCTGCCGGGCGACGCTCGGGATCGTCCTCCCTTCCCGGCCGAGGCCGGCTACCTCGGCTACCCGACCTCCGTGAACAACGTGGAGACGCTCTGCTGCGTCGCGAAGATCCTGGAGCGCGGTCCCGCCACCTTCGCGGAGCAGGGGCTGCCGGAGAGCGCCGGCACGAAGGTGCTCAGCATCTCGGGAGACTGCACGCGCCCCGGGATCTACGAGGTCCCCTTCGGCATCGAGCTGCAGGAGGTCCTGGAGCTGTCCGGCGGAACGGACGCCGCCGCCGTCCTGGTGGGCGGACCGTCCGGGGCCCTGGTGGGACCGGACGGGTTCGACCGGCGGATCTCCTTCGAGGATCTGGCGACCGGGGGCGCGCTGGTGGTCTTCGGCCCTCAGCGAGACCTGCTCGAGGTTCTCCGCGGGTACGCGGACTTCTTCGCGGAGGAGAGCTGCGGCTACTGCACGCCCTGCCGCATCGGCACTCAGCTGATCCAGGAGTACCTGGCCCGGATCCACGCCGGACGTGCGGACCGGCAGGATGTGGAAGGGATGATCCGGGCGGCTCGAACCATGAAGCGGAGCAGCCGTTGCGGCCTGGGCCAGACGGCGTGCAACCCGATCCTCAAGACGCTGGAGAGCTTCCCGGGATTCTTCGACGGGTGGCTCGCCGAGGAGACGAACGGAACCCGAGGGGCCTTCGATCTGGAAGAAGCCGTCGCGGAGTCCCGGGCGCTCCGGGGAGGTGATCATGTCTGACCGCGTGAGCTTCACCATCGACGGGACGCGGGTGGAGGCGTTCCGCTCGCAGTCCATCATGGACGCCGCCATGGAGTCCGGGGTCTACATCCCGCGCCTCTGTCACGTCCCGGGGCTCGATCCCTGGGGCAGCTGTCGCGTCTGCACGGTGAAGGTGAACGGCCGCTTCAGCACCGCCTGCACGCAGCCGGCGATGACCGGTCTGACGGTGGAGAACGACACCGAAGAGCTGAACGACCTCCGGCGGGATCTGGTGGAGATGCTCTTCGTGGGCGGGAACCACTTCTGCATGTCGTGCGAGAAGAGCGGCAACTGCGAGCTGCAGGCGATGGGGTACCGGCTGGGCATCACCGCTCCCCTGCATCCCTACCTGCACCCGGATCGCGACGTGGACGCCTCGCATCCGGACATCATGCTCGATCACAACCGCTGCATCCTCTGCGCCCGGTGCGTCCGCACCTCGCGCGATCTGGACGGGAAGCAGGTCTTCGACTTCGTGAACCGCGGGAGCGACCGTCGGATCGCGATCGACCCCGGCGCCCGGCTCAAGGACTCCGACGCCGACGTCACCGACCGGGCGCTGGATGCCTGCCCCGTCGGCGCTCTCCTGCGGAAGCGGGAGGGCTTCCGGGTCCCCGTCGGGGAACGCGAATACGACCACGTGGCCATCGGGGAGGAGGACGGGGTCGACCCGGTCTCCGACCTGTGGGACGAATCCTGAGGGGGACGGATCATGACCCAGGTGAAGACGGAGAAGGTCCGGATCGCCACCACCTCGCTGGCGGGCTGCTTCGGATGCCACATGTCCCTCCTGGACATCGACGAGCGCATCCTGCAGCTCGCCGAGCTGGTGGAGTTCCACAAGTCGCCCGTGGTGGATCGGAAGACCTTTCAGGAGCGATGCGCGGTGGGCCTGATCGAAGGCGGCTGCTGCAACGCGGAGAACGTGGAGACGCTGCGGGCCTTCCGGGACCAGTGTGACATCCTGGTCTCGGTGGGGGATTGCGCGACGATGGGCGGGATCCCCGCCCTCCGGAATCTGGTGCCGCTGGAGGAGTGCCTGCGGGAGGCCTTCCTCGACGGGCCGAGCACGGTGAACCCCACCGGCCGCCCGCCCGACGACCCCGAACTCCCCCTCCTGCTCGACAAGGTCTACCCCTGCCACGAGGTGGTCCGGGTCGACTATCACCTTCCCGGCTGTCCCCCGTCGGCCGACGCCCTCTGGGCCGCGCTTCAGGCGTTGCTCACCGGGGCGGAACCGACCCTCCCCTACCCACTGCTCAAGTACGACTGACCCCCGGCTGCCGCGGAGCACGCCATGAATCCCGTCCTGCAGACTGACACCGAACGCATCGTCATCGAGCCGGTCACCCGGGTGGAGGGGCACGGCAAGGTGACCATTCACCGGGACGCCGAGGGCCGGGTGGCCCAGGCGCGACTCCACATCGTGGAGTTCCGGGGCTTCGAGCGGTTCATCCAGGGCCGCCCCTACTGGGAGATGCCGGTCGCCGTCCAGCGGCTGTGCGGGATCTGCCCGGTCAGCCATCACCTGTGCGCCGCCAAGGCGGTGGACCTCCTGGTGGGCGGCGAGTCGCTGACGCCCACCGCGGAGAAGATCCGCCGGCTGATGCACTACGGGCAGTTCTTCCAGTCGCACGCGCTGCACTTCTTCCACCTGGCGTCGCCGGACCTCCTCTTCGGCTTCGACGCGGACCCCGTGGACCGCAACGTCCTCGGCGTGGCCGCCGCGCACCCCGAGCTCGCCCGGCAGGGGATCCTCATGCGGAAGTGGGGCCAGGAGATCATCCAGGCCACGGCGGGGAAGAAGGTCCACGGCACCGGCGCGATTCCGGGCGGCGTGAACAGGTCGCTCACCCGGGAGGAGCGGGACACGCTGCGCGCCCCGGTCTCGCACATGCTGACCTGGGCCCGGGAGGCGCTGGAGTTGGCCCGCGGCTACACCCTGGAGAACCTGCCCGACGTCGGGCACTTCGGAGACTTCGAGTCCAACTACCTCGCCCTCGTGCGCGCCGATGGCGCCATGGACATCTACGACGGCGAGCTCCGGGCCATCGATCCCCGGGGGGAGATCCTCCTGCAGGAGCCGGATAGCCAGCGGTACCTCGATGTCATCGCCGAGGAGGTCCGTCCCTGGTCCTACATGAAGTTCCCGTATCTGAAGCCGCTGGGGCCGGAGGAGGGGTGGTATCGCGTCGGTCCGCTCGCCCGCGTGAACGCCTGCGACTTCATCGACACCCCGGAGGCCGAGGAGGCCCGGCAGGAGTTCAAGGGCCTCGCCGGGGGCGGGCCGGTGCACCACACCATGGCCTACCACTGGGCCCGCATGATCGAGCTCCTCCACTGCGCCGAGGTGATTCAGCGGCTGCTCGACGACGACGATCTGCTCGGGGCGGAGCTGCGGACCGAGGGTCCCCGTCGCCGCCGCGAGGGTGTGGGGATCCTGGAGGCCCCGCGCGGCACCCTCTTCCACCACTACCGGGTCGGCGACGACGATCTGGTCACGCGCTGCAACCTCATCGTCTCCACCACGAGCAACAACGAGGGGATGAACCGCTCCGTCACGCAGGTGGCGAAGCAGCGGATGGAGGGCGTCGATCGCATCACCGAGGGGATGATGAACGAGGTGGAGGTCGCCATCCGGGCGTACGATCCCTGTCTGAGCTGCGCCACGCACGCCCTCGGGCAGATGCCGCTGATCGTCGAGCTGGTCGACGAAGGCGGCGACGTTCTGGATCGCCGAGCGCGGAGCGGCGGGTCATGACCTCCGCGTCCCCGCTCTCGCGCCTCCCGCCCGGGCCGCTCCTGGTGCTCGGATACGGGAACCCGGGTCGTCTCGACGACGGACTGGGCCCCGCCTTCTGCGAGGCGCTTCGCCTCCGCCTGGGTGGGGATGCACACCGGGCGGGCCCTCACCGGATGACGATCCGGGACGCCTTCCAGCTCAATGTGGAGGACGCCGCCGAGGTCGCCGACCACGACTGCGTGGTCTTCGTGGACGCCACCCTCCCCGGACCGGGGACCTTCTCCTTCGAGCCGGTGACCCCCTCGACCCGTCGCGCGGAGTTCACGACGCACAGCGCCACCCCCGCCGGGATCATGGGGCTGGCGCGCGACCTGCTCGGCGCGGACACGCAGGGGTACGCCCTGGGCATTCGAGGCGGCGAGTTCGGAGGGTTCGGCGAGCGGCTCAGTCCCGTGGCACGGTGCCACCTCGCGCTCGCGCTCGATCACTTCACCGCGCTCCTCCCCCGGCAGGAGGGGCGACCGACCGTCTGCGCCACCCCGATCCGTGGCGAGGGAGTTCACCATGACTGAATCGCCCGTGGGCACCGTCCTCTACGTGGAGGATGACCCCGACTTCCGGGAGGCCATCCAGGCGATGCTCGAGGCTCGAGGATTCCGCGTCCTCCTGGCCGAGACCGCCGAAGAGGGGTTGGCCGCCGTTCAGGAAGAGATGTCGGACGTCGCCCTGCTCGATCTCATGCTCGAAGAGGTGGACTCCGGGGTCACGCTGGCCACGAGGATCCGGGCCCTTCGACCCGACCTGCCCATCTTCCTCCTCACCTCGGTGGGCGACGCCATGATGGACACCCACGACTGGTCGGGGCTGGGCATCACCGGGGTACTGCAGAAGCCGGTGGAGGCGGAGACGCTGGTGACGATTCTCGGGAATGCGATGACGAGTCCGGCCTGACCGATTCGCTCTCCACCCAGACCGGGAACTCCACCCAGAAGGTCGAGGGCCGCCCCGCGCCGGTGTCCACCCCGACCCGACCTCCGTGGCGCTCGGCGATGCGGTGAACCAGCGAGAGGCCGAGTCCGGAGCCGATCAGCTCCACGGGCAGGCTTCGCGGCCGCGGAATCCGCGCGAACTCCTGGAAGAGCTGCGGCTGGTGCTCCTCGGAGATTCCCGGACCTTCGTCCGCGACCTCGACCCGGACCACCGGTCGGTCGTCGAGCACGGCGGGGAGCGCCCGCAGCGCGACGGTACCGGGAGCCGACCCGTACAACACCGCGTTCGCCACGTAGTTGGCGAGCGCCTCCCGGATCAGCACCGGGACGCCCCGAGCCGGTGGCGTGGCCGGGTCGATCTCGAGCACGAGGTCCAGCGCCCGGTCTCCCGCGCGGGCTCGGTACTCGCCGGCGAGGCGCGTCAGGAGCTCGGCGACGTCGACCCGCTCGGCCAGCTCGTCCATCCGGACCACCTCGGTGCTCGCGAGCATCCGAAGGTCCTCGAGCATCTCCATCAGCGAGTCCAGTCGAGCTCCCATCCGACCGAGCCATCGGCGCTGCGTGTCGGTGAGCTCCCCTCCGACCCCGGACCGCAGGTTCTCCATGTGCATCAGCGAGGCGGCCAGCGGGGAGCGGAGGTTGTGCACGGCGAGCTGCAGGAAGTCCCTCCGCAGCCTCGAGCGCGCTGCGAGCTCGTCGCGCTGCTGTTCGAGAACGGCCTGGCCCCGTCGCGCCCACGTCGCCGTGGGGATGAGCAGCCAGGCGAGGCTCCCTGCCACCAGCCAGTAGACGAGCACGATCTCGAGTGCGGCTCGGGCCTCCAACGGGGGCAGGGGCTCCGGGCCCACCAGGAGCTGTGCCGGGGCGATGCCCACCACCTCGAGACCCGCCTGCGCGAGGATGAGCGCCAGGATCACCACGACGATCCCGGTCGCCGCACGCTTCGAATAGAGGAAGCAGCTGAGCGTGAGGTGCACGAAGTAGACGGCCATGAAGGGGGAGCGGATCCCACCCAGGAAGGCCACGACCAGGGCCAGGACGCACACGTCGAGGAGGACGGCGGCGTAGTGGTAGGGCAGGGTGTGCCCGCCCGCGCTCCGCAGCTGGGCGCGCAGCAGCTGGTTGTAGACCGCCACGACCACGCCGAGCGCCACGACGACCGGTGCGCCGCCCGCCGAGGGGCCTCCAGCGAGCCAGGCTGCCAGCCCCCCGGCCATGAGGACCGTCGCGACCACGAAACGCACGCGCACGTTCACGAGGAACTCCCGTCTCAGGAGCTCCCGGTGCGCTGCGGGAACCTGCGGGACGACCTCTCCGCCGGCTCCCGGCGCCCAGTCGGGCGTCCGTGGGGCCATGTCGTCACCTCCTCTCCGAATATACCGGAGCGGGGGTCCCTCAGAACTTCTCCCGTCGCAGGACCTCGACGTCGTCGATGTAGACGATGCCTGCGTAGTCCCCGAAGTAGGTGTCCGCGACCTGCTCGGCGATGGCCTCGGCCGTCTCGCGATCGCGGACGATCACCTCGATCTTCACCAGTCGGAAGGCGTTCACGAGCTGACGGCGGCTCTTCACCCCGTGGCTCCCCTTCCCGCTGCCCTCGAAGACGGTGTAGCCGGTGGCCCCCGCGGACTCGACGATCCTCTCGATCTCGCGTTCGTTCAGCTTCTCGGTGACGATCGAGACCTTCTTGGCTCGGTAGGTCATGGGGCGTTCCTCGTACGGTGGAGGTCCGGCATCAGATGCCGAAGACCAGCTGCGCCAGCGTCAGGTAGAGGGGGATTCCGACTCCGATCGCGATGGGTGTGCCGATCGCAGTCGAGGCTCCGATGTAGGCGGACGGATTCGCCCCCGGGATGCCCGCGCGCAAGGTCGGGGGTCCCGAGATGTCCGAGTTCGAGGCGGCGATGACCGCCAGGAGGATCACCCCTCCCGGGCTGAAGCCGGTCGCGACGTGGAGCAGGTAGCCCAGGCCGAAGGCGAGGAGGCCGTGCAGGAGGGGGGCCACCAGCGCGTAGATCGCGTACCAGTGGGCCACGCCGCTCAGCTCGGAGAGCCGCGACCACGCCTCGATCCCGAGCACGAGCATCAGGATGGAGAGGAGTCCGCGGAAGAGCGGGTCGTAGAAGGAGTCGAAGACCGACTCCGGGTGGGTGAGGAGACCCAGCACGATGCCGAGCAGGAGCGCCGAGATCGCGGATCCCCGAAGGCTGTCCGCGATGATCTCCCGGTACCCCGTCTCCCCCCGGTCGCCGTTCTCGGACCGCTGCCGGTGCACCCCCGCGAGGACGATCGCCAGGATGAGCGCCGGGATGTCCATGAAGGGGTAGAGCGCCGGGACCCACGCCTCGAAGGCGACGCCCTCCGCCTCGAGCACGACGAGGGCGGCGGCGAGCGTCGAGGCGCTGACCGCCCCGAAGAGACCGGCGGTCGCGATCCCGTCCTCCATCTTCACGCCGGGGAGGAGCGGGAGCGTGACCCTCCCGACGAGGACGATGGCGCAGCCGATGAGGGCGGCGGCGAGGACGGGAAGGAGGATCGACGCCAGCTCCGCCTCCTTGATCTCCATCCCCGCCTCGAGCCCGATCCTCATCAGGAGCATGAAGACCACGAACTTGTAGATCGCGTCGGGGATCTCGAGGCGCGATCCCATCGCGGCGACCAGCATCCCTCCAAGGAGGAACGCCAGGGCCGGCGACTGAATCTGTGCGGCGAAGGTGGTGGCGAGGTTGGCGAGAAGATCCATGGGCTTCCGGTCGGGTGGGGCGACCCGGGAAGCTAGTGGAGAGCCTCTATTTCAAGAATTGCATATATCCGAATAGTTCGTTCGGTAGGGGCGAACGATTCGGTGAGTCACCCGGTCAGTTGAACCGCCCGGACCCGTCCCAGGAGCTGGTCGGCCTGGGTCTGGAGGTTCTTCACCGGCTGCAGCCGCTGACTCTCGGATCCGCCTCCCGCGATCTTCACGGCCTTCTGTTCGATGTAGTCTGCGCAGGCGGCCCGGAGTGCCTCGAGCGCCGTGCGGTACCGGTCGCGTTGTCCGGCGACGGCCCCTCCGACCTGTGCCCGAACGGTGAACCAGTTCTCGAGCGCCGTGTCGACGGCAAGCAGGAGTGGGTTGGTTCGCGCGGCGGTGTACATCCCGCCCAGATACCGGATCTCGGTCCTCTCGATGAATTCCCGGACCGTCGGGAGGGGGTGCAGGGCGATCGCCTGCAGCTGCTGCGACGCCTGGAGCTGCGCGGCCTGCAGTCGAGCGGCCGCGGCCGCGGCCGCCTGCTCCCGTCGGCGCCGCTCCTCCTGGACGCGTCTCTCTTCCGCCCGGCCCTTCGCCCGCTCCGTGTAGAGCTGGCCCGCACGGGCAGCGCTCGAGGCGAGCCCGGTCACCGCAGCGGCGCCCGGCTTCTCCACGAACTGACCCGGGATCTCCGCGATCCTCGTCCACGCACCCGGGGGCGGCGTCGGCGGATTCCAGTCGACGGTGTACGGGTCCTGGCTGAAGGCGTCCGTTCCGCCCGCGTGGCTGTGGACGTATTCGACGAACACCCCCGCCTCCCCGAGCCACGGATTCACGAGGAGGGGGGCGTCCGAGTCGCCGTACTCCATGTCGGCCATCATTCGCTCGTACTTCGCGAGATCGCTGTGCCCGACGCGGACGACCGACTCGGTGCGCGCATCCAGCGTCAGGGTGCACTTCCAACGCGGGCCGATGTCGACCCAGTCCTGACGCCGGATGATCACCGGCGTTGCCCGCTGGACGACCGCGAACATCAGCTTCCGGATGTGCGCCTGCCGCTGCACGATCTCCCCCCGGATCCGGGCGATCGTCTCGTCGCGGGTCTCGGGCCGCGTAGACTTCCACCAGAGCGACCCTTCCTCGACCATCCGGGGCGCCCCCGCGGTGGAGTAGAGGTCGCTGAAGAGTGAGGCCTTGTAGCGACGCATCGATCCCTCGGGCCCGGCGCCGGTCCTGGCCGTCGGGAGGTCGACGGCGCTCCCCCCGCTACCGCCGAGCGCCGCGCCCACACTCTCGTAGGCGTCCACCCCCGCATCCTTGAGGTCGGTGATCGCCGACTTGATCTCGGAGATCTGCTTCGCCGCTTCGTTGGCGTGGTGATAGAGCTTGATCACGTCGCTCGTCGTGCTCGCCGCGCCCTGAAGCGCCCCCACCAGCGAGGGGGCCGCCGCACCGAAGGTGACCACCGTCCCCGCCACGCTTGCCGCGAGCGCCGCGATCGAGACGAAGGCCTTCGCGGCCAGGAAGGTCCCCGACAGCATCGGGTCCCAGTAGAAGGCGTAGACGTGCTGCTCGATGAGGATCTTGTGGTTCGGCTCGATCCCACGGTTCTGCGATGTCAGTCGCTGGGTGCTGGCCAGGGCGGGGAAGAGGTCCCGGACCCTCGGATTCGACGCGTCCACCAGGTAGGAGAGGGTGGCGGCCGGCTGAAGCTTCAGGTCCTCGACGACGACGCCGTAGTTCGTGGTCGTCGTGAAGAACGCCGCGAGTCGCTCTCCCACGCCCGTCTCGGCAGCGTGCCCGATCCGGTAGCCGTGGCGTCCGTCGAAGGTCGAGACCTGATCCTTGAGGACGGCGAAGGTGTGTCGATTCTCGCGGATCGAGGTGCCGAGGATGCCCGAGGAGAAGGCGAAGTCCGAGCCGAGGTCGCGGAAGCTCATGTAGGCGATGGAGACAGGGCGGAGGGGGGAAGGAGGGCACGGTCGTCCCCGAAGGAGCCCTCGGCAAGGCGGGTTCGCACTTCGAGAAAGACGGTCGCGACGACCGCATCCGAGGCGCATCTTGTCCCCGCTCGTTCCGAGACCCGAACCCGCTCCCGACATGCTCGCACCTCGCCCGTCCTCGCTTTCGGTCGCCGCCCTCCTGGTGTCCGTCCTCGCGCTCCCGGCGCACGCGCAGATCGTGTCGGCGCCGGTCGATCGGGACGCGATTCTCCAGGAGTTCGAGGATGCCCTCACCGCCGACGTGGGTGCGGATGCAGTCGGGGGGATCGCCGCCGGGGTTGTCGTCGACGGCGACCTCGTCTGGGCGAAGGGCTTCGGCTGGGCGGACCGGGAGGCCCGGGTGCCGATGGCTCCCTCCGCCATCTCGCGCACCGGCTCGATCTCGAAGACTGTGACCGCCTTCCTCCTGATGCGTCTCGTAGATCAGGGCGTGGTCGGTCTCGACGATCCGGTGGTGCGGCACCTCCCCGAGTTCGACGAGGTCCGCGACCTCCCCGAGGGCGCGCCCGAGGTCACGCTTCGCATGCTGGCCAGCCACACCGCCGGGCTCGTGCGCGAGCCGGAGAACCGGGAAGAGATGACCTCCGGCCCGCTCCACCTCTGGGAGGAAAGGGTCGTGCAGTCACTCCCCAACACCGCGTACGACTCGATTCCCGGGGATCGGTACCAGTACTCCAACATCGGCTTCGGCACGCTCGGGCTCGCCCTGTCCCGCGCGGCCGGCGCCCCCTTCATGGAGCTGGTCGAGAGGGAGATCTTCGTTCCGCTCGGGATGACCGGCTCGACCTTCGCCGCCGTGGGCTCCGAACTCGAGCCACGACTGGCCGCCGGATACGTGAACGGCCGCGATGGGCAGATCGACGCGGATGCGCCCCGAAGCGAGCACGCCGGCCGCGGCTACAAGGTGCCGAACGGAGGGGTGTACTCGACCGTGGCGGACCTCGGGCGCTTCCTCGGCGCGATCGCCGGCGTGCCCGGTCTCCGCGTCCTTACCGAGGAGAGTCGGCGGGAGATGGTCGCCACCCAGACCCCGGAGTCCCCCGACGAGGGGTACGGGCTCGGGCTGTCCATCGCTACCCTCGACGACGGTACGCGGCTCGTTGGACACGGTGGGTCCGTCGCCGGCTACACGGCGTACATGACGGTGGACCCCGACTCCGGCGTCGGCGTCGTGCTCCTGCGGAACTACCAGCGGGGCGAGACGAACCTCGGAAGGGCGGCGCGCGAGCTGACAGGGAGGCTGATTCAGGCGGGCGTGTGCGGCCTAAGTTGCTGATTGCTATCGGCTTAGGCTGCAGTTGACACGTGCGCGCGGCCCCCTTCGCTTCGACCGTCGTCGGAAACGTACCGGGAGGGGCTCTTGGAGGCCGAGCACGTCGCGTCCTACCTCCGCGAACTCGAGGTGACCAGGTCCCTGTCCGCCAACACGCTGCGGGCATATCGGCAGGACCTCTCCGACCTCCTCCGGCACTTCGATGATGTCGACGCACCGTGGGGGGCTCCCGCCGTTCAGGAGTACATCCGGACCCTTCGGTCGGAGAGGGGGCTCAGTCCCGCGACCCAGCGGCGACGCCTCTGTTCGGCCCGTCTCTACTGCAGATGGCTGGTGCGGCAGGGGCACGTCGAAACCGACCCCTTCCTCCAGATCGACCTTCAGATCCGTCCCCCCAAGGCGCTTCCCCGAGCGCTGAGCGACGGAGAGCTCTCCAGCCTCGTCTCCCACCTCACCTCGGCCGCCGCCGACGTCGGCATGAGGACCGAGGCCCACCGCTTCGGCTCCCGGACCACCTTGGTCGCCTCCGTCTTCTGTCTGGCGACCGGGGTACGGGTGGGGGAGTTGACCTCCATGAGGGTGACGTCGCTCGACCTGCGGCGCGGTGCGGCCCGGATCATGGGGAAGGGCAGCCGGGAGCGAACCGTCTACTTCGCGAGTTCGTGGATCCTCAAGGCCGTGCGAGACTACCTGCGGCAACGACAGGCGAGCCGACCTCGCCACGCCTTCCTCTGGCTGGA
>JANQLR010000027.1 GCA_028280525.1 Longimicrobiales bacterium
CCCGATCCCGGTGAGCGCGCTCCGCTCGGCCCGGCTGGCGTCCGCGAGCAGACCGGCGTCCCGGAGCTGCACCTGCGGGTCGAATGCGAAGGCGGCGCGTCGCAGCTCCGGGAGGAGATCCTGGGGCGACTGCCCGGACCCCGGACGGGGCCGAGCGAGAACTCGGAGGAAGTTGGAGCCGCCGATCGGCCGGTAGACGGCGGCCCCGGCGTCGCGATCCGCCGGGTTGTGACCGAGGTCCGGCACCACCCCGACGACCTCCCGCCACTCGCCCTGCGTCCCGTCGCGGTAGTGGAAGCGCAGGCGGCGGCCGAGCACGTTGCGACCCCCCAGCACCTGCTCGACGAAGGGCTCGTTGACGAGGAGGATGGAGGCGGCGTCCTCATCGAAGTCCGCGGGCTCGAAGCTCCGGCCCGCGCTCGGGGCGACTTCGAGGAGTTCGAAGAGGCCCCGGTCGGTCGGCACCTCCCGAACGGCGCGCACCTCCGGCTCCCCCTCGACCTCGATCCGGGCGAGGGGCGCCTCGGTGCCCGGAAGGTGAAGGGTGAAGGCCACCCCCTCCGATCCGACGGCGTCGACCATCTCCTCGCGCACCGTCGCGCGCAGTCCCACGGAGAAGGCCTCGAGGTCCCCGGTGTCGGCGCGCTCCCCCTCCCAGGGGGTGTAGAGGGTCGCCGTCAGGACATCGCGGTCGGGGATCGGCACGACGCTGCCCCGTGCGTAGCCGAGGAAGCTCTCCCCGACGGCGAGTGCGGCGCCGAGGAGGGCCACGGCGACGGCCAGCTCCACCACGATCACCGTTTGCCCGAGGACGCCGAAGGCCGCCCGCGTCCCGCGAACGCCGGCCGCCATCCCCTGCCGCGTCGCACGGAGCCCCGGGACCGCGCCCGCCACGAAGGCCGCGAAGAAGGCGAGGAGGACCGCGAAGGCGAAGACGGTCCCGTCCGCCCGCAGGTCGAGGTAGTAGGGGATTTCGACGACGACGGTCTCCAGCCAGGCGAAACCGCCGTTCACCAGGAGGAGCGCAATCGTCGAGCCGACCGCGGTCAGCGCAAGCGCCTCCACGAAGAGCTGGCCGACGATACGCCGGCGGGAGGCACCGAGGGCGCTTCGGATCGAGAGCTCGCTGCGACGGGCCTCCGTCCGGGCCACGATCAGGTTGGCGACGTTCGCCGAGGCCACCACCACGAGGAAGAGGAGCGCGACCGCGGCTCCACCCAGGAGGAGCTCGAAGCCGGGATCGACGAAGAGCTGGACGAAGGTGCGCGCCTCGACCCGGGGGGCCCGCTCCGGGAGGGGCGGGACGGCGGAGATCGCGGATTGACTCTCCGCCGTCGCAGCGGCCATCGAGACCCCGTCGGCCAGCCGACCGAAGAGGTAGAGTCCCGCGTCGTGCGCGTCCGGAGCTGCGCTCGCCGGGATCTCCAGCGGAAGCCAGAGGCTCTGGCCGGAGGGAAAGGCCCACCCGGCGGGCATGATCCCGACGACCGTGTACGGCACCCCGGAGAGGTCGATCGTGCGGCCCACCAGTGTCGGATCCCGTCCGAAGTGCGTCTCCCAGATCGTCTCTCGGATCACGACGACCCGGGGGTCCTCCGCGACGAGCGCTTCGGAGAGCCCGCTCCCCTCCAGCGGCGGCGGTGCGACGAAGGAGAAGGCGGACGGGGTCACCCGAGCCCCGGGAACGTCGCGGGTCGGGATCCCGTCGACCGAGAGGGTGAAGCGTCCGGTCGTGAAGGCGCCGACGTGATCGAACCCCCGCGCCCCGTCGAGCCACGCGCGCGCCTCTCGGAAGGTGGGGGTGAGCTGGTCACGCGTCGTCGCGTCCCGCACGTCGAGCGCCACGATCCGGTCCCCTCCCGGGACGGGGAGATCCGAATAGAAGGCCGCCCGCACGAAGGTGAAGATCCCGGTGGCCAGCCCCATCGTCACCGCGAGGGCGACCACCGAGACGATCGAGAGACCCGGGTGCCGCCAGACGAGTCGCAGGGCGAGCTTGGCGTCGAGCGACCACCCGCCGCGCGAGCCCCCTCCGCTGCGGAGACCGTCGAGGAGGCGACCGACGGCGAGCCTCGGCGCAAGTCCGAGCGCCGTCCCGATCCCCAGGAGTCGCGAGGTCCGGGGACCGCGCGTCCGGGACCATCGGCCCATCCACTCGAAGAGGTCGCCCTCCACCTCCTCGGCCATCGGGCCGGCGGCCCACCGCAGAAGGGCACTCACGATCCGGGGGAGCCCGGGCGGCTTCATCGCCCTCCCTCCCCGTCCGCCTCACCCCCCACCGGTGCCAGGTCGAGCCCCTCCCACATCGACTCGAGCCCCGCGCGGGCCTCGGCGACGAGACGAAGCCCGTCGGGGAGGAGCCGAACGTAGCGACGCGCCTTCCCGCCCCGTTCCGGGAGCGGCTCGCCCATCTCGGAGGTCACGAGCCCCGACTCCTCGAGCCGACGCAGCGTCAGGTACACGGCCGAGCGCGACGGGTGGCGCCCGGTTCGATGGTGAATCTCGTCGACGATCGGAACGGCGTACGCTCGATCGCCCAGGCGAAGCACCGCCAGAAGGACCAGGAGTTCGAAGTCGCTCAGCGACGACTTCCTCTTCGATCTGCGCATTCACCCCTCCGCGTGGCGTCTCTCCGAAGGGGGAAGGCCTCCACCCTTCGGCCATATTGTTTACAACGATACCAATATGAACGAAGGTCGGCTGCTGCGAGTTTCGCCGGGCTCGGTCGGCGAGGACCGGCGGACCAACTCACTGTCACATGACAGTGAGTCGATGTAGCTTGGTCCGTCCGACGGAAACGACCCCGCCGAGGTACCCGATGAACTGGATTCTGCTGCTGCTGGCGACGCTAGCCCCGCTCGACGCTACCCGCGCCGTCGAGGCGGACCCGGAGGCGCGGATGACGGAGCTCTTCGCCGAAACACGTGCGAACTCCCTCTCCGCTGCGGTCGTCGACCAGGGGGAGGTCGTCTGGTCGATGCACCTCGGAGCGGCACGGGATGGAGTCCGGTACCGGATCGGCTCCGTGTCGAAGGTGGTCACCGCCGCCGTCGCCGCGCGCATGGTAGATGCGGGAATCGTTCGCTGGGACCAACCGGTCTCCGACCTCGTGCCCGACTTCGCCGGCCTCACCCCCGCCGTCACCCTTCGCCGTCTCGCGGACCACACCGGAGGGGTTCGCCACTACCACTTCAACGAGGACGATGCGATCCGAGCTCCGGTCGCTCGCGCGCGGGATGCGCTGCACATCTTCGAGGCGGACGCCTTCTCCTACACTCCCGGCGAAGGCTTCGAATACTCGAGCTACGGCTATACCCTCCTCTCCGCCGCGCTCGAGGTGGCAGGTGGCGCCCCCTTCCCCGAGCTGCTGGAGAGGTACCTGACGGAGCCCGCCGAGCTGAACGGGATCGCGCCCGACGCGGGGAACACGCCGGGACCGATGGACGCTGCAGTCTTCGAGGGTCTGTCCGAGGCCGAGCCCCGGGACATCAGCTACAAGTGGGCGGGGGGTGGACTGCGAGCCTCGGTCGAGGACCTGGCGCGCTTCGGCTACCTCGTCTCCGCCGAGGGCGAGTTCCTGGGGCGCGACGGTCGCGCGGCGATGATCGAGCCGACGCTCGGGGCCGACGGGTCGGCCAACCCGCACGCCGCCGGCTGGGTGGCCGACCGCCTCGAGACGGGCGAGACCGTGCTCTTCCACGACGGTGAGGTGCGCGGGGGGCATGCCCACCTCGTCTCGGTTCCCGACTGGGGTCTGACCGCGGCGATCGCGGTGAATCGAGGCAGCTTCTTCTCGCTGTCTCAGGGGATGGCACTGCTGTGCGACTACCGCGGGCTGGAGGAGTGCCCGGCAGCGGTCGCCCAGTCGAGCCGAGAGGCGCAGATCGAGACCGCGATCGGTGCGATCCGCGTCGCCTCGAGCGAGCTTCGCCAGTCGCTCACCGAAGGAGACGTGGAGGTCCTCGACCGACTCACGGCCGACGGCTTCGACGGCTCTCCCTGGCCCACCAAGGACGAACTCCTCGCGGGGCTCGCCGCCGCCTTCGAGGAGGGCGTGCTCACCCCCCTCGACGTGGAGTCCCACATGCAGATCGGGGGCGCCGACCCGGGCTCCACCGCCCGGCTCTCCGGCAACTACTACGATCGCGTCTTCACCGCGGAGGCCGATCTGGTGTTCGTCTTCGCCTTCGACGGCGAGCGGTGGTCGCTGATCCGGATCGAGCCGAACGGGTAGGTCCGTCCCCCGCGCGAAGGGCATCCCGACCCTTCGCGCGGGTCCCCCTCACTCCGTCCGCAGCGCCTTCATCGGATCGATCGCGGCTGCGCGCCGGGCCGGAAACCACGCGGCGCCGAGCGAGACCACGATCAGGAGGAGGGGGATGCCGATGAAGGTCACCGGATCGAGCGGTCGCACTCCGTAGAGGAACCCGGCGACCAGCGTCCCGGCTCCCGCGGCCAGGACCAGGCCCACCGCGACGCCGAAGGCGACCACCCGCATCCCGCTCCCCACCATCAGCCGGATCACCGATCCCCCGGTCGCCCCGAGCGAGACGCGCAGACCGACCTCCCGCGTCCGCTGAGCGACCGAGTGCTGGACGACGCCCCAGATGCCGACGGCGGCCAGGAGGAGCGCGAGCCCCCCGAAGATCGACAGGAGGAGGGCGGCCATCCGCGGCGGGAAGAGGTGGACGTCGAAGTGCTCGTCGAGGGTGCGCCGGTCCATGAGAACGACGCGCGGGTCGATGGCGAGCGCGACGTCGACCGTCGCGCGGAGGATCTCGCCGCTCGACCCGGTCCCCCGGGTCACCACCTGTCGCGCCTCCCGGTAGCTCTCCCCGTCGGGGAGGTAGAGGCGGGGGCGCGGGTCCTCCCCGATCGTGCGGACCTTCGTGTCCGCCACCACCCCCACGATGCGACGTTCTCCCCCGGGGCCGTCGACCGTTCGGCCGACCGCTCCGCCCGGGAAGTAGGCGCGCTCGAAAGCGCGGCTGACGAGGGCAATCCGCTCGCCCTCTCCATCGCCGTCCTCGAAGCCCCGACCGCTGAGCACGGGGACCTCCATCGTCGTGAAGTAGCCCGGCGACGTCCACGCGTAGTCGATGTCGATGCGGCCGTCCGGGCGGTTCGACTCCACCCCCGGAATCCGGAGCCCGGTCGTCTGGACGCCGAAACCGAGCGGCATCATGTCCGTGTAGCCGACGTGGGTGATCCCGGGTGTCCCCCGCAGTCGCTCCTCGAGCTCTGCCCAGTAGGCGATGCCCTCCTCCTCGGTCAGCCCCGAGAGGTCGAGCTGTGGCCAGATCACCGCTCCCTCACCCGTGTACACGCCCGGATCGGCCGACTGAGCCTCCAGCAGGGAGCGGAGGAAGAGGCCGCTCCCGACGAGGAGCACGACCGAGAGGGAGACCTGCGCGGTCACCAGCACGCCCCGGAGTCGGCTGCGCCCACGCGTCACCGCGCCGGATTCGTCGCGGAGCGTTCCGGCCAACCGGGGCCTCGTCGCCTGCAGCGCCGGCACCAGCCCGAAGACGATCCCGGCCGCGACGGAGACGCCGAGCGTGAAGAGGAGGACCCGAAGGTCGAGGGAGATGTCGAGGTTCAGGGGGACCGGGATCGGCGGACGCACCTTGAGCAGCGCGTCCACGGCCCCCCGTGCGAGTGCCAGCCCTCCGAGGCCGCCGAGCGTACTGAGCAGGACCGTCTCCACCAGGAGCTGACGGATGAGCCCGCTCCGCCCGGCCCCCAGCGAGAGCCGAACGGCGATCTCCCGTCGACGCTGCTCCGCCCGGGCCAGGAGGAAGGAGGCCAGGTTCATGCACGCGATCAGGAGGACGAGGGCCACGATCGCCATCAGGAACCCGGCGACCGGAACGAGCGCGCCGTCGACCAGGGGATGAACCAGGATGTCCTGCGTGGCGATCGCGGTGTAGCGGCGGTCCTCGTTCGTCTCGGGGTACGTCTCCGACATCCCGAGGGAGAAGCTCTCGAGCCACGCGTTCGCCTGATCCACCGAGACGCCCTCGGCCCGGCGGGCCCGCACGAAGGTGCCGCGGTTGCCGCGCGCCTCGAGCGGGTTCTCCTCCTGCCCCATGACGCGGCGGATCATGTTCATCGGCACGAAGGCACCGGTCCGGAAGGCCGGGAAAGAACCGGTGTACCACTCGGGGGCCACGCCGACGATCTCGTAGTCGAGGCCGTTGATCCTCCAGGGGCGACCGATCGCCCTCGGGTCGCCTCCGAACTCCCGCAGCCACGTCCCGTGATTCAGGATCGCGACCGGCGCGGAGTCGATGGGGCCGTCCTCCTCCGGGCCGAAGGCGCGTCCGAGGTGCATCGGCACACCGAGGACCTCGAAGTGGTTGGCCGTCACCGCCTCGCCCACCACCACCTCGGGGCTCGTGGCCTCCCCCACCGCCGCGACGAAGGTCCGAGAGGCGGCCACGCCGCTGAAGACCCCCTCCGAACGCTCCTCCAGGTCGAGGATGTCGGGGTGCGACCAGGTGCCGTAGAGCGTCCCGCTCAGATCCGAGGTGTACAGATCGACGAGTTGGTCCCCGTCCCGGAAGGGCGGATCGACCAGCAGGACGGCGTTGACCACGCTGAACATCGCGGTGTTCGCCCCGATCCCGAGCGCGAGCGAGAGGATCGCCACCGCCGAGAAGCCCCGGCTGCGTCCCAGCCGTCGAAGTGCGTACCTGAAGTCCCGAATCAGAGCGTCCACGCCCCCTCCTCCCTGTCCCATCGTCCATGCCGAGCGGATCGCCGCGGCCCATCCGCGACGCACCCGCTCGGTCCACAGTCGTGCCGGGAAGCGCAGAAGCTCCCGGCGGTACCACCGGTCCGCCGCCTCGACGCCGAGGCGGTCTCGGCGGAGGTGCCAGAGGTCGTCCAGCTCCTCCATCGCGACCTCGCGGTCGGCCGACGGCAGACGACGCCACATGCGTCGCCGCAGCGCCTCCGGCGGGCCCGCCCGTTCGGCGTGCCGCTCCTCAGCCATCGCCCCACCCCGGCTCGAGCCCGCTCCACAGCGCCTCGAAGCGGCGGCGCGACTCGGCCATGAGCGTTCGGCCGGCCGCGGTGGGGCGGAAGTAGCGGCGGGGCCGTCCCCCCTCCGCGGGTGGCCGCATCTCCGACTCGGCGAGCCCGGATTCCTCCAGCCGGCGAAGCGCGATGTAGACCGCGGCGGGTGCGACCTCGCGACCCGTCACGGATTCCAGCTCCTCGACGATCGCGGCGGTGTACGACGCGGTCGCCCCGAGCCGAACGGTCGCAAGGAGCACGTGGTGCTCCACCTCTCCGAGCGTCTGCTTCTCTCCCATCCCTCACTCCGTTGCGGTACCCGGCCGACGACAATACTAGCATCGCTAGGCTTGGGACACCCGGCCCTACGGAGCGGTTCTGCGGGAGTTTCGCCTCACCCGCCGGCGAGGCGGATCGCGAGGTCGATGGCGGAGGACACCCAGAGGGCGAGAAGCACCGCGAAGAGGATCACCAGGACGGCGGCGCGCAGCCCCGCGCCGACCCATCCGCCGCCGTAGACCCGGCGGAAGGCGAGGAGCAGGTAGACGGTCAGGACGAGTCCGAGGAGCTCCGAGGGGAAGCCGACGAGGCGGCGCACGCCCTCCCAGAGGAAGTAGAGCGCCGTCCAGTGCAGCGCGAAGACGGCGTGCCGGAGCCAGTCGCCGGAGAGGGTCAGAAGTGCGAGGCACAGCGTCGTGGCCAAGACGAGCCCGACCAGGAGGACCGGGAGATACGCCGCGGCCGCCGCGTCGAACCGGAGCTGGAACTGGACCATCGAGCTCCCGGCCTCGGCGAGCGCGGCCAGCGCCGCGGGGGGGAGTTCGAATCCGACCTCCGCCGCTCCGAGCGAGCCGCGGAAGAGGTGCCGATCTCCCTCCGGATCGAGCCGCAGCCAGACGAAGGGCCGGATCGCGTGGACGCCGAAGAAGAAGGCGGTCGCCCAGAGGTAGAGCTGGACCGGCCCGGCCCAGCGCGCCCGGCGACCCTCGGCCCAGTCCAGGCTCAGGCGCCCCGGGTGAAGGAGGAGGGCGCGGAGGCTCCGTGGACCCCGCGCGTCGGCTCCGATGACGCCCGCCAGGAACCACCCTGCCAGGGCCCGGGCGCCGCGCGGCGGGTCGACCGAATCCTGCCCACAGGCCGCGCAGTACCTGCCGGCGAGCAGCGTGTCGCAGTTCGGGCAGGTGTCCGCCACGTCGAGCCTCCGGGGCTAGCCGATCGGGGCCGACCCTTCGATCCGGTCGGCCGCCTCGGCCACCTCACCGGCGTCCGCGCCGATGAGGTTCACATGCCCGAGCTTTCGGCCCGGGCGGGAGGACTTCCCGTAGAGGTGCAGGTGAGCTCCGTCGGGCAGGAGCGTCCCCACCGGCTCGGGGACGCGTCCGATCAGGTTCACCATCGCGGCGGCGTGCCGCGCCGAGGTGTCGCCGAGCGGGAGCCCGATCACGGCGCGCAGGTGGTTCTCGAACTGGCTCGTCCCGGCCCCGTCCTGGGTCCAGTGACCGGTGTTGTGCACCCGGGGGGCGATCTCGTTCGCGAGGAGTTCGCCCTCCGCCGTCTCGAAGAACTCGACGCCGATCACCCCGACGTAGTCGAAGTCGTTCAGGAGCGCCGCCACCCGCGACTCGGCGCGCTCCTGCAGCTCGGGAGTCCACCCGGGTGCAGGGGCCGTGGTTCGGCGCAGGATTCCCTCCACGTGGACGTTTTCGACGACGGG
>JANQLR010000030.1 GCA_028280525.1 Longimicrobiales bacterium
GGAAGCATCCCGGTCCCCAGGAGGAAGGCGACGAAGAGCGCGGGCCCCGCGACGCCGAGCGCGACCCCGGCCAGAACGCTCTCCGGCTCGATCCGCTGATCGATCAGGACGATGGCGATTCCGACCACCGCGATCGCCCCCATCCGCCCCCACGCGTAGCCGACCCGGTAGACCCGCTCCGACGCCCAGGCGGTCCCGACCACCGCCACCACGTACGCGGCGACGGTCGCCCCCGCCGCGGCGATCATCCCGAAGCGCGGGATCAGCCAGAGGTTGAGGCCCACGTTGAGCGCCGCCGAGATCAGGATGATCGGCGCCAGCGCCGCCGTCCGTTTCGTGAGGCCCATCCCCAGGGTGAAGACGACGTGCAGGCCGTACAGGGCGTAGGAGAGCGCGATCAGCGGGACGATCCCCGCGGCGGCGTAGTACTCGGGGGTGGCGATCAGTCGCACGACCTCCCGCCCGAGGGTGCCGAAGGCGACCACGGCGGCCATCGAAGCGGCCCAGTACATCGTCCCGACCCGCCGGTAGATCTCGCGCGCGTCGGGCTGCTCGGCGATCCGGAAGCGGACGGGATTCCAGCCCAGGTTGAAGGCGGTCACCACCAGCAGGAGTGCCTGTCCGAGTCGGTAGCCGAGGGTGTAGACGCCGACCTCCTCCTCGCCGCGGATCCACTGCAGGAGGTAGCGGTCGGAGAGGTCGATCACGAGGACGCCGAGGAGGACGGGCAGGAAGGGCAGCCCGAAGCTCAGCATGCGCCGGAGGACCTCCGCGTCGAAGCCGCCGCGCATCCGGGGCAGGACCAGGACGCCCGCCACGACGACCACGCCGGCGGCCGTGACCGCCTGTGCGAGCAGGATGCCCCGCGCGCCCAGCCCCAGCCCGACGACGAGGGCGATGTTCAGGACGAGCGCCGCCGCCAGCCGACCGAACTGGATGGACACCCAGGCACCCGCGCGCTCCTCCATCCTCAGGAGCGTCATCGTCGGCAGCGTCAGCGCCTCCAGGAAGAGGGTGACCGCAACGATGCGGAAGAGCCCCGCCAGAGAGGGATCTCCCGTGAAGACCTCGGCGATCTGCTCGGCCGCGAACCAGCCGAGGAGCGAGAGGACGAGCGCATGCCCGAAGAGGAAGCGCTGCGTCGTGGCCAGCATGCGCCCGAGCGCCGCGGCGTCCGACCGAACGTCGAAGAAGAAGCGGCCCACCGAGTTCGTCATCCCCAGGTCGTAGAACCGGGTCATGACCGCGTGGTAGAGGAGGACGAGGGCGAGCAGCCCGTACTCGGCGAGCGTCAGGTAGCGGACGTAGATCGGGAGGAGCGCCAGGGAGAGCAGGCTCATCCCGGCATTCCCGAGCCCGTAGATCACCGCCTGACGGAGGGTGTCGCGGATGGGTCGGCTCACGCGGCTCCCTCCCCGCCCCGCGCCCGGTCGTACCGGGACTCGAGCTCCGCGACGCAGATTCGGGCGTCGTGGCGAGCGAGGACGCGCGCCCGCACGGCCGCAGCGTCGTAGTGGGCCGCGTCGTCGAGTTGCGCCTCGATCGCGGCGACCAGCCCGTCCACCTCGCCCTCCGGAAAGACCCGCCCCGCGCCCGGCTGCACGACCCAGGGAAGATCCGCGTGGTCGCTGACCACCAGCGGGAGTCCGCGCAGCTGCGCCTCCAGGAGCGTGTAGGGCGCCCCGCCCTCGGTGTCGCCGTCCGGTGCGGTGCGACTCGGCTGGAGCAGCAGGTCGGCCCGCCCCATCGCCTCGATCGTCTCCCGGTGGGGGCGTGCGCCCAGGAAGCGGACCCGGTCCGCGACGCCGAGGGCGCCCGCGAGCGCGACGTACTCCCCGAGCAGGTCTCCGTCGCCGATCACGTCGAGGATCAGGTCGGGCATCGCCGCGATCGCCCGAATCGCCAGGTCGACCCCCTTCTTGGCCACCATGCGACCGATGAGGAGCGCGCGGTACGGGCCCCCGGCGGCGGCGCGCGCGATGGGCGGCCGCAGCGTGTAGCGCGACGCGACCACCGGCAGAGGCTGCACCTGGACGCGGTCGGGCGGAGCGCCGAGAGCCAGGAGGGCCTCGCGCATCGCCGGTCCCTCGACGAGCAGGGCCGAGGCGACCCCGAAGAGCGTCTCGTACCGCCCGCGCCACGGCTGAGCCGCACCGATGCCGAGGTCGTACCCGTAGAAGGTGCAGACGAGGGGGACCCCGTGGCGTCGAGCGGCACGGGCACAGGCGTACCCCTGAGGGCCGAAGTGCGCGTGGATCACCTCGGGCGCGCCGAACCGGCTCAGCGCCCCGTCCACGGCGGCCTCCTCGCGGAGTTCGAATCCCCCGACGCGCGCCCGGAGACGCGCCGCCCACCGCGCGGCGCCCTCCTCCTCCGGGAGCACCTCGACCCGGAGCCCCTCCACCTCCTCGCCCTCCCCGCGCGCCCGGGTCCACACCGTCGGCCGGTAGCGGTCGGCACCCACCAGGAGGGGCCGCACGAAGGTCTCGGTCCGCGCCGGGAAGGAGCTCAGGTAGTGGACGACGTTCATGCGGCCGTCAGCGTGGCCGGCGCGCGATCACATTCGCGGAGCCGGAGAGCAGATCGTCCGCCCCCGTCAGTCGCATCACCCCGAGCGTCAGCTGTCGGACCCGACGCCCCCCTCCGAGGAAGTCCCTGGGGCCATTCCGGGTCGCGACGATCTCGAAGCCGGCGGCCCGAACATCCCGGGCGAGGCCGGACGGAAGGTAGAGGTTGATGTGCCCCTCCTCGGCGCGCTGGACCGGATCGCGAATCGAGGGCGACTGCACGAAGAGCACTCCGCCCGGTTCGAGAACGCGGTACGCCTCGGCCAGGAAGAGCTCCGCGGTCTCCGGGTAGAGGTGCTCGATCACCTGATTGCACATCACCGTCGCGAAGCTGCCGTCGGCGAAGGGCAGCCCCTCCTCCAACCGTCCCGTCAGCATCGGCACCCCGCGCCGCACTCCCTCTCGCGCCCCTGCGATGGCGCCCTCGTAGCCGATGCAGCGCATCCCGAAGCGTGTGCAGCACTCGGCCAGCAGGCCGGTACCGGCGCCGACGTCCAGGACGGGTCCGGGTGGAGCGAACTCGACGATCATGGCGACGAGCGGACGGTACCGTTCCCAACTTCGGTCGGAGTACGTCTCGCGGAACTCCGCTTCGGAGTGGAGGCGGGAACGTCTCACCCGCCGCCCCCGAGCGCGCGCCGGGCGCCGGAGAGGAGGCGCCACGCCCTGGAGCCTTCCCGCCGGTGGATCGCGATGGGGCGCTCGGTCGCGCCGAACCCCGACTTGAAGCGCGCGACCGCATCGAGCCCGCCGCTGGGGAGCAGGTCGAACTCCGCCATCCCCGCGTCCCGGGCGTGGACGATCGCCTGATGCAGAACCAGGACCCCCGCGCCGGTCCGCCGACCCTCGTCGCTCGTCGCCCCGATCCAGTACGCGGCGTGGCCGCGGTGATGGAGGACGACGGC
>JANQLR010000079.1 GCA_028280525.1 Longimicrobiales bacterium
AGGTCGTGACGATTCCGGTACCGTTCAGCCCCGTCGAGAAGGGAGTGGTGCTGGGCTACACCTGCGCCTTCCTCCGCGACGTGGCCACGGGCAAGCGGACGCTGAGCCCGTTTCCGGGAATGGACGCGCGGTGACGGGTCGACGTGGCGGGGGCTCGCCCCCGCCCGTGTAACGACTCCGAAAAACCCCCGCCAGACGGGGGATCCCGCCCATCTACCCGCCTGCGGGCACCTTGGGACGCGCCGTCGTGTGCGGTATACTTCCAATCGTGTCATCCGACACGGACAACCCGACATCTGATCGCAGTGCCGCCCGTCCGGGCGGCTTCAACGCCAGGGAGTGGCAGCATGGCCGAGCAGGGTCGCAACACCCTCACCGTCGTCGACAACCGTACGGGCAGGGAGTACGAGGTCGACATCCACGACGGGAACGTCATCAACGCGATGGATCTCCGTCAGATCCGCGTGAAGGACGACGACTTCGGCATGATGTCGTACGACCCGGCGTTCAAGAACACGGCGTCGACGCGGTCGCGGGTGACCTTCATCGACGGGGGCGAGGGAATCCTCCGCTACCGAGGATATCCGATCGAGCAGCTTGCCGAGAACGCGAGCTTCCTCGAGACCGCGTATCTGATCCTGAAGGGTGAGCTTCCGACCCAGTCGCAGCTCGACCAGTTCGTGCACGACGTCACCTTCCACACCTACATCCACGAGAACATCCGCGAGCTGCTTCACAGCTTCCGCTACGATGCGCACGCGATGGGGATGATGGTGTCCGCGGTCGCGTCACTCTCGACGTTCTATCCGGAGTCGAAGGAGATCCTCGACGCCGACACCCGGTGGATCCAGATGATCCGGATCATCGCCAAGATGCCGACGCTCGCGGCGTTCACGTACCGGCACCATCGCGGACTGCCGCACGTGTATCCCGAGAACGAGCTCAGCTACACGGCGAACTTCCTGAACATGCTCTTCCGGATCGGCGTGAAGCAGTACCACCCGAACCCGGTACTCGAGCGCGCGCTGGACATCCTCTTCATCCTGCACGCCGACCACGAGCAGAACTGCTCGGCGACGACGATGCGGGTGATCGGCTCGGCGGAGGCCGACCCGTACGTCTCGATGTCCGGGGCGATGGCGGCGCTCTACGGTCCGCTCCACGGCGGGGCGAACGAGGCCGTCCTGCGCATGCTCAAGCGGATCGGGTCGATCGACAACATCCCGAGCTTCATCGAGGGGGTGAAGAACCGGGAGGAGCGCCTGATGGGCTTCGGCCACCGGGTGTACAAGGCGTACGACCCGCGCGCGAGCATCATCAAGCGCACGGCGGACGAGGTCTTCGAGGTCACGGGCCGGAACGACCTCCTGGACATTGCGCTCGAGCTCGAGAAGATCGCGCTGAACGAGGAGTTCTTCGTCTCGCGGAACCTCTACCCGAACGTCGACTTCTACTCGGGGCTGATCTACCAGGCGCTCGGCTTCCCGGTCGAGATGTTCCCGGTTCTCTTCGCGATCCCGCGCTGCGTCGGCTGGCTCGCGCAGTGGGAGGAGCTGCTCCGCGACGACGAGCAGCGCATCGCCCGCCCGCGCCAGGTCTACCACGGATCGGGTGAGCGCGCCTTCGTCGCCGTCGACGAGCGCTGAGCGGGGACGACCTCGAGCCGATCGACCTCCGCTTCGACGGGGTCGGACACGCCATCGCGACGTGGCTCCTCCTGGAGGGGGAGCCGACGCTCGTCGATCCGGGTCCGACCCCGTCGCTGGGGGCGATCGAGGAGGCCTTCGAGGCGCGCGGCCTCCGACTCGATGAACTGCGCCACATCGTCCTGACCCACATCCACCTGGATCACGCGGGCGGGACGGGTCGACTCCTGGAGCGCGCCCCGCACGCCGTCGTGCACGTGCACGAGGACGGCGCCGTGCACATGGTGGATCCGGAGCGACTGGTCGCTTCGACCCGCCGGACCTTCGGAGACGACCACGACCGCCTCTACGGCGAGACCGTCCCGGTGGCTGCCGACCGGATTCGCGCGTGGCGTCCCGGGGATCGGGCGACCCACCCGGAGCTTCGTCCGATTCCCACCCCGGGTCACATCGACCATCACCTCGCCTGGCTCCGGGAGGAGGACGGCACCCTCTGGGTGGGGGACGCCCTCGGTCTCCTCCCGCACCCGGACGGCCCCGTCCACCCCGCCACCCCTCCGCCGAGCGTGGATCTCGGGGCGTGGCACCGCACCCTCGACGAGATCCGCGGGCTCGGCCCGGAGCAGGTCGGGATCACCCACTTCGGGATGTACGACGACGGCGCGGAGAAGGCCGACCGGCTCGAGGACGGGCTGACGAAGCTCGAGGCCCGGGTCCGCCGCGCCCTCGAGACGGGCACGACCGAGGAGGATGCGGAGCGGTACGAGGAGGAGGTGCGGACGGCCTACTCGGCCTTCTTCCCGCGGAAGGGGGTGGATCGCTACTTCGACATCTTCTCCGCGGCGCGGGACTACGCCGGGGTGGTGCGGGCCGTGCAGAAGGGGCGGGTGTAGCGGGCGCTCACCCCGCCTCGCCGCGGCGCGCCACACGATCCCTCGGGCGAGGTGCGGGGTTCTCCCCTCAAATCATCCGGCGCTGCTCGTCCCGCTCATCGCGCCGTCCCCGCAGCCGAGCCGTGCCGCCCACCACGAAGGCGGCGCTGATCAGCGTCAGGTTCTTGATGATGTACTGCCCCTCCATCGTCACGACGAAGGGGAAGTCCACGAACGCGACCTCCGGCAGGAGGACGAGCGGCAGCATCGTCCCCGGCATCTGCAGGAAGAGGAGGGCGAGGGCGATCCGGATCGTCGGCCGGTAGAGGAGGAAGACGCCGATCAGCACCTCCCAGACGCCCAGGATCGGGAGGAACACCTCCCTGGGAATCCACGACACGGTCGCCGCGACCAGATCCGCGGCGGGGCTCAGGTCGACGACCTTCAGCGCGCCGAACCAGATGAAGACGATCGCGAGCGAGTAGCGGAGGAGGCGGATGCCGATCCGCTCCAGAAGGAGCGCGATCCTCCGGTCCACGGGATCAAAGCTCCTCCACCACCGAACCAGGGCGTTCGGGGTCGGAGCCTCCGGGGGAGCAGGGTGCACGAGGGCGGTCGACGAAGCGGGTGAAGAGGGACGAATCGGCTACCCGTCACCGAGTGTATCGTTTCATTGACAGTACCTAGTGTCCAGCTCATGTTACACTAGACTCACTGCAGGAGCTCGTGGATCGTGGGCACTGGAACGGCACCCTTTACCCGGGGCGACATCGCACGGGGCGACGTCGAGTCGTCACCGATCGCGCAGATCGGCCCCAACGCCGTGTCGCGCGCGCTGGAAGCGGTGCACGAGCGCTTCGGCCCGCTGGCCGAGGGCGCCCTCCGGGAGCGGGTCGGTCTCCCCGATCACTTCCCGGATCACCTCGTTCCCGAGACGTGGTTCGTCGATCTGGTCCAGGACCTCCGGGGACACTTCCCCCCGGGACAGGTCGGATGGGTCCTCGCCGAGGCCGGGGAGCGGACCGGCCGCTACGTGACGGCGAATCGGATCCCGGCCCCCTTCCGCGCGCTCCTGCGCATGCTTCCGCCCCGGCTCGCCCTCCCGATCCTCCTCGACGCCTTCGGACGTCACGCGTGGACCTTCGCCGGGAGCGGCCGCTTCCGTGTCGAGGGCCGCTACCCGAGGTCGATCGTGCTGGAGGATGCACCGACCTGCCGCATCCCCGGGCCCGCCTACGGCTCGGGCACCTACTACGAATCCGCCTTCCAGACCCTCCTCTCCCTCGCCGCCCCGGGAATCCGGGTGCGCGAGGTGGAGTGCACGAACCGCGGGCACTCGGCCTGCCGCTTCGAACTCTCGCCCTGACTCCGACCTCGCCTGGAGCCTGACATGCGCATCGTCCTCATCCACCCCAACTACCACTCGGGCGGCGCCGAAATCGCTGGCAACTGGCCCCCTGCGTGGGTGGCCTACCTGACGGGTGCGCTGAAGAAGGCGGGGTACACCGACGTCCACTTCATCGACGCGATGACGAACGAGTTCGAGGACGACGTCCTGCGGGCTCGTCTCGAGGCCATCCCGTCGCCGGACGTCATCGGCTGCACCTGCATTACGCCGAGCATCTACAAGGCGCAGGAGACGCTGAAGATCGCGCGCGAGGTGCACCCGGAGGCGGTCACGCTGATCGGCGGCACGCACGCCACCTTCATGTACGGTCAGGTCCTCACCGAGGCGCCCTGGATCGACTACGTGGTGCGCGGCGAGGGCGAGGAGATCCTGGTCAACGTCGTGCAGGCGGTCGAGGAGGGTCGGCTGGAGCGCGACCGGCGCTCGATTCTCGGGATCGCCTTCCGCGAGGGCGAGGAGGTCGTGGCGACCCCGGCGAACCCGCCGATCCAGGACCTGAACACCCTCTCCCCGGACTGGAGCATCCTGGAGTGGGACAAGTACATCTACATCCCGACGGGCCAGCGCGTCGCGATCCCGAACTACGCCCGCGGCTGCCCCTTCACCTGCTCCTTCTGCTCGCAGTGGAAGTTCTGGCGGAGCTACCGGACCCGCGATCCGCGCGAGTTCGTGGACGAGATCGAGATCCTGGTGAAGGAGCACGACGTCGGCTTCTTCATCCTCGCCGACGAGGAACCGACGATCAATCGCGAGAAGTTCGTCGCGCTCTGTGAAGAGCTCGTCGAGCGCGACCTCCCGGTCCACTGGGGGATCAACACGCGGGTGACCGACATCCTGCGCGACGAGGACCTCCTCCCGCTCTACCGGAAGGCCGGCCTCATCCACATCTCGCTCGGAACCGAGGCCTCGGCGCAGCTCAACCTGGAGCGCTTCCGCAAGGAGACGACGGTCGCGCAGAACAAGAAGGCGATCCAGCTCCTGAAGAAGCACGGCATCGTCGCCGAGGCGCAGTTCATCATCGGGATGGAGAACGAGACCCCGCAGACGATCGAAGACACCTACAAGTGGGCGATCGACTGGGGCGCGGACATGGTCAACTGGAACATGTACACGCCCTGGCCCTTCTCCGACCTCTTCGAGGATCTGGGCGACAAGGTCGAGGTGCGGGACTACTCCCGGTACAACTTCGTCACCCCGATCATGAAGCCGGAGACGATGACGCGCGGGGAGGTGCTCGCCGGAGTCATGAAGAACTACCGACGCTTCTACATGCGCAGGTCCTTCTTCACCTACCCCTGGATCCGCGACAGCTACAAGCGGAAGTACATGATGGGGTGCCTGAAGGCCTTCCTGAAGTCGAGCGTCGAGCGGCGCTTCTACGACCTGGGGCGGGTGGGCTTCTTCGGTCAGAAGGACGTCGACTTCAAGTTCGACGAGACCAAGATCCTGAGCCCCGAGGAGCTCGCGGACGCCGAGGCTCGCCGGCCGAAGGTCGGGAGCATGTACCAGAAGCGGACCGAGGCCGACCGGGCTGCACGCGCTGCGACCACCACGGCCGGAGCGGCGATGGCGTGCGGCGGAGGCCCCGCCACCGACGCGCACGGTCGTGCGGTCGAGTCGAATGGGGTGACGCTCCCGCTGGCCAACGGAAATGGGAACGGCAACGGCAACGGGGTCGCCCTTCCGATGGCGAACGGCAACGGCAACGGCGCCTCGAACGGGAACGGCGCCGAGGCCTGCGGGACGGGTCGTCGGAACGGGCGCGTGGCCGACCCGAACTCCGTCACCCGTCAGATGGGGATGGACGGCGCGTCGGCCCCGCGCAGCCAGCCGAAGACCTTCGACACGATGGAGCTCCTGGGTGAGGAGCGCATCGACGAGTTCCTCGATCCGCGCGGCTTCGCCCGGCAGCGGGCGCGCGCCAAGCGGCAGTCGCAGCTCCTGACGACGATGGCCGAAGACGAGACCGTCGACGTCGAGACGAACGTATGAACGCACTCGTCGCCGCGGTCCCCGACCGCGACCTCCTCTACGGCCTCCTGAAGGCCCACGCGAAGCCGGTGCCGCGGTACACCTCGTACCCGACCGTCCCCTACTGGGACAAGGACTTCGGGGAGGCGGAGTACGTGGCGGCGCTCGACGAGGCCGGCTCGACGCCGGAGCGGGCGCTCAGCGTCTACGTTCACATCCCCTTCTGCGGCAAGCGCTGCTACTACTGCGGCTGCAACGCCATGGTGACGAGCCGCGCCGACGTGGTCGAGGGCTACCTCGACCACCTGGAGCGGGAGATCGAGGGCGTCGTCGACCGGATCGGGACCGGACGCTCCGTGACGCAGATGCACTGGGGCGGGGGGACGCCGAACTTCCTCTCGGACCGTCAGACGACGCGTCTCTTCGAGATGCTCGCGTCGGCCTTCTCCTTCACGCACGACGCGGAGATCTCGATCGAGATGGATCCGCGCGTGGCCACCCCGTCGCAGCCCCCGCTCCTCCGCCGTCTCGGCTTCAACCGGATGAGCATGGGGGTGCAGGACTTCGACCCGAAGGTCCAGGCCGCGATCGGCCGGATCCAGCCGGAGAGCGAGACGGTGTCGCTCCTGGAGAACGCGCGCGATGCGGGCTTCGAGAGCGTCAACTTCGACCTGGTCTACGGGCTGCCGTACCAGACCACCGAGAGCTTCGCCCGGACGCTGAACCGGGTCGTGGAGCTCTCCCCGGACCGGATCGCCACCTTCAGCTACGCCCACCTCCCCGAGGTGCGGAAGATCCAGCGCGCGGTGGACGCCTCCGGGCTGCCCCAGCCGCGCGAGAAGCTCGGCCTCTTCCTCGACACCGTCGACGTGCTGCAGGAGGGGGGGTATCAGTGGATCGGCTTCGACCACTTCGCCAAGCCGGACGACGAACTCGCCGTGGCGGCCCGGGAGAAGCGGCTCCTCCGCAACTTCATGGGCTACACGACGCACGCCGCCCCGGACCAGGTGGCCTTCGGGATGAGCGGAATCGGCTGCCTCGCCGGCCGCTTCGTCCAGAATGCCTCCCGGATCGATCAGTGGCGGGACGCCCTCGACGAGAACCACTTCCCGGTGGTCCGGGGGCACCACATGACGCGGGACGATGAGATCCGCTCCCTCGTCATTCAGCACCTGATGTGCAACCTCGAGATCCGCGACGACCTCACCGAGGCGCCCTTCGGGGGCACGGTCGATGCGCTCCTCGGGGACGAACTCGACGCGCTCGCCCCCTTCGAGGAGGAGGGTTTCCTCGTCCGTGAAGGCCGGGACTGGGAGGTCACGGAGACCGGACGCTTCTTCATGCGCAACATCGCGTCCACCCTCGATCCGTACCTCCGGGCTCCGCAGCGCGAACTTCCCGTCTTCTCCTCATCGGTGTGACCATGGAACGCCCACGCGTGGTGGTGATCGGGGCCGGGGTGACCGGCCTGTCGTGTGCCCGCCGGCTCGAAGCGGCCGGGTGCGAGGTCGAACTCCTCGAACGGGCGTCCACCGTGGGCGGGGTGGTCCGCTCCCGTCACATCGACGGGGTGGGGTGGATCGACCTCGGTCCGCAGTCGCTCCGTACCGGAGACATCGACCTCCTCGACGAGATCGAGGCAATCGGGATCGAGGACGACCGCCTGGTGGCCGGCTCCGCGGCCGGGGCGCGCTACCTCTACCGCGACGGCGAGCTCGTTGCCCTCCCGCACGGGCCCGGGGACTTCGTCCGCTCGGACGTCCTCCCCTGGGGTGCGAAGCTCCGCATGTTCCTGGAGCCCTTCCGGAAGGCAGAGCGCGGCGACCAGTCGGTCCGCGACTTCTTCGCGCACCGTCTGGGGACCGAGGTCGCCGACCGCCTCGTCGACCCCTTCGTCTCCGGTGTGTACGCCGGGGATCCCACGCGCCTGTCGATGCGGGCCGTCTTCCCCTCGCTCAAGGCGGGGGTCGAGGAGCACGGCTCGCTCCTGAGGTGGGGGCTGTCGAAGGCGAAGGAGGCGAAGCGGGCGCGGAAGGAGGGGACGGCGAAGCCGAAGCGGAAGCCGGAGCTCTTCTCCTTCCGGGAGGGGCTGGGTCAGTGGACCCGGGCGATGGCGGACAGCCTCGAGGGTCGGGTGCGCACCGGCGTGACGGTCGAGTCGGTACGCCGCACGGAGGATGGCTGGCGGGTCTCGCTGCGAAACGACCCGATCCCCGTCGACGCCGACGCGGTCGTCCTGGCCGTCCCGGCAGGGGTGGCGGGCGCCCTCTGCGGCCCCAACCACGCGGCGCCGGCTCGCGCTCTCGCGGACATCCCGTATGCGCCGGTGTCGACCGTGCACCTCGCCTACCGCCGCGATCAGGTTGCGCACCCGCTCGACGGCTTCGGCTACCTCATTCCCTCGAACCAGAACCGCCCCGTCCTCGGGATCCTCTGGATCAGCTCGCTCTTCCCCGATCGGGTCGAGGAGGACCGCGTCCTCACCACGACCTTCGTCGGGGGCGCCCGACAGGCGTCGAATGCGCTCCTGCCGGA
>JANQLR010000114.1 GCA_028280525.1 Longimicrobiales bacterium
CCTCGCCCTCGGCGCCGTCGTCCCCTACCTCGTGAAGGCCGATACCGAGTCGGTGGAGACGGTCGGTCGACGGGCCGGAGACATCAGTGCGCTCGCGACCGCGGGGAGCATCGCCGGCACCTTCGCCACCGGCTTCCTCCTCCTCCCGCTGATGCCGCTCCCCCTCCTCCTCGGCTCGACGGCGGCCTTCGTCGCCCTCCTCGCCGCGCTGGCGGCGTGGGCGCTGCGCGGGCCCACCCCGCCCGGCGTCGCCCTGGGCACGGGGCTCCTCCTGGTCTTCCTGGGGGCCGGGGGGACGACCACCCCCGAGTCCGTCCTGCACCGGGAGGAGACGATCTACGCCTCGATCGCGGTGGTGGAGCGCGAGTGGGACGACGGACGCCCGGTGCGCGAGCTGCGGCAGAACGGCGCCTCCTCCTCCGCCGAGTACGTCGACACCGGGGAGCCCGCCCACCGCTACCTCCGCCTCTCCACCGACCTACTCGACGACCGCGCGGCTCGGCCGCCGGCTTCCGTCCTCGTCCTTGGTGGTGCGGCGCTGACCCTGCCCGTCGACCTGCGGACCCGGTACCCGGGGGTCGAGGTGGACGTCGTCGAGATCGATCCCGCGGTCACCCGGCTCGCCGCCGAGTACTTCGCGTACGCCGACCACGTCGCCGATCCCGCCCTCCGGGTGCATCATGCCGATGCGCGCCGCTTCCTGGCGGACTCGGAGCGGCGGTGGGAGATGATCTACCTGGACGTATTCGACCACCTCCTCACCGTCCCGTGGACGATGATCACCGAGGAGGCGCTCGCCCTCTACCACGACCACCTCACCCCCGACGGCTTCGTCATGGTGAACCTCCTGACCCCCCTCGACGGCCCCGGTCGCGAGCTCTTCGCCCGGCTCGTCGAGACGGCCCGCCGCAGCTTTCCCGTGGTTCAGGGCTGGGCCGCCGATCCCGATCTCGATCCCCGGAGGACGCAGAATGTGATCCTCGTCCTCGGCCGGGAGGGAGCGTCCCTCCCTCGACGCCCGGTGATCGACCTTCCCGCGAGCGACGCCGTCCTGACGGACGCGCACGCTCCGGTCGAGTACCTGCAGGCGCGGCTCCTTCTGCGGGGGCTCGGATGGTGAACGAGAACGAGACCCCGATCTCCGACCTCGACGTCCTGGCCGGCACGCCCCGTCCCGGTCGCTGGATGGCGCGTGACGGCGTCCTGGAGAACGACCATCCGCTGAACCGCGTCTTCGTCCCGGAGGGCGCGCCCGCGCCGACCGTCGACCGGATCCCGCTGTACGAGGTGTACATGCGGATGGCGGAGGAGCTTGCGAAGCGGAGCACCTGCGCCCGGCTCAGGGTGGGGACGGTGCTCACCGACGCCGCCCTCGAGCACGTCGTGGCGATCGGCTACAACGGCAACGCGCGCGGCTTCCCGAACCGCTGCGACCGGGACGAGCCGGGCTCATGCGGCTGCATCCATTCGGAGCAGAACGCCCTGGTGAAGGCGGACGGCAGCCTGCCCCGAAAGGTCGCCTTCGTGACCGCGAGCCCCTGTCGCGCGTGCGCGAAGCTGATGGTGCAGTCGGACGTCGGACACCTCTTCTTCCGGGAGGCCTATCGCGATACGTCGGGAGTCGACATCCTGCGGGATGCGGGGGTGTCGGTCATCCACTACACCCGCTGGCAGCGCGCCTGGCCCTGACGCTCCGCGCAGCCGGACCGCACCCGTCCATCCTCCCGCTTCACCCGTCTCCGCCATGACGACTCCGTACGGCCCCGGCCTCGAGCCCGGCCGCTTCTTCCTGCCCGGCCCTACCGAAATCCACGACGACGTCCTCGCCGCCCAGAACAACGCGGTCATCGGGCATCGCGGCGGGGGAATCCAGAAGCTGATGGAGTGCCTGCAGGCCGGCCTCCAGAACGTCTTCCGCACCGAGCGGCCCGTCTTCATCGCCACCGCCTCCGCGACCGGACTGATGGAGGCCGGGATCCGCAACGGGGTGCGCGAGCGCCTCCTCTGCCTGGTGAACGGGGCCTTCAGCAAGCGCTTCGCCGACATCGCCGCCGGGTGCGAGAAGGAGTTCGTCGTCCACGAGGTGCCGTGGGGTCAGGCCGTCGACCCGGAGGACGTTCGCCGACTCCTCTCCGAGGGCGGATTCGACGCCGTCACCGTGGTCCACTCCGAGACGTCGACGGCCACCCTGAACGACATCCCCGCCATCGCCTCCGTGGTCCGCGAGTTCGACGACGTCCTCTTCATCGTCGACTCGGTGACCGGGATCGGCGGGGCGGAATTCCACACCGACGCGTGGGGCGTCGACTTCGTGGTCACCGGCTCGCAGAAGGCGCTCGCCCTCCCGCCCGGACTCTCCTTCGCGGTGGCGTCCGAGCGGATGATGGAGCGGGCCCGAACCCTCCCGGGGCGCGGCTTCTACTTCGACCTCGTCCGCTTCGAGGCGCAGCTCGAGAAGCTCCAGACCCCCACTACGCCCGCGGTGACCCTCTTCTACTCCACGGCCGAGCAACTCGGTCGGATCCACCGGGAGACGATGGAGGCGCGCTGGGCGCGGCACCGGGCGCTCTCCGACCGGACCGTGCAGTGGGTCGAGGAGACCGCCGCGGAGCTGCGACCGGGGATGCGGGTCTTCGCGGCGGCGGGGCACCGCTCGCCCACCGTGACCTGCATCGGTCTGCCCGAGTCGGGCGACGGGCCGAAGGTCGTCGCCGGGATGCGGGAGCGCGGCTTCGTCCTCGGCGGTGGCTACGGCAAGCTAAAGCCGGACGCCTTCCGCATCGGACACATGGGCGATCACGACCTCGCGGCCCTCGACCTCGTTCTCGAACATCTGACGGAGGTGCTCCGATGAGCGAGCGGATCCGCGTACTCGTCACCGACAAGATCCAGACCTCCGGCCTCGCCGCCCTCCTCGACGACCCGCGCTTCCACGTCATCGAGGAGCACGACTCCACCACCGAGGACTTCCGCCGCCACCTGGCACAGTCCGACGGACTCATGGTGCGCTCGGCCACGAAGGTCCGCGGCGACCTCATCGAGGCCGCCCCCCGGCTGCGGGTGGTCGGCCGCGCCGGCGTCGGCGTCGACAACATCGACATCCCCGCCTGCACGGAGCGCGGCATCGCGGTCCTCAACGCGCCGGCCGGGAACACGATCTCGGCCGCCGAGCTGACCCTCGCGCTCATCCTCTCCGTCGTCCGCCGGGTGGCCGTCGCCGATGCCTCGATGCGCACCGGCGAGTGGGCGCGTTCCCGCTTCAAGGGGATCGAGCTCCGCGGGCGCACGCTCGGTCTGATCGGCGGCGGCCGCATCGGGAGCGAGGTCGGGAAGCGCTGCCGCGCCTTCGGGATGAAGGTGCGGGTCCACGACCCCTTCCTCTCGGAGGACAAGCTCCGTCAGTACGGGTTCGAGCCGGCAGAGCTGGACGAGGTGGTGACGACCGCGGACGTGCTCTCGCTGCACGTGCCGCTCAACCCGCAGACGCGCGGCCTCTTCGACGAGGAACGGCTGCGGACCATGAAGGCCGGGGCGGTGCTGGTGAACGTCGCGCGCGGCGGGGTCGTCGACGAAGCTGCGCTCGCCCGCGTCCTCGAGGACGGGCACCTCTCCGGAGCGGCGCTCGACGTCTACGCCGAGGAGCCGCTCCCGGAGGACTCGCCCCTGCGCGCGGCGCCGAACATCGTCCTCACCCCGCACCTCGGGGCCTCGACCGGGGAGGCGCAGGAGAAGGTCGCGGAGGAGATCGCATCCTCGGTGGCTGCCGCCCTCGGTGACGGGGATCTCTCGGCCGCGCTCAACGCACCCGGTGTGGGCGGCGAGGCGCTCCGCCGCGTCTCGCCGATCGTGCAGCTCGCCGGCCGACTCGGTCGACTCGGGGCCGCCATGACGCAGAGTCCGATCGAGGCCGTCGACGTTCGCTACGCCGGGAGCATCGACGAAGGTCTCAACCTCCTCCCCCGCCACGTCCTGGTCGGCGTCCTGCAACCGGCGCTCGGCGAGAGCGTGAACGTCGTGAACGCCGGAGTTCTGGCCGAGCAGCGCGGCATCCGCGCCTCCGTCACCAAGACGATCGGGCCGGACGAGTACGCCGAGCACGTCGAGCTGTGCATCCACTCCGGCGATCACGCCATGCAGATCCACGGCGCGATCCTCGGGCCCGGTCACCCGCGCATCGTCGATATCGACGGCTACGCCGTGAGCGTGAATCCGAAGGGGTACGTCATCGTGCTGCGCAACCACGACGTGCCCGGCGTGATCGGACGCGTCGGATCGCTCCTCGGCGAGAAGGGGATCAACATCGCCGGCTACGCCCAGTCCCGTCGGGAAGAGGGGGGCGACGCGCTCGCGGCCATCCGGGTCGACGACCCCGTCGACCACAACGTCCTCGAGGCGCTGCGGACCCTACCGGAGGTGGAGTCGGCCGTCTCGGTCGATCTTGGCTGACCCCGGGCCCGCGGCCGTCTGGCGGGCGGCGTCGGAACGACACCGCGCCGAGGTCGCCCGGCTGGAGGCGGTCGGCCGGCAGCTCCGTCGGGCCCGCGGCGCCGTCTTCGTCGCGGGGACGGTCGCCGGGATCTTCGTCTTCGACA
>JANQLR010000122.1 GCA_028280525.1 Longimicrobiales bacterium
CCACGACCGGCGGCACGAGCTGCGTCTTCGCCTCGATGACACCCGCCGTCTTCGGACTCGCGGGGCGGGCCGGGATGCCCGAGCTCTGGCTCTCGACGATCGAACGGATGGCGCCCGAGTTGGCGGAACGACTGCGGGCTCGACCGCTTCCCCGGCTCCGGGGGTTCGCCGGAATGCGCGGGATTCTGAGAGCTCCAGCCGGTCCGGGCTGGGCCCTCGTGGGAGATGCGGGACACTTCCGGGATCCGGCGACCGCCCACGGGATCTCCGACGCGCTCCGCGACGCCGAGGGGCTGGCCCGCGCCGCGCTGGACGGGTCGCCCGCCGCGTGGAGTCGGTTCCACCACGAGCGGAACGACGACAGCGTCCCCCTCTTCGAGATCACCGACCGGATCGCCGCCCTCGACTGGGACCACACGACCGTGCAGGAGCTGCACCACGAGCTGAGCCGCGCGATGAATCGGGGGGTCGAGCGAATTCGGGGGTGGGAGTCCGAGGCCGCCGCGCTCAGCGCGACAGCTCCCGGTTGAGCCAGGCGCGCGCGAGCGTCCAGTCGCGCTTCACCGTCGCGGGAGAGGTGCCCACCGCCAGGGCCGTTTCCTCGATGTTCATCCCGGCGAAGTAGCGACACTCCACGACCCGCGCCTGGCGCTCGTCGATCTCCGCGAGCCGGGTCAGCGCCTCGTCGAGCGCGACGACGAGTTCGGGGCGTTCATGGGCGGCCAGGAGAACGTCGTCCAGGGAGACCTGCGCCGCGCCGGCGCCTCGTTTCTCCGCCTTCTTCATCCGGGCGTAGCTGATCAGGATCCGGCGCATCGCCGAGGCGGCGGCGCCGAAGAAGTGAGCCCGGCCCTCCCAGCTGATCGAGTCGAGCTGGACGAGCTTGAGGTAGGCCTCGTGCACCAGGGCGGTGGCGTTGAGCGTGTGGTCGGGGCGCTCGCGGTGGAGTTCGCGGCGGGCGATGCCGTGGAGCTGCTCGTAGACCACCGGCAGGAGACGATCCAGGGCGCGCTGGTCGCCGCCGCTGAGATCGACGAGGGCTCGGGTGATGTCGTCGTGGACGGTCATGGCCAGCGTCGGGGAGAGTCGAGGGTGAGTCCGGTCACCCTCGGGAGGCGCAGGGGACGCCGGAACCGGCTCACCGTCCGCCCGCCCGCCGGACCAGTGGGTGGTCGATCGGCAGCTCCGCGGCCTCGCGGAGCGCAGCTTCCCGTGCCGCCCGTGCCGCGGAGACATCCCCGAGAGCGGCGTGGGCTTCGGCCAGGAGGAGGTGGGTCTCCGCCCGTCGCGGGTGAGGGGACGGCCGCACCTCGGCCTCGCCCTCCAGCACCGCCGTCAGCATCTCCAGCGCCGGCGCGGCGTGCCCCTGCGCCAGGAGGAGCCGGGCGCGCAGTCGCTCCGTCTCCAGACGGTATCGATGCCCCGGACGCAGCGCCTCCACGAGGATCGCCTCGGCCTCCGCGAGGAGCCCCTCCGCCGCATCGAGTCGACCGTCGAGCAGGTCCGCCTCCGCGAGCCCCTTCCGCGCGAGCCCGCCGTAGACGCCCCGGGTCCCGCCCAGCCGCTCTCCCATGTCGAGCGCGGTCAGGTAGGCGGCGCGACCCTCCTCGAACCGAC
>JANQLR010000151.1 GCA_028280525.1 Longimicrobiales bacterium
CGCCCCGGTCCGCCCGGGGACGTGGCAGGCGTATCAGACCCTCAGGGGAACCCGCGGCGACTGAGCGCGCTGGGCTGAAGGTCTCGCGATAACGAAAAAGCCGCCCGCCCGGGCAACCCCGGGCGGACGGCATTCGTTGTCGCGAGACCTTCAGCCCAGCGCGCTCAGTCGCCGCGGGTTCCCCTGAGGGTCTGATACGCCTGCCACGTCCCCGGACGGACCGGGACGTAGATCGTCTCGAAGGGACGCTCGGCGCTGCGGTTCGCGAAGAGCGGCACACCCATGTGCTCGCCGACGCGCATGATGCTCGAGCACTCGAGCGACACCGCGTTCCCGGACTTGCTGTAGTTCCGGTTCTCGTAGCGGATGTCGTCGTCGTTCGTGAACCAGTCGCGACCGTCCGCGTAGGTCCCGGCGAAGACGACGCCCGGGCGGAGCGTGCGGATCGAGACCCGGTCGGGTCCGACCAGGGTGTCTCCCTGCGCCGTGATCAGCACCCGCTCGGACTGACCGGTCGCGAGGCAGATGTTGGTCGGGTTACCGGTCGGAGCGGCAGGCGCGACCTCCCGGGTCACGATGACCGTGTCGGGAGCCGGCGCCGGGAGCTGGATGACCTCGGGCTCCGGGCGATCCAGGAAGCTCGGGGTGCAGAAGCCGGTGCCGCAGACGCCGACCGACGCGAGCAGGCCGAAGCGCTGGCTGCGGTAGGCGGTGACGTTCTCCTGGTAGTTCGCACCGAGGAGGTGCGCCCCGATCCGGATCCCCTTGTGCGCGACCTGGGCTCCGAAGTTGAGCTCGAAGCCGTTCCACTCGGAGATCAGGTTGAGCGCCGTGTTCTCCGCGAGCTCGATGGCCATGTTCGACCCGGCGAACCAGCCGTCGGAGTCGATCGCCGAGTAGAACTCCGCGTCACCGCCCTCGCGGAAGATCCCGCTCCCCCAACCCGCGGAGAAGGTGACATCGTTCTTCGGGAACCAGGAGGCCTCGAAGCCGCGGAGGAAGAAGGTCCCGACGCCGTAGAACGAGTAGTTCGTGTCCGGCGTGCCCGGGAGCGTCGAGGTGAACCGACGGTCCGGGTAGCCGAGGCGGTTCGGCTCGGCGCCGGCGAAGCTCGGGTCGTTGTAATACCGACCGCCCACGGCGAGGCCGAAGCCCTGCGCCTCGGGCTGGAGCAGGACGAGCCGACCGAAGACGGTGAAGAGGTTGTCTCCCCCGTTGTCCTCGTTCAGCGAGAGGATTCCACCCCCGACCTCGACACGATCGAAGAATCCGACCGACACCGAGAGGTCCTGGTTGAACTGCTCCAACGGCCCGCCGAAGCCGGTGACCTCGCCGGTGCCGTCGATGAGAGCCGACCGGTTCACGTCGAGCCAGTAGCCGGACCAGGTGCCCTGAATGGCCCCATGAGGAAGGACGCTCGCGGCCGGGGTGTCCAGATAACCGGACCCGTGCCGAAGCGAGGAAGCGTTGGTGCTCTGAGCGGCGAGGCCGGTCGCCGCGAACGTCGCGACGGCGAGGGCACCTCCCACCCAACGATGGACCCGAAGAGTCATCGGGACTTTCCTCCGTCCGGTTTTTCGGAAACGTGGATTCGACAAGCCGATGCGAGGCCGCGAGAGCGTCTCGTCAACGGAACAACGTATGTTTTCGGGAAGAATCGTGCCAGAGCGACGGCGCCCGATCAAGCCTCGGCGAACTCGGCCACGGCCGCCCTAACTCGGCGCGGAGCTTCACGATCCACATCGAGGTGGGTCACGCCTCGGATGCGGGAAGGGCCGAAGGGCAGCATCAGAATTCCGTGATTCTGCAGTTTTTCGCACACCGTGCGCGGATCCTGCCCCGCATCCAGGTCGACCATGACGATGTTGGTCTCCGGAGCGGACGCGCGGAAGCCCTCCGCGTCGTCGAAGGCAGCCGCGATCTCGGTCGCGAGGATGTGGTCCTCATGGAGGCGCGGCAGGCGCACCTCCAGCGCGTGCAGTCCGGCAGCGGCCAGGATCCCCGACTGGCGCATCGCTCCGCCGAACCGGCGGCGCACGCGCCACGCCTCCTCCATGACCTCCGCGGGACCGGCGAGCATCGAACCGACCGGAGCCCCGAGCGCCTTGGAGAGGCAGACCATGACGGTATCCGCGGCGTGGGTGAAGTCCGAGAGCGGTCGGCCGAGGGCGACGGCCGCGTGCCAGAGGCGGGCACCATCCAGGTGGACGGGCAATCCCCGCTCCCGCGCCACCTCGGCCACCGCGTCGTACACCTCCGGGGCGATCGCGCGGCCCCCGCTCCCGAGGTGCGTGTTCTCGATGCAGATCAGCGCGGTGCGGGGCGCGTAGCGGGAATCCGGGCGGATCGCCTCGCGCACCCGATCGGCGGTCAGGACGCCGTCCTCGGTCGCCACCGGCCGGAGCTGGACGCCGGAGAGCGCCGCGGACGCCCCCTCCTCCCAGTGAAAGACGTGGGCGTCGCCCTCGACGATCGCCTCGCCCCCCCAGCGCCCCTGGACGGCGATCGCCGTCTGGTTGGCCATCGATCCGGAGGGGAAGAAGAGTGCGGACTCCTTCCCGAGGAGTTCGGCGACGCGCGACTCGAGCGCCCGCGTCGTGGGGTCGCCCTCGAGGACGTCGTCGCCCACGACGGCGTCGGCCATGGCGCGACGCATCTCCGCAGTCGGCCGCGACACGGTGTCGCTGCGGAGGTCGAGGACGGGGGCCCCACCCTCGCGGCCGGCCTCCGCCTCCGCGAGCGAGGTCACCGTGCGGCGTCCGGCCCGCCCTCGTGCTCGGCTTCGACGCTCGCCATCCGAGCCTCGACGCCCCGCAGACGACGGAAGATCGAGATCACCCACCCGAAGATGAGGAGCCACCCGATCGCATAGGCGAGGAAGACGAAGAGGTACGGTCGCCCGAGGCCTCCGCTCCGCCCGAGCGGGTCGTCCGCCGCCTGCGCCAGGAGTGGTTCGACGCCCCCGCCGAAGCCCAGCAGCGCGACGAGCGCGATCCCGAGGGCGAACACCCCCGCGAACCCACCTCCACGGCGGCTCACGGCGCCACCTCCCGAAGACGGAGTCGGTGTTCGATCCGGTGGACGCCGGCGCGGAGCATCATCAGCCCGAGGAAGAGGAGGGTGAAGGCGAGGAATCCGAGCAGGAGCGTCTGCACCATCTCCGGAGGAGCGGTGGGCCCCTCGGGCTTCGCCACGACGGGGAGGGGATGGAGGGAACGGAACCAGTACACGCTCATGTGGATGAGGGGGATGTTCACCGCCCCGGCGATCCCGACGACGGCGGCCCAACGCCTCCCCTTCTCGGGCGTCGGCGCCGCATTCCGGACCATGAAGTACCCGAGGTAGATGAACCAGAGGAGGAGGGTCAGCGTCAGCCGCGCCTCCCACGTCCAGTAGGTGCCCCAGGCGACCTTCCCCCAGAGCGGACCGGTGGTCAGGACGATCGTCGTGAAGATGATCCCGCCCTCGGCCGCGGCGACGGCGAGGTGGTCCGCCCGGTCGTCGCCGAGCCAGAGGTAGACGATGCTCGCGAGGGCGACGATGCCGAAGGCGAAGAAGGCGACCCACGCGGAGGGAACGTGGATGTAGTAGATCCGCTGAATGATCCCCTGAACGGCCTCCGTCGGGACCCAGAACCAGACGAGCCAGAGCTGGAAGAGTGCGAGACCGACCCCGGCAACCGCCAGAAGCGGCCCCCAGAATCCCGTGCGTGTCGTGGTCATGCGTCGTCGACTACCGTCTTGAAGAGGAGCGCCCCCGAGGCGAGCGCGATCAGCGCAAACGCCGCAAGGACGCGGATGTTTCCGGACACCTCGGCCACCGGTCGACCGGCGAGAAGCCGGTTCGTCGCGGACACGCCGAAGATGATCATCGGGGTCAGGAGGGGGAAGAGAAGGACGGGGAGGAGCGTCTCCCCGAGTCGGGTCCCGGAGGTGATCGCCCCGAAGAGGGTCGCGAGCCCGACGAATCCGAGCGCCCCGAAGCCGAGCGTCAGCAGGAGCGCGATCGGGTGATCGCCGTAGTCCACCTGGAAGAAGGCGCCGAACACGACGAGGATCAGGGCGACGAGGACCGCCACCAGGAGGAAGTTCGACACGACCTTTCCCAGGTAGACCGCATCGCGCGGGACCGGGGTGAGGAGGAGCCCCTGGAAGGCGCCGTCCTCCGCCTCGAGCTGGAAGGTGCGGCCGACGCCGAGGATGCCCGCGAAGACGAGCGTCATCCACACGAGCCCCGCCGCGATGTCCTGCGGGCGGATCGTGCCCGGGGGGATGGCGAAGCTGAAGAGGATGCCGATCAGGACGGCGAAGGCCCCCATCACCACGATGCGCTGACGCGTCCGGAACTCGATCAGGAGGTCCTTGCGGACGATCTCCCAGATCATCGCGAAGTAGCTCACGCGGCGTCCTCCACGCGGGCGCGGTAGAAGGACTCGAAGTCCTCCTCCACCTCGGTCGCCTCGCCCTGCCACGCGATGCGACCTCCGACCTGAATGACCACGCGGTCCGCCATCCGCAGCCCCTCGGTCAGGTTGTGCGTCACCATGACGACGGTGCGTCGGCCGTCCCGCAACCGGGTGAGGGCTTCCCGGAGCACCCCTGAGGCGTGCGCGTCGAGTCCGGTGAAGGGCTCGTCGAGGAGGACGACGGACGGGTCGTGGAGGAGGGTGCGGGCGAGGGCCAGCCGCTGACGCATCCCCCGGGAGAACGCGGTGACGCGCAGGTCGGCCCGGTCCGCCAGCCCGACCGCCTCCAGCGCCGGGTCCAGCCGGTCGCGGAGTCGGTCCAGCGCGTACATCCGCCCGAAGAAGTGCAGGTTCTCGCGAGCGGTGAGCTGGGGGTAGAGGAAGGTCTGGTGGCTGAGCACCCCGATCCGCGCCCGCCACTGCGGCGATCGGGTGTCGAGCGGCACGCCGTCCTCGTGGATCGCGCCCTCGGTGGGAGAGAGCTCGCCGGAGAGGAGGCGGAGGAGGGTAGTCTTCCCCGCCCCGTTCGGCCCGAAGAGTGCGAGCGAACGCCCCCTCGGCAGGTGCAGGTCGACCCGGTCGAGCGCCCGCTGGACACCGTAGATCCGGGTCAGGCCGCGCAGCTCGATCCCCCGCGGTGCGGAGAGGCTCTCCTCGCCCTGCCCGTCCTCCATCGCACCCTCGACCCCGGTGGGCACGGAGGGGGGGGACACGGTCACGCCGAGCCGGCCGGGGTGGGAGGCGCGAGCGCCAGCCCGCAGGCGGCGCAGAACCTGGAGCCCGGCGGATTCAGGTGCCCGCAGCTGCCGCAGGCCCGCCCGTCCCTCATTCCGGCCCGTACCAGCGCGATCTCCCTCTCGAGATCGGCGTCGTCGACCCCGTCGACCGCCCGGATCGCCTCGAGCGCCTCGGCGGCCAGGCGACCCTTGAGCTTCGTGTAGTCCGCCTGATCGACCTTCCCCATGTGGTAGTCGTACTCGGCGTCCCGCAGCGCCAGGAGCGCGATCCGACGACGTGCCTCCGCCTCCGTGATCTCCTCGAAGTCGCGGTGCAGCAGCGCCGTCTCGCCCTTCAGGATCGGGAGGAGCAGGTAGGCGACGACCGCTCCGATGAGGAGGAGGGCTCCGAGAATCTCCATCGGCTCGCTCCCCTCAGTCGCCCGCGGCGGCGACGGCCCGGCGTCCACCCGGCGACGACTTCGCCGCCCGGGGCTTCTCCGTCGCGGGCCAGAGTCCGATGAGCCCACCCACCGAAAGCACCATGATCCCCGACCAGATCAGGCCGACCAGCGGCTTGATCATGATCCGGAAGTGCGCCTGCTGCGCGGACGGGTCGTTCAGGCTCATCCCCGTCTCGATCTGCGGCACGCTCGCCAGGATGACGTACAGGTCCTCGTAGGGAGTCGCACGGATCCCCACCTCGGTCGCGTTCCCCGTGTTCGGGTCACGGTTCCCCCCGACGAAGTACTGCCGCTTCTCGGGCTGCACCGTGCCGACCCGCTCCCCCTCCTGCTCGACCGACATGAGGGCGACCAGCTGCCAGCGCAGGTTCTGCGCCCGGTCGTTGATGTTGGTCGACAGCCCCTCGTACGTCAGCCGGTAGGTGTGGCCGAAGGGCGAGGTGATCTCCGCGGACTGTCCCGGCTCGAGCGTCTGCTCGATGTCGGTATTCCACGGAGCGCCGGCGAAGGCGGTGAAGATCATGACCACGCCGACGTGCACGATGTAGCCGCCCCAGCGACGCCGGTTCCGTGCGATCAGGTGGTAGAAGGCCTTGAGCCACCCCTCGCCCTCGATGCGGGCACGCGCGCGCGTCCCCTTCCAGAACTCCACCACGATCGTCGTCATGACGAAGGCGGAGGTCGCGAAGGTCAGGAGCGCCATCCCGTGGCGGATCCCGATCGCCCAGAGGATCGCCCCGGTACCGAGCCCGACCGAGGTGGGCCAGACGAAGTTCTTCCGGAGGTTGCGGGCGCTCGCCTTCCGCCAGGCGATCACCGGCCCGACTCCCATCAGGAAGAGGAGGAAGAGCCCGATCGGGAGGTTCACCCGGTTGAAGAAGGGCGGCCCGACCGCGATCTCCTGCCCCATGAAGCCCTCGGAGAGGAGGGGGAGGAGCGTGCCCCACATCACGGCGAAGGTCGCGGCGACGAGGACCAGGTTGTTGAAGAGGAAGGCCGACTCACGCGACAGGAAGGACTCGATCCGCGACTCGGAACGGAGCTTCGGGAGCCGGTAGAGGACCAGCACAAGCCCAACCGCCGCCGACGCGAACATGAAGCCGAGGAAGATCCATGCGATCGTGAGGTTCTCGGCGAAGGTGTGGACCGACTCGATCAGCCCGGAGCGCGTCAGGAAAGTCGCGAAGATCGTCAGGAGGAAGGTCCCGATCACGAGACCCATGTTCCAGACCTTCAGCATCCCCCGCGTTTCCTGGATCTGGATCGAGTGCAGGAAGGCCGTCGCCGTCAACCACGGCAGGAGGGAGGCGTTCTCGACCGGGTCCCAGAACCAGTAGCCGCCCCACCCCAGCTCCTCGTACGCCCAGCGCATCCCGAAGACGATGCCATTCGAGAGGAAGAACCAGGAGAGGAGGATCCACTTCCGCGTGACGGTGATCCAGCGCGAGTCGAGGCGCCCGGTCAGGAGCGCCGAGATCGCGAAGGCGAAGGGGATCGTGAAGGCGGTGAAGCCCAGGTAGAGCGTCGGAGGGTGAATCGTCATCCAGTAGTTCTGGAGCTGCGGATTCATCCCCTGCCCGTCGGCGACCGTGAAACCGAGACGCTCGAAGGGGTTCACCTCGGCGAAGAGGAGGACGACCAGGAAGAAGGTCTGGATCGTCATCAGCACGCCGATCACGTACGGCATGAACTCGCGGTTCTTCCGTCGGTTCGACCAGACCGCGATCGCGCTGAAGACGTTCAGCAGGAGGAGCCAGAAGAGGAGGGAGCCCCGCTGACCGGCCCAGAGGCCCGAGACCTTGAAGAAGGTCCCGAGGTCGCGGCTCGAATACGCCGCCGGGTACCAGTAGTCGAAGCGATCGTTCAGGAAGAGGTCGATCACCCCGAGCGAGGCCAGGAAGGAGAGCCCGAGCGTCGCGTAGACCGCGCGCTCGGCTGAAAGGACGAGATCCCCGCGACCGTTCCTGCCCCCCATGAAGCCGAGGGCCATCCCCCAGACGGCGACCGGAAGCGCCGTCCAGAGGGCAAGTTCGCCGACGATGTTCATCCGATATGATCCGCCGGCATCTGCTCCTGGAGCTGCATCTGGTCGTGCAGCTGCTCCTTGCTCGCCTCGAAGCGGCTACCGCACTTCGTGAGAAGGAGGGTGGCCTCGAAGGTCCCCTCTTCGAACCGACCCTCGATGATCGCCTCGGTCAGCATGTCCGGGGCGTCGTTGAAGGTGTCGGGGAGGATGCCGACGTAGCGGACCGGGAAGGTCGCCGTCTCGTCCTCGAGATCCACGATCTCGAAGTGGTGCTCGAGTTCGCCCTGGCCCTTCCGGTAGGACTCGGGAACGACTTCGCCCGAGACCTTCACCGCGACCTCGCGGAAGCTCGGATCTTCTTCGAACCGCTCGATGAGCTCGACCGGGGTCAGGTAGTAGACCATGGTCTCGGAGACCCCGGTCCAGATCAGATACGTGACCACGGCCGCGACTCCGACGAGCCCGACCATGAAGCGTCCGTTGTTCGGCATCCTGCGACTCTCCAGATCCATGGAGGCCGACCGCACACCTCGGCGGTCGGGCTCCGTAACTTCACCTACCGGTGGTGGACTCGCAACGTGCGACGCTCCGTTCGCGCAGCCGCCGCGCCAGACTCGACTTACGTCGGCTGTTCGGCCCACGCCAGCGAGGCTCGGAGAGCCCGCGTCCACCCCCTTCGGAGTTCGTCCTGTACCCCACTCGCGACCGTCGGTTCGAAACGGGCAGGGGCCCCGGCAGAGGCGAGGAACTCGTCGGCGGAGGACCACACCCGGGAGGCGAGTCCCGCCAGCCCGGCCGCCCCCAGCGCCGTCGTCTCGACCATCGCGGGTCGCCGGACCGGCACCCCGAGCACGTCGGCCTGGAAGCCCATCAGCCAGTCGTTCGCCGAGGCACCACCATCGACCCGCAGCTCGGCCAGCGCCTCCCTGGAGTCCGCCACCATCGCTTCCAGCACCTCCGCGGTCCGGAAGGCCATCGCCTCGAGCGCCGCCCGAACGAGGTGTGCCCGGGTGGTGCCCCGCGTCAGCCCGGTGATCGTCCCCCGGGCCTCCGGTTCCCAGTAGGGAGCGCCGAGGCCGACGAAGGCGGGCACGAAGTGGACGCCCTCGGTGGAGGACACGCTCTCCGCGAGCGCCTCCGTCTCCGCCGCCGACTCGATCAGGCCCAGCCCGTCCCGGAGCCACTGCACCGCCGCTCCGGCAATGAAGACCGAACCCTCGAGCGCGAAGGCGGACTCTCCGCGCGGGCCGCACGCCGCCGTCGTCAGCAGTCCGCGCGTGGAGGGGACGACCTCCTCCCCCGTGTGCATCAGGAGGAAGGCGCCGGTCCCGTAGGTGTTCTTCGCGAGCCCGGCCTCCCAGCACCCCTGCCCGAAGAGCGCCGCCTGCTGGTCTCCGGCGACGCCCTGGATCGGCAACTCCACACCGATCGCGGCGCCCGTCGAGACTCCGAACTCCCCGGAACTCGGCCGGATCTCCGGCAGGATCGCCGCCGGAACGCCGAGTGGACCGGCGAGCTCCGCGGACCACGCGCCCGCCCTCAGGTCGTAGAGGAGCGTCCTCGAGGCGTTCGTGGGATCCGTGGCGTGAATCCGCCCTCCCGTCAGCCGGTGAACCAGCCAGCTGTCGATCGTCCCGGCGGCGAGCTCCCCGTCCTCGGCCCGCCGCCGCAGCTCCGGATCCGACTCCAGCAGCCAGCGCAGCTTCGTCCCCGAGAAGTACGGATCGAGGACGAGCCCGCTCCGCTCGCGGTAGAGCGACTGGAGCCCTGCTCTGCGCATCTCCGCACAGATCGATGCGGTCCTGCGGTCCTGCCAGACGATGGCGCGGTGGACGGGGGTCCCCGTCTCGCGGTCCCAGAGGACGATCGTCTCCCTCTGGTTCGTGATCCCGATCGACTCGACCGTGGCCTCCCCCTCCGCCGCGGCCAGCGCCTCCCGCGCCACCCGCGTCGTCACCCGCCAAATCTCCTCCGCGTCGTGCTCGACCCACCCCGGCTGAGGGAAGTGCTGTTCGAACTCGGAGTACGCCCGCCCCAGGACACGCCCGGACGCTCCGATGACGAGGGCGGTGCTGCCGGTGGTGCCCTGGTCGAGGGCCAGAACCGCGCGTTCGCTCATGGGAATCACGGGTGCCGAGGGGAGGAGACGAGGCCGCCGCCGCGGTCGCTCGCGCTCCACCCGGGAGTCAGTTCGCCGGCTGAATCCCGTCCGGCCGCCAGCTCCATCCCGCCCGCCTCAGGAGCTCGACCGTCCCGGCCAGGGAGAGTCCGACGACGGCACTGTAGTCCCCCTCGATCTCCTGCACGAGGGCCCCGCCGACCCCCTGGATCCCGTACGCCCCCGCCTTGTCCATCGGCTCGCCCGTCCCGACGTAGGCGACGATCTCGGCGGCATCGAGCGTACGGAAGCGGACACGGGCCCGATCGACCCGCCCGTGGAGCCCGCCCGGCGACCGGAGCGCCAGCGCGGTGAGGACGTGGTGATCCCGCCCCGAGAGCAGCCGAAGCATCTCCCGCGCCTCGCGCGGGGTCCCGGGCTTCTCGAGGATCCGGTCGTCGAGGACGACGACGGTGTCTCCGGCCAGAACGAGGGCGTCGGGGTGCCGGGCACCGACCGCCTCCGCCTTCTCGCGGGCCAGCCGGGCGACGTACCCCTCCGGAGCCTCGTCCGTGATCGGCACCTCCTCGATCCGCGCCGGATCGACCTCGGGTCGAAGCCCGATCCGCCGAAGCAGTTCGAGCCGGCGGGGCGATGCGGAGGCGAGGACGAGTCTCACCGCTCGAGCACCAGCGTCACGGGTCCGTCGTTCACGAGCTCGACGTCCATCATCGCGCCGAAGATCCCGGTCTCGACCCGTCCCGGCGCCCGCTCCCGCGCGCGTGCGACGAAGTGGTCGTAGAGCGGGATCGCGCGGTCGGGGCGGGCGGCGTCCACGAAGGAGGGCCGCCGGCCCTTCCGGGTATCGCCGTACAGGGTGAACTGCGAGACGATCAGCAGATCTCCCTCCACATCGGCGAGCCCGAGGTTCATCCGCCCCTCGTCGTCCGGGAAGACGCGCAGGCCGAGGACCTTCTCGAGCATCCACTCGATCTCCCCCTCCCCGTCCTCGTCCCGAAAGCCCACCAGGAGGAGGTGCCCCCTCCCGATCCGTCCCACGACCTCCCCGTCCACCGTCACCGAGGCGGAGGAGACGCGCTGGAGGACGACCCTCACTCGACGGTGACCGACTTCGCGAGGTTCCGGGGCTGGTCGACGTCGCACCCCCGCAGAACCGCCACGTGGTAGGCGAGGAGCTGAAGGGGGATCGAGGTCAGCACGGGGAGGAGGTAGGGGACGCTCTGCGGAATGCGCAGAAGGTGGTCCACCTTCCCGTCGAGCTCCGGCGCCTCGTCCGAGACGACGGCGATCACGCGGCCACCCCGGGCCCGGACCTCCTCGATGTTCGAGACGACCTTCCCGTAGACCGGGTCACGCGGGGCCAGGAAGACGACCGGCATCTGCTCGTCGATCAGCGCGATCGGGCCGTGCTTCATCTCCGCCGCGGGGTACCCTTCCGCGTGGATGTAGCTGACCTCCTTGAGCTTGAGCGCCCCCTCGAGCGCGACCGGGAACTGGTAGCCGCGGCCGAGATAGAGGAAATTCGACGCCTCCGCGTACTCGCGGGCGATCTCCTGGATCTGTTCGTCGAGGGTGAGGATCCGCTCGACCTGCGCCGGCAACTCCTCGAGCGCCTGCACGATCCGCCGTCCCTCCAGTACGGAGAGGTTGCGGCGGCGCCCCATGTAGAGCGCGAAGAGGGTGAGCGCGACGATCTGCGAGGTGAAGGCCTTCGTCGAGGCGACCCCGATCTCCGGCCCGACGTGCAGGTAGACGCCGAAGTCGGTCTCCCGCGCGATGGTGGAGCCGACCACGTTCACGATTCCCATCGTGGTCGCGCCCCGCTGTTTCGCCTCGCGGAGGGCCGCCAGGGTGTCGGCCGTCTCCCCGGACTGCGAGATCGCGATGACGAGGGTGTTCTTCTCGATCACCGGGTTCCGGTATCGGAACTCGGAGGCGTACTCCACGTCGACCGGGATCCGGGCGAGGTCTTCGAGGAGGTATTCGCCGATCAGCGCCGAATGCCAGCTGGTTCCGCACCCCAGGATGATGATGCGCTCGACCTGGGCGAGCTCCCGGTCGGAGAGCGTCACCCCGCCGAGCCGCGCATCGCCCTCCTCGCTCAGGAGGCGCCCGCGGGCGACGTCGCGAAGGGAGGTCGGCTGCTCCATGATCTCCTTGAACATGAAGTGCTCGTAGCCGCCCTTCTCGATCGCCTCCATGTCCCAGTGCACCTCGTGCACCGCATGGTCGACGCTCCCCTCGTCCCGGTGGAAGATGCGGTACCCCTGGCGGTCGAAGACGGCATAGTCCCCGTCGTTCAGGTAGACCACGTTCCGGGTCACCCCCACCACGGCCGCGGCGTCGGAGCCGGCCATGAACTCGCCGCCCTCGCCGATGCCGAGGAGGAGCGGGCTCCCGTTGCGCGCGACGACGATCTTGTCCGGGTCGCGGCTCGAGATCACCGCGATCCCGTAGGCGCCCTCCACCTCGCCGAGCGCGGCCGCCACCGCCTCCTCGAGCTTCATGCCTTCGGCCCAGAGGTGGTCGATCAGGTGGACCACGACCTCGGTGTCGGTGTCGGAGACGAACTCGAAACCCTCCCGGCCGAGGACGGTGCGCAGCGCGTTCGCGTTCTCGATGATCCCGTTGTGGATCAGCGCGATGTCGCCGTCCCGGGAGAGGTGCGGATGGGCATTGGTCTCATTCGGCGGCCCGTGCGTCGCCCAGCGGGTGTGCGCGATCCCGACCGTCCCCTCGGGCATCCCCTCTGCGAGCGCCTGCTCGAGCGAGGAGAGCTTCCCCGATCGCTTGACGGTGTGCAGCCCCCCGTTGAGGACGCAGAGCCCCGCCGAGTCGTACCCCCGGTACTCCAGTCTCCGGAGCCCCTCCATGAGGAGTGGGGCGGCCGGCTGAGGGCCGAGGTATCCGACGATCCCGCACATGTCTGCCTTCCTTCCGTCTGCCTGAATGCGACGCCGCGGAGAGCCGACGTCAGTCGAGCGAGGCGAGGACCTCCGACGCCCGCTCGAGCAGGGTGTCGGCCTGCGGACGGTCGCGTCCCTCGGCGATGAGCCGGACGATCGGCTCGGTCCCCGAGGGCCGGACGTGCAGCCAGGCCCCCTCATCGTGCCAGTCGAGGCGGAGACCGTCGCTCGAGTCGGTCTCGGCGTCGCCGAAGCTCTCCCCGAGCGCCGCGTAGGCGTCGTCCAGGCGCTCCCGGTCGAAGTCGACCTTCGTCTTCACGATCTCGTAGGTGGGCCAGTCCGCGACCGCGCGAGAGAAGCTCGTCTCGCTGTCCATCAGGTACTGCAGGATCAGTGCCGCCGCCACCGGGGCGTCGCGGGTGAGGTGGACGGCCGGGAGGATGACGCCGCCATTCCCCTCACCTCCGACGACGGCGCCCTCTGCCTGCATCCGGCGGGCCACGTTGATCTCGCCGACCGGGGTTCGGACGAGCGGGCTCTCGTACGCCTCCGCCACGTCCTGCACGACGCGGCTGGTCGACAGGTTCGTCACGACCGTTCCCGGCGTCTCCCGCAGGACGACCGCGGTCGCGAGCGCCAGGGTGAGGTCCTCTCCGATCGGGCGTCCCTTCTGGTCGACGAGTGCGAGTCGGTCGACGTCGGGGTCGACGGCGAGACCGATGTCCGCGCCCTCCTCGCGGACCAGGGCGCCCAGCTCGGCCAGGTGGTCGGCGGTCGGCTCCGGATCCCGAGGGAAGAAGCCGTCCGGCTTGGTGTGGATCGAGACGACCTCGCACCCCAGGTCTTCGAGGAGGCGGGGCATGATCACGCCTCCGGCTCCACGGACGCAGTCGAGCGCCACCTTCAGCCGGCGCCGCTTCATCCGCTCGACATCGAGGAGCGGCAGCTCGAGGATCGCGCCGAGGTGACGGTCCACCGCGCCTGGATCCGCCGTCACGTTGCCAAGGCGATCCCACGAGGCGCGCGCCGGCTCCTGCTCGGCGAGGCGGGCCCGGAAGCGGGCCGAGGCCTCGCCGTCGAGGAACATGCCCTCGTGCGAGGCGAGCTTGAGCGCGTTCCACTCCGCTGAGTTGTGCGACGCGGTCACCGCAACGCCACCCGCCGCCCCGTGATGCTCGACGGCGAGCATGACTGAAGGAGTCGGCACGACGCCCAGGTCGACGGCGTCCACCCCGACCGACTGCAGACCCGCCATGACGGCGCGGGCAATCATCGTCCCGGAGGTTCGCGAGTCGCGACCGATCACGACGGGGCCGTCGTGGCCCTCGGAGCGGAGGAAGTCGCCGTACGCCGCGACGACGGCCGCGGTGAGGTCGGGAGTGAGGGCGGAGCCGATCCTCCCGCGGAGGCCGGAGACGCTGACCATGAGGTCGGAGGGGAGCGTGACGGGCATGACTCGGAATGAGCGCGAGGACGAAGTCACCAGGCCGCTTCCACGGCACCCAACGCTCGCCGATCCACCGAAGGGCGTCAACGCGCGCGGCACCATCGCTTTCCCGCTGTTCCACCGCGTGGCCGCCGACCTCCCGACCCCGCTAGATTCCCGCGCTCGACTCCACCTGCCTCTCCAGCCCCCCGCCCGATGGCCCAGACCCCCGACGACGCCCGCTTCGCCACCCTCGCCGTGCACGCCGGCCAGAGCCCGGAGGAGACGACCGGGGCGATCATGCCCCCGATCTTCCAGACCTCGACCTACGTGCAGCCCGCGATCGCCGAGCCCCTCGGCGGAATCTACGACTATGCGCGGGTCGCGAACCCGACGCGGGAGGCGCTCGAACGGAACTTCGCCGGGATCGAGTCGGGGACGCACGGCGTCGCCTTCGCCAGCGGTCTGGCGGCGATCGAGTGCGTCCTGAAGCTCCTCTCCGCCGGCGACCACGTCGTCACCGAGGAGAACACCTACGGGGGGACGACGCGGATGTTCATGCGCGTCCTCGAGCGGCTCGGCATCCGCTTCACCTTCGTCGATTCCCGCGACCCCCAGACGGTCGCCGCGGCGATGACGCCGGAGACCAAGCTCGTCCACCTGGAGACGCCGACCAATCCGATGATGCGCATCGCCGACATCCGGGCGATCGCGGACATCGCGCACGCGGGCGGGTCCCGGCTGATGGTCGACAACACCTTCGCCTCCCCCTACAACCAGCGCCCGCTCGAACTCGGCGCGGACATCGTGGTCCACTCGACCACCAAGTACCTGAACGGGCACTCCGACATCATCGGGGGGATCCTGGCCGTCCGGGACGACGCCCTCGCCGAGGAGATCCTCTTCGTGCGGAAGTCGACCGGCGCCGTCCCCGGACCGATGGACGCCTGGCTCTGCCTGCGCGGCATGAAGACGCTCCACCTGCGCATGGCCGCGCACAACGCGAACGGGATGGCGATCGCGGAGTGGCTCGAGGCGCACTCCGGGGTCGACCGGGTGCACTACCCCGGCCTCCCCTCGCACGAACAGCACGAGCTGGCCGCCCGGCAGATGTCCGGCTTCACCGGGATGGTCTCCGTCGACGTGGGATCGCTGGAGCGGGCCCGGGCGCTCGTCGAGCACACCCGGATCTTCCAGCTCGCCGAGTCACTCGGGGGCGTCGAGTCGCTCATCTCGGTCCCGGCGCTCATGACGCACGCCTCGGTTCCGGCCGAACGCCGCCAGCGGATGGGGGTGACGGACGGGCTGGTCCGTCTGAGCTGCGGGATCGAGCACGTCGACGACCTGATCGGCGATCTCGACCAGGCGCTCGGGTGACGAGAGCCCGCTCGGCGA
>JANQLR010000171.1 GCA_028280525.1 Longimicrobiales bacterium
CGCCCCGGCGGCGGCCGCCGCGCCACCGATGCTGAACGGGCCCATCAGGGCAGCGGTGATCTTCCAGACCGGCTCGTTCGGCGTGGCGAGGCCAACCAGGACCATCGCGGCCGGGACGAGGGCGACCAACGCGCCGCCCAGGGCGCCGGCGCCAGCGACCCCCGGGAGGGAGAGCTGGTCGAAGCGTCGCCGACGCCCGACGATCCCCAGCACCACCGAGAAGGCGACCCCTCCCAGGAAGCCCGGGTAGCCGAGGACCGCCGGCCAGATGTCGACGGCGCCGCCGACGGGGTTGGGCCAGACGTTGTGGATCAGCTCGATCACCGCCCCGATCCCGAAGCCGACCGCGAACCAGATCAGTCCCAGCCCGAGGGCCCCTCGGATCCGTCTCAACCAGCGCTTCATGGGTCCTCCGCGTTCGTGGCGGGAGTGGACGCGGGCGAGGGGTGTCCGTCGCCCGCTCGCCGTGATCTCCATGCTAAGGATCCGGACTTTGTCGCGCAAAGTCAGTCCGTGTGTACCCTCGATTCAAAGCCTCCGGTCGGGAGCCCACGGCGGAGCTCGACCGGAGGTGCGGGGGCGACGAAGTGGAGCCCGCCGGCCCGGCCCGATCCGATCCCCCGGCAACGCGTCTTCACGATGCGTAAGGGTACGCGGGACCTGCACTTTCGGCCCCGTCCATCCCCACCATACCCACCGCTCAAGTCTGAACAAAAATTCGCCGAGAATCTCTTAATCGAGACGGCCGGTCATGGGATCGGGATCGGACACTTCCAGAAGAACGAGGTCATGATGAGCGTTGCGGCCGCCCAGGCGCCGGCGGAATTCGAATCCGGGATGGGGATGGACCCGTCCGACCTGAAGGAGCTGCGCTTCCTGCGCGCCCAGTGGCAGGTGATTCAGACCTCGTACGCAGTCATCGAATTCGACACCGACGGGACGATCCGCACCGCCAACGACAACTTCCTCGGCGCGGTGGGCTACACGCTCGACGAGATCCGCGGCCGGCACCACCGCATCTTCATGGATCCCGAGGAGGCCGCCGCCCCGGCGTACGCCGAGTTCTGGCGTCGGCTCGCCAAGGGGGACAACCCCGCGGGCGTGTACCGCCGGATCCGGAAGGACGGCCGTTCGGTCTGGATCAACGCCAGTTACAACACCGTCTTCGACGAGCACGGACGGGTGACGGGCGTCGTCAAGATCGCCTCCGACGTGACCGCGATGCGGGAGCGCCGCGAAGAAGCGGCCGGACAGGTGGGCGACGCCGCCGGCGAACTCAGCCGCGTCAGCTCCGAGCTCGGCACCGGGGCGGAGGAGCTGGCTGGTCGCACGCAGGCCACCTCCGAGGCGACCGAGGCGGTCCTGTCGAAGCTCGAGAGCGTGGCCGCCGCCTCCGAGGAGATGGGGGCGACCATCGAGGAGATTACCCGGAGCGCCGGAGAGGCGACGGCGATCGCGGAACGCGCCGTCTCCGTCGCCGAGGATGCCGACCAGACGGTGGGGCGCGTGGTCGACTCGAGCGAGCGAATCGGCGACGTCCTGAAGCTGATCGAGACCGTAGCCAAGCAGACCAACCTCCTCGCCCTGAACGCGACCATCGAGGCCGCCCGCGCCGGGGAGGCGGGTCGCGGCTTCGCCGTCGTCGCCAACGAGGTGAAGGAGCTTGCCAAGCAGACCTCGGACGCGACCGAGGACATCGCCCGCCTGGTGGAGAACGTGCAGCGCGACGCCAGCGGTGCGAAGGACGCGATGGACGAGTTCAACCGCGTGACGAGGGAGATCCGCGACTCGCAGATCGCGATCGCGGGCGCGACGGAGCAGCAGACGAGCACGACGCAGGAGATCAACCGTCACGTCCACGGCGCGGTGGACGATGCGCGCGAAATCTCGTCGCGGGTCCGCAAGGTCGCCGACTCGGCGGAGCGCTTCCGCTCGGACGCGAAGCTCGTCGCCGACGCCGCACACGGCATGGTCGACCTGTCGCGGCACCTCGCGGTCGACTGAGGGGTTCGACGGGGCAGGGAGGAAACGCCCTGCGGCGGGTCCGGTTCACGGCAGGACCGCGCCACGAACCGGTAACGCGTACGTGCCGGGGGTAGTGCACCCGCCAGGGCGGGGGGAGCTTTCGAGATGCGTATCGACCGGCTGGCTCTCGCGCTGCTCGCCCTGACCCTCCTGCCTGCGTCGCTGTCGGCACAGGCGGTCACCGCCCCGCCGCTCTCCCTCTCGGCGGGACCCGAGCGGCTCTACGAGCGGTCCGACTCGCTCTTCGACGCGTGGGAACCCGCGGTGGCGCTCGAACTCCTGGAGGGCCGGATCCGTCAGCAGCCCCTCGACTATCACGCCCGCTGGCGCGCCGCGCAGGCGGCGCTCGTCCTGGGCATCCTCGAGGACGACCCCGACATCGAGGTCGAGTGGTTCCAGCGCGCCGGCGAGCACGGCGACGCGGCGGTCGCGATCGACTCCGCCGGGGTCGACGGGCTCTACTGGGCCTCGATCGCCCGCGGCCGGCTCGCGCTCCAGTACGGCCCGCGAACGAGCACGGAGCTCGTCCAGCAGATGTGGGACATGACCGAGGCGCTCCTGCGCATCGATCCGGATCACCCCGGCGCGCACAACACCCTCGGGAAGCTCAACCACGAGGTGGAGATCCTCTCCCGCTGGCAGCGGATCCTCGGGAAGCTCGTCCTCCGCAAGCCCTTCCTGTCGGCGACCAGCTGGGGGCAGGCGCTCGAGTACCATCGGCGCGCCGTGGAACTCGACCCGGAGGTCATCCTCTTCCGGAAGGACCTCGGCGAGTCGCTCCACCGATCCGGTGACCCGGAGGCGGCCCGGGCCGTCTTCGAAGAGGCGCTCACGCTCCCGGAGGTCTGGCCGGTCGATGCGCGCTTCAAGGACGACATCCGCCGCTACATGGCGGAGCGGATGGGGAACTAGGGCGAGTTCACCGGCGCTCCGATCCAGGCTCGGGCGGGGGGGGGCTCGCCGACCCCGCGAGGTCGATCTCCCCACGACGGCGGCGTTGGGCCTCGGCGATCGGTTGAGTACCTTCGCGGTCCGCCGACCCGATCCGTCCACCGCCGCCTGCACCCGCTCCCTGGGCGTGGTCGGGGACCTCGTCGTCGAGCTCATCCATCTCCGCGGCCGACGCCGCCACTCGCCCAGAGATCCATGCCCGACTCGAAGCACCGCATCGCCGTCGTCCAGGCGGCCCCGACCTTCTTCGACTCCCACGCCGCCGTCGACCGCGTCGCGCACTTCACCCGGGAGGCGGCGGGGCAGGGAGCCGAACTCGTTCTCTTCCCCGAGGCCTACATCGGCGGGTACCCGTGGGGGGTCGCCTTCGGCACGGCGGTGGGCGGACGGACGCCGGCCGGCCGGCGGGCGTGGGGTCGCTACCGCGACGGTGCGATCGAGGTCCCGGGGCCCGAGACGGCACGGCTCGGGGAGATCGCCCGCGAGCACGGGGTGGTCCTGGCGGTCGGCGTGGTGGAGCGCGACAGCACACACTCCGGGGGGACGCTCTTCTGCACCCTCCTCTACTTCGGGCCGGACGGAGCTCTGCTGGGGACCCATCGCAAGCTCAAGCCGACCGCGCAGGAGCGGATCATCTGGGGTGAGGGAGACGGGAGCACGATGCCGGTCTTCGACACCCCCGTCGGACGGGTCGGTGGGCTGATCTGCTGGGAGAACTACATGCCGCTCGCCCGGATGGCGATGTACGGCAAGGGCGTGCAGCTCTACCTCGCGCCCACGGCCGACGCCCGTGAGCGCTGGCAGGCGACCATGCGGCACATCGCGGCCGAGGGGCGCTGCTTCGTCTTGGGCTGCAACCAGTACGTCACCCGGGACATGTACCCCGACGACTTCGAGCTCCGTCACGAGTTGGAGGCGTGGCCCGCGGAGCTCTGCCGTGGCGGCAGCGTCATCGTGGGGGCGGATGGAGAGGTCCTCGCCGGCCCCATCTGGGACCGGGAGGGGGTGCTGGTCGCCGACATCGACCTCGGCGACGCCGAGCGCGGCAAGTTCGACTTCGATGTGACCGGTCACTACGCCCGGAACGACGTCTTTCACTTCTCGGTCGACGAAACTCCGAGAACCGCCGTCGAGTACCTTCAGGAGGAAGGCTGACGCGTCCGGGCATGGCGCCGCCCCCGGATCCCCGGCACCCATGAAGGGGTGGCGGGCGGGGGGTGGTGGGTCCCCGGCCCGTTCGACTATCCTCCGCTCTCCGGACGCACCCCCCGGGACGGTCCGAGGCACCCCCGACATCCCTCGTTTCCGCGTGGAATCGACATGAACCCCGTGACCGACCACCTCCCCGAGACCGCGCCTGCCGCGCCCGTCACCGACCGATTCCTCGAGGAGGTCGACGAGTTCTCGGCGCACAACTACAAGCCCCTCCCCGTCGTGCTCGAGCGGGGCGAAGGGGTCTGGGTGTGGGACGTCGAGGGGCGTCGTTACCTCGACATGCTCGCGGCCTACTCGGCGGTGAATCAGGGCCACCGCCATCCGCGAATCCTCGAGGCGGCGCGGGCGCAGATGGAGCGGATCACGCTGACCTCTCGCGCCTTCCACAACGACCGGATGGGCCCCTTCCTGCGGAAGCTCTGCGACCTCACGGGATTCGAGAAGGCGCTCCCGATGAACACGGGGGCGGAGGCGGTCGAGACGGCGATCAAGATGGTCCGGAAGTGGGGCTACGAGGTGAAGGGCGTGCCGGACGATCAGGCGGAGATCATCGTCTGCTGCAACAACTTCCACGGCCGGACCACGACCATCGTCGGCTTCTCGTCGGAGGAGCAGTACCGCCGGCACTTCGGACCTTTCGCGCCGGGCTTCCGGATGGTCGAGTACGGGAACGCTCGCCACCTCGAGGAGGCGATCACCCCGAATACCGTCGGCTTCCTGGTCGAGCCGATTCAGGGCGAGGGCGGGATGATCGTCCCGCCGGACGGCTTCCTGGCCCGCGCTCGCGAGCTGTGCACCGAGCACCGCGTCGCCTTCATGGCCGACGAGATCCAGACGGGTCTCGGCCGGACCGGTCGTCTCTTCGCCTGCGACTGGGAGGACGTCCGCCCCGACGTGCTGATCGTCGGGAAGGCGCTCGGAGGAGGGGTCTACCCGGTTTCCGCAGCGCTCGCCGACGCCGAGTTCATGGATGTGTTCCACCCGGGTGACCACGGCTCCACCTTCGGGGGCAACCCGTTGGGGGCAGCCGTCGGCGAGGCGGCGCTCGACGTCCTGGTCGAGGAGCGGCTCGTCGAACGCTCGGCGGAGCTCGGCGCGTGGTTCCGGGAGGAGCTGCGGAAGCTCGACTCCCCGCACGTGGAGGAGGTCCGCGGCAAGGGCCTCATGATCGGCGTCGAGATCCGGCTCTCCAGCGGTCCCGCCCGCCCCTTCTGCGAGGCGCTGAAGACTCGGGGCATCCTCGCGAAGGAGACCCACGAGCAGGTGATTCGCTTCACGCCCCCGCTGGTGATCGAGCGGGAGACGCTCGAGTACGCGCTGGAGCAGGTGGCGGAGGTGCTGGCGGGCTGACCGAGCGGTGACGCCCGGACCCGCTCACCACTCGATCTCGCCCTGCTTGCTCGTGTCGACCTCGGCGCCCTTCTCGTCGCCGAGCAGCACCTTCTCGATCTGCTCGTAGAGGAAGTCCCGCGACTTCTTCTCGCGGGGGTCGAGCCCGTAGTGGTTGATCAGCACCGTCTGGTGCTGCAGCCAGTCCTTCCAGCAGTCCTGGCAGATCTCCGCCTGCACGCGAGTTCCGAGATCGTTTCGGAAGGGGGGCTTGTCCATCGGCAGCCCCTCGCCGCACCGCCGGCACTTCATGGTGTCCACATCCACCTCGTTTTACTTCTGGGATCCATCCTGGAACGGAAAACCTAGTCAACGGAGGAACCCCCGTGCCCCGTACCGCGATCCTCGGGACCGGCTACCACGTCCCCGACCGCGTCGTCACCAACGACGACCTGACCGGCTTCATGGAGACCTCGGACGAGTGGATCCGCGAGCGGACGGGGATCGAGGAGCGTCGGTGGGTGAAGGAGGGGGACACGGGCGCGGCGATGGCGCTGGCCGCCTCGCGGATGGCGCTGGAGGAAGCGGGCATCGAGGCGGGCGAGGTCGATGCGATCGTGCTCGCCACGCTGAGCCCGGACCACTTCTTTCCCGGAACGGGGGTCTTCCTTCAGCGCGAGCTGGGCGTGGGGACGATCCCCGCCCTCGACATCCGAGCTCAGTGCAGCGGCTTCGTCTACGGGCTCTCCGTCGCCGACGCCTGGATCCGGGTCGGCCAGTACCGGACGATCCTCCTGGTGGGCGTCGAGATCCAGAGCACGGGGCTGAACCTGACCACCGAGGGCCGCGACATGGCGGTCCTCTTCGGGGACGGGGCGGGGGCGGCAGTCCTGCAGGCGACCGAGGACGAGGGACGCGGGGTCCTCTCCACCCACATCTACTCGGAAGGCGAGCACGCCGAGATCCTCTGGGGGGACGCGCCGGCGAGCTGGCGTCACCCGCGGATCAGCCCCGAGGACTTCGAGGAGCTCCGCATCTACCCGAGCATGACGGGGCGCGAGGTCTTCAAGCACGCCGTCACCCGAATGCCCCAGGCGGTCCAGGCGGCGCTCGAGGCGAACGACCTCACCGCGGAGGAGATCGACCTCCTGATTCCCCATCAGGCGAACCTCCGCATCTCCCAGATGGTCCAGAAGCGCCTTCGTCTGCGCGACGATCAGGTGTTCAACAACATCCAGCGGTACGGGAACACGACGGCCGCGACGATCCCCATCGCACTCGCCGAGGCGGTGCGCGAGGGGCGTGTGGAGCGGGGTGATCTCCTCTGCTTCACCGCCTTCGGCTCCGGCTTCACCTGGGGAAGCGCGCTGGTGCGCTGGTAGCTCGAAGGGCGAGCGTGCCCGTCCGCCCCCGCGGTGCGCGCGCGCCCGATCCCGCGGGGAGGCCGGCCGCTCCGCCAGACGCCGCATGTACCAACCCGCGGTCCGCGCGCGCCCGATCCCGCGGGGAGGCCCGAGACGCGAACGGGCCCGACGCCACTCTCGGCGTCGGGCCCGTCATCGTTCGGAGCGAGCGACGGTCGGGTCAGGCGGCGTCCTCCTCCTCCTCCCCATCGACCAGCACGCCCTCTTCCTCTTCCTCGTGCAGCGGCGACACCTCGCGCCAGATCTCCTCGATCTCGTTGCGGAGGCGACGCACCTTGGACTCCATCTCGGCGTCCTGGATGTGGTACCGCGCCGCGGCCAGCGCCCGGTAGGCCCGCCAGAGTGCGGCCGAGGTCGGCGTCCGCTCGTGGCTGCGCCGCTTCTCTCCCTGCAGGCGCGTGATCACCCAGTCGCTCATCTCTTCGTCGAGGAGCATGGTGCCGCCGTCCGCCTTGCTCTCCTTCTCGACGAACTTCTGCAGCTTCTTGCGGAAGCTCCGCGGAACCCCGCCCACGACGTAGACCGACAGATCATCCCTCTGTAGCAGCTCCGAAGCCATTGCTCGATGCTCTCCGTAGTGTTCTCAGCGTTACATGACTGCGAGCAGACGCTCGCCGACGGCCTCCACCTGCCACCTCTTCATCCCCGGGATGTCCCCGAGCGCCTCGATCGACGCGGGGCGCTGGAAGGCCGTCTCCAGCACGACCGCGTTCGGAAGCAGCGTGCCCCGGTCGAGTCCCAGCTCGTCGGCCCGAGCGTTGCGGACCGCCTTGAGACGGTCGGCGACCTCCTCCACCTCCGGCGGGGGTCGACCCCGCCCGGACCGTTCGGGACGCGGATAGCCCGTCAGCTCCTCGTCCTGCAGGTGTCCGACGGCGCGGAGCCGTTCGACCAGCTCCTGACCGTGCTTGCGAGCGACCCGCCCGTTCACGCCCTTACGCGAGGCGAAGTCGTCCGGGGAGCGCGGGGGCGCCAGCGCCGCCTCGATCAGCACCTGGTCCGCAGCGATGCGGAAGGGCGCGCGGTCCTGCCGTCGCGCCACGTCGTCCCGCCAGGCGAGGCCCTCCCGAAGCCGGGTGACCTCTCGTGGAGAGAGGTCGCGGGCGCCCTTCACGCGCACGACGGGGTCCGCGGCCGCGTCCTCCTCGTGCCGGATCGCCTCCAGCTGCCGGAACTCCTCCTCGGCCCAGTGGATCCGACCGGCCTCCTGCAGACGCCCGGACATCTTCACCACGAGGTCGTGGAGGAAGCGGGTGTCGTTGGCGGCGTAGTCCAGCATGTCCTCGGGGAGGGGGCGCTGCGCCCAGTCCGCGCGCTGGTACTTCTTGGCCAGCGAGACTCCGAGGTTGGCGTCGAGGAGCGCCGCGAGCCCGATCGCGCGGTCTCCGAGGACCTGTGCGGCCGCCTGCGTATCGAAGAGGCGGTTGAGGTGGATCCCGTAGTCCCGGTCCAGCAGGCGCAGATCGTAGTCCGCGCCGTGCATGAGGACGGATCGATCGGGATCCTCGAAGAGCTCCTTGAGGAGCGGCCCGAGGTCGAAGCCGAGCGCGTCGAAGATCAGATCCCGGCCTCCGACCGTCGACACCTGAACGAGGCAGACGCGGTCGCTGTAGCGATGGAACCCGGCCGCCTCCAGGTCGACGGCCAGTGAGGTCTCTCCGCGCAGCTCTTCCGCGACTCGTCCGGCGTGATCGAGCGTCTCGATGAATTCGAAGGACATGCGGTACAGCAGGGAGGGAGAAGACCGACGCGACGACGCCGGGTCGAAGATGGTTACGGTACACGGCGAAAGGCCTTTCGTTCCGTGACGGTCCGGTCACGGAGGGCGTCTTGCACCGGACCTGCCCCTTGGGCAGCTTCCCAGTTCACCCTCCCCTGACTCGTCATTCTGGACGCGTATGCTCCGGACCAAGGTCGTCTGCACGATCGGCCCCGCCTCCTCGTCTCCGAAGGTCATCTCCCGCATGATCGACGCGGGACTTTCGATGGCTCGCATCAACATGTCGCACGGGCGACAGGAAGATCACCGCGCCGTGATCGCGCGAATCCGGGAGGCGGCCGACGCCGCCGGACGTCCCGTTCCGATCCTCGTGGACCTCGCGGGCCCGAAGATCCGGGTCGGCGATCTCCCCGAGCCGATGGAGCTCGAGCGGGGTCAGAAGCTCGTCTTCGCTCCGGAGGGCGAGGAGCGGGAGGGCGAGCTTCCGACCACTCACGACAAGCTCGCCGCCGACGTCGTCCCCGGGGCTCAGGTCCTCCTGGACGACGGGATGCTCGAGCTCCGCTGCACGGAGACGGACGGCGTGCGCGCGACCTTCGAGGTCGTGGTCGGCGGTCTGCTCAAGAGTCGGAAGGGGATCAACATTCCCGGGGCGGACGTGTCGGCGCCGTCCCTCACCGAGAAGGACCTCGACGACCTCAACTTCGCCCTCGACGTCGGCGCGGAGTACATCTCGCTCTCCTTCGTCCGCCGTGCCGAGGACGTCATCGACCTCAAGCGGCGGATCGCCGGGCGCGCCCTCGTCGTCTCGAAGATCGAGAAGGCGCAGGCGCTCGCGCACATCAAGGGGATCCTCGCCGCGACGGACGCCGTCATGGTCGCCCGCGGCGATCTGGGGGTGGAGCTGCCCTTCGAGGAGGTTCCGCTCGCGCAGAAGCGGATCATCCACCTGGCCAATCACTGGGCCCGTCCGGTCATTACGGCGACGCAGATGCTCGAGTCGATGATCGAGTCGCCGCGGCCGACCCGTGCGGAGGCGTCGGATGTGGCCAACGCCATCCTCGACGGCACGGATGCGGTCATGCTCTCCGGGGAGACCGCCGTCGGGGCGTACCCGGTGCGCGCCCTGGCCGCGATGACGCGGATCGCGAGCGAGATCGAGGGATCGGGCATCCTCGAGGACGGTCCGCGCTACGACCGGGCGGCGATCGACGAGATCCGGGCCGGGGCGACCGACCGGGAGCACGCGACGGCGCGCGCCAGCGTCGAGGTGGCCAAGCGCCTCGATTCGCCCGCCCAGATCGTGATCACCCGGAGCGGCTTCAGCGCGCGCCTGGTGTCGAGCTACCGCCCCGTGGTTCCGATCTTCGCCATCTGCACCGACCCGATCACCTACACCCAGCTCGCCGCGGTCTGGGGGGTCTATCCGATCCTCGCCCGGGAGGAGGAGGTCTCCTACCAGGCGCTCACCGAGTTCGGGAAGCGCACGCTGCTCGAGATGGGCGTCGGCCGCCCCGGCGAGTCGGTCGTGGTGACGGCCGGCTACCCCTTCCACACCTCGGGGACCACCAACACGATGCGCATCGAGGTGCTCTGATCGGATGCGCCTGACCTTCCTCGGGACGGGGACCTCCTTCGGGGTACCGGTCGTCGGCTGCGACTGCGACACCTGCACCTCCCCGGACCCGCGGGATCGTCGGACCCGGCACGCGGCCCTCCTCGAACTGCCGGGCGGACTCCTCCTGGTCGACACGCCGCCGGAGCTGCGCCTTCAGCTCGTGCGGGCGCAGGTCGAGCGGATCGACGGGGTGTGGCTGACCCACCCGCACGCCGATCACCTCCACGGCTTCGACGACGTCCGCATCTTTACGACGCGGCACCGGATGGTTCTGCCGGTCTGGCTCGCCGAGGAGTTCGAGGGCGACGTGCGCGCGCGCTTCTCGTACATCTTCGACGATCGGATCGTCCCGCCGGCCGGGACGACGAAGCCCCGCGTCGAACTCCACCCCTTCGCCCCGGATGCACCGGTCGAGATCCTCGGTGCACCGATCGTCCCGCTGCGCCTCCCCCACGGGCCGATGCAGGTCTACGGCTTCCGCGTCGGCGGGCTCGGCTACGTGACCGACGCCAAGTCGCTCCCCCCAGAGGTGCTCACCGCACTCGAAGGGGTCCACACGCTGGTCCTGAACGCCCTCTGGTGGGGCAAGCCGCACCCGACGCACTTCAATGTGGAGGAGGCGATCGCGGCGGCCGAGATGGTCGGCGCCGAGCGCACCTGGCTCGTGCACATGACCCACCGCCTCCGGCACGCCGAGCTGGAACGCGACCTCCCCGATTCGATCCGTCCCGCCTGGGACGGCCTCACCCTCGACCTTCCGGAGCTGGACGGATGACCCGCCCTCTCGTCGACGTCTCGAACCTCCTCTCTCACCGTCTCGACGGCGCCGGCATCGATCCCGTCGCGATCGACGGGCCGCTGCAGGCTCGCTTCGCCGACGCCTTCGCCGCCGTCGCCGCGCGCCGGGCGGGCGGTGAGATCGGCTTCTTCGACCTCCCCGCGGACCGGGAGGCCCACCGCGCCACCGTCGAGCTCGCCGAGCGCATCGGAGGCGGGGTGACCGACGTCGTCGTGCTGGGCATCGGGGGCTCCGGTCTCGGGACGACGACGCTCCGGGACGCCCTGTGCGGCGTCCACTGGAATGCGGACGACGCCGGACGGGCCGGGCGTCCGCGGCTGCACGTCCTCGACAATCCCGACCCGGAGACGGTGGCGGGCGTCCTCGACCGCCTCGACCTGTCGACCACCCTCTTCGACGTCGTCTCGAAGTCCGGCTCGACGGCGGAGACGATGTCGCTCTACCTCGTCGCCCGCGCCCGCGTCGAGGCGGCGGGGGCGGGCGCTCCGGGGGAGCGCTTCGTCTTCACCACCGACCCCGAGGCCGGCGTCCTTCGCCGGATCGCCGATCGCGAGGGGATTCCGACCCTCGCCGTTCCGCCGACCGTCGGCGGGCGCTTCAGCGTGCTCACACCCGTCGGGCTCCTCCCCGCGGAGCTCGTCGGGATCGACACCGGGGCGCTCCTGGACGGGGCAGGGGAGATGCTCGCCGCCTGCGAGACCGACCGCCTGCGCGACAACCCCGCCGGTCTCCTGGCCACGCTCCTGCACGAGGCCGATACCGCCCACGGTCGGTCGGTCCACGTCCTGATGCCGTACGCGGACCGCCTCCGGTCCTTCACCCTCTGGTTCCAGCAGCTCTGGGCGGAGTCGCTCGGGAAGATCCGCGGGGACGGGCACGTCGGGCCGACCCCGCTCCCGGCGGTGGGGGCGACCGACCAGCATGCGCAGGTCCAGCTCTTCATGGAGGGCCCGCACGACAAGGTGGTCCTCTTCCTGGCGTCCCCGATTGCCGACGCCGATCTCGAGATCCCGGCGCTGCACGGCGACGAGGCCGCCCTCGCCTACCTGGGCGGCTCCACCCTCGGCACACTGCTCGACACCGAACGGCGGGCTACGACGGAGGCGCTCCGCCTGCGCGGACGGCCCTCCGCCACGATCGAACTCGCGGCGATCGACGCGCACGCCCTCGGCGGGCTGATCATGCTCTGGCAGATCGCGACGGTCTACGGCGGCGCCCTCTACGGGGTGGACCCCCTCGATCAGCCGGGCGTCGAGCTCGGGAAGCAGCTGACGTACGGGCTGATGGGGCGGGACGGGCACTCGGCGCCCGAGCTGGCTGCCCCCGATCCCGAGTGGCGACGCTGACTCGGGATTCGGTAGATTGAGGTGTGAGGGCGGCCGTCGGACTCCCGCCCTCGCGCCGGCCCCTTCGACCCCTGCCGTCCGGCCGATTCGCCGGGAGGAGTGACCATGTCGCGAGACGACGTTCCCTACATCGTGATCGAGAAGGAATCGAGCGGAGTGGGTTCCTTCGTGCTCGGCGCCCTGGTCGGCGCCGGCATCGCCCTCCTCTTCGCCCCCCGCTCGGGGGAGGAGACCCAGGAGGAGCTGAAGGAGCGTGCCCGTCAGCTGCGCGACGTCGCACAGGATCGGGTGCGCGACGCCTCGAAGCAGATCGAGGAGCGGCTCGAGACCGTCCGTTCGGAGGTCCAGGACCGGGTCGAGCAGGTCCGGGACGCCGTCGACCACGGACGGGAGGCCGCCCGCGATGCGCGCGCCGACCTGGAGCGGAAGCTCGAAACCTCCAAGGCCGCCTACCGCGCCGGGATCGAGGCCGCCCGCGCCGCCGCCTCGGACGAGGGTGAGCCCGAGTCGGAGTCCGACGACGCCTGAGTCCGTCCCGCCGGTCGGCCCGCCTTCCCTCTTCGGGCCGCGCCGGCAGCGGTCGCTCGCCTTCCTCCGACGGGTGGTGGTCAAGTCGGAGGAGGACGGCATCTTCTTCATGGCCGGGGCGATCTCCTTCAACGTCCTGGTCGCGGTCGTCCCCCTCCTCCTCTTCGCCGTCGGCGTCGGCGCTCTCGTCGTGGCGTCCCGCTTCGGCGACCCGCAGGCCGTCCTCATCACCTTCCTCCTAGAGAACCTCCCCGTGCTGCGGGGCGACGAGGAGGTCGCGGGACGCGTCGCCTCGGAGATCGGTCTCCTCCTCGAAGAGGGCCGTTCCCTCACGATCCTCGGCGCCGCGCTCCTCGTCTGGTTCTCCGCCCGGCTCGTGGCGACGCTCCGGACCGTCCTGCGCGAGATCTTCGACATCGGCCAGGCGCGCGGCATCGTCTGGGGGAAGGTCTTCGACATCCTCGTCGTCCTCATCGGAGGCGCGCTCTTCACCGTGAACCTCGGCATCACGGCGGTGCTGCGGGTCGGGCGGGACTACGGCGTCTCCCTCCTCGGAATCGAGGGGCAGGCACTCGGGGCGGTTCAGCGCTGGTCGACGCAGGGGCTCGCCGTCGTCGCCATCTGGATCCTCTTCCTCGGCATCTACCGCTTCCTCCCCGCCCGCGCGGTCCCGTGGCGGACCGCCGTCATCGCCGCGACCTTCACCACCGTGGTCCACGAAGTGCTGAAGTTCGGCTTCGGATGGTATGTTTCCGAGTTCGCGAACTACCGGTCGGCGTACGGGAACCTCCTCTCGCTGGCGGTCGTCTTCTTCTGGATCTATTACGAGGCGATCGGGTTCATCCTCGGGGGCGAAGTCGCCCAGGTCTGGACGATGAGAGAGGCACGCAGGGTGCAGATTCGAGAGGTGATGAGCGGTGCGGGACGGACCGCGGTCCTGCTGGCCGCGGCGCTCTTCACGTCGGTTCTGGCCGCGGGGCCCGCGGAGCTGGCGGCGCAGGCTCCGGCGCTTCAGCTGGATGGGGAGGAGACGCTCTACGAGGAGCGGATCCTGGAGCGGGGAATCGAGACGGTCACCCCCGTCATGCCCGACCACGAGGGGCGCTACGTCGTCGTTCACCTCGCCGAGAACCGAGTCTTCGTCTTCGAGGGCGGGCGCGCCATCTGGTCCGCGCCGGCAGGTACCGGCACCGGCTTCCGCCTGGAAACGGGCGAGCACTCGTGGGACTTCGCGACGCCCCGCGGGCTCTTCAAGGTCCGCAAGATGGAGCGCGACCCGATCTGGGAGGCGCCGGACTGGCACTGGATCGAGCGGGGGCTGACGCCTCCGCCCGCCGACTCTCCCGCCCGACGCATCCGCGGCGGAATGGGGAACACGGCCGTCTACCTCGGGGACGGGATCGCGATTCACGGCACGGAGCGACCGCAGCTCCTCCTCAACCCCGACCCCGACGCCCGTCGCGTGTCGCACGGGTGCATCCGGCTGACGAACGAATCGGCGCGGGAACTCATGCACCTGATCG
>JANQLR010000184.1 GCA_028280525.1 Longimicrobiales bacterium
TAGCTGCGATCACCCAGGCGGAGCGCCCAGCGATCGGTCCCCTCGATCCGGTGCAGCTCCGCCGCCGTCTCCGCGCCGTCCACCCTCACGCCCCCCGCCGTGACCTCGATCTCGGTCTCGGCTCCGTTCACCGTCACATGGTATCGCATCGAGAGGTCGTCCTGGTCCGTCGGTTCAGAGGGTCGCGTCGGTCGGGCGCCGCCGCATCGAAACCATGGTCTCGACGTGGGCGGTCTGGGGAAAGAGGTCGTAGCCCCGGATGCGGGTGATCTCCCACCCGGGCCCGAGGCGCGCGAGGTCGCGGGCCAGCGTCGCCGGGTCGCAGCTCACCCAGATCACGCGCTCCACCGCCCGCTCCCGGATCCAGTCGGTCACGGCGGCGTCGACGCCGGCGCGAGGCGGATTCACGAGGAGGAGATCGGGGTCCTCGAGGTCCGGCAGGAGTTCCTCGACCCGGCCTCGAAGGAGCGTCAGTCGGGGAGGGGCGTCGCGCCGGGCGGCCTCGACCGCGTCCGCGTCGAGTTCGAGTCCGATCACCGAGGCGCCGGCCCGAGCGAGCGAGCGCCCCCAGGCGCCGACGCCGCAGTAGGCGTCGACGATCCGGAGGCCGTCGGGCTCTCTCACCTCCTCCAGGACGTCCCGGTGGAGTCGCTCCCCGAGTCCGCGATTGACCTGGAGGAAGGCGCGCGACCCGACCGGGACCACCTCGCCGAGCCAGCGGTCGGTCCGAGCGGGATCACCGGCGAGGAGCTCGAAGCGGTCGGCGGCGCCCGGGCGGTGCCAGACCGCGACGAGCTCCTCGATCTCCTCGACCCAGCGCTCGGCCTCGGCGCGGCCGGCGCGGTCGCGAGTCCCCCCGCCCTCGATGAGCAGCACCACACCGTCGACGGCGGTCCGGAGCGTCAACTGGAGCTCCTCCCCGGCCGGAAGCCGATCCGCCTCGACGCCCCACCGGTCGCGGAGCGCGGCCCACGCCTGGCCGATCGCCGGCTCCGGGAGGCGACACTCGCCGCCGACGTCGACGATTCGGTTCGGGCGCTCGACCTCGTGGAAGCCGGCGAGAACCCGGGGCGGACGCACGGGACCGGTGTCGGGGCCAACCGGGCGCTCCCGACCACCGTCTGGGCCGCGCCCCCCGCGCACGCGCCGGAGGGTGAAGCGCACGCGGTTCCGGTAGAACCACTCCTCGGGGGACCCCTCGACCTCCACCGCCTCGCCATCGAACCCGGGAACGCCGGCGAGGTCGATCTCCCCGACGCGGCGAAGGGTCTCGGCAATCCGCCGCCCCTTCCACGCGGTCTGTGCGGCGTACTCGAGGTGCTGCAGCTGACACCCGCCGCAGCGGTCGTAGAGGGCGCACGGCGCCGTGCGACGGCCAGGCGCGTCCACCAGGCGTGCCGACAGCCGCCCCCGTACGAAGCGGCGCTTCTCGTGGACGACCAGGGCCCGGACCCGGTCGCCCGGGGCCGTCCTCGGCACGAAGATCACCCGCCCGTCGTCGAGTCGGCCCACGCCGGCCCCCGACCCGGAGAGGTCGTGGATCTCCACCTCCACTTCGTGCGGGGGGTGACGAGGTGCGGTCACCGCCAGCCGAAGGCGCGCCAGTTCGACATCCGCCCTCCCGCCCCCTCGACGAGGCGGGGCGCCGCCCGCGTCGCGCGCGACCGGTGCTCCAGCAGCGCAGCGGCGATCGAGGCCACCTCGGCGAGCTCCGGGTCGTCGGGACGCTCGAGGAGTTCCGGGTGATCCTCCAGGTAGCGGATCGTGAGGTTGCCCTCCCGGAAGTCCTTCTCCCGCATGACCTCGCGGTGGAAGGGGAGGCAGGTGTTGACCCCGCGGATCACGAGTTCGTCCAGCGCGCGCTCCATGCGGATGATTGCGGTGAGCCGGTCCGGTCCCCAGGTGATGAGCTTGCCGAGGAGGGGATCGTAGTGGAGGCCGACCTCGGTCCCGGCGGTGATCCCGCCATCCCAGCGCACCCCCGGTCCTCCCGGGACCGAGATCGAGTGCACGCTCCCGGTGGAGGGGAGGAAGCCCCCGAAGGCGTCCTCGGAGGTGACCCTGACCTCGATCGAGTGCCCCTGCAGCCGCACCTCCTCCTGCGTGAAGTCGAGCGGCTCCCCCGCGGCGACCTTCAGCTGCCAGTGCACGAGGTCGAGCCCGGTGATGAACTCGGTGACCGGATGCTCGACCTGCAGCCGGGTGTTCATCTCCAGGAAGTAGAACTCCCCGTCCTGCCAGAGGAACTCGACCGTGCCGGCACCTCGATACTTCGTCGCCTGCGCGGCGCGGACCGCGGCGGCCCCCATCTCCGCCCGCTGCTCCGGGGTGAGGAGGGCGGAGGGCGCCTCCTCGACGAGCTTCTGGTGCCGACGCTGAATCGAGCACTCCCGCTCGTGCAGGTGCACCACGTTGCCGTGCGCGTCGCCGAGGATCTGGATCTCGATGTGGCGGGGGCGACCGAGGTACTTCTCGACGTAGACGGAGTCGTCCCCGAAGGCCGAGCGGGCCTCGCGCTGCGCCGCCTCGAAGGACTTCGCGAGCTCGCCCTCCTCCTCGACGACGCGCATCCCCTTCCCGCCCCCGCCGGCCGCCGCCTTGAGCAGAACGGGGAAGCCGATCTCCCGGGCAGCGGCGAGCGCCTCGTCGGCGTCCTTCGCCGCGTCGACGATCCCCGGGACGATCGGGACGCCGGCGGCCTGCATCCGCTGCCGCGCCTCGGTCTTGTCCCCCATCGACCGGATCGTCTCCCCGGTCGGCCCGACGAAGATCAGCCCCGCCTCCTCCACCGCGTCGGCGAAGGGCGCGCGCTCCGAGAGGAAGCCGTACCCCGGGTGCACCGCGTCCGCCCCCGTGGCCCGGGCCGCCTCGATCAGCCGATCGATCCGGAGGTAGCTCTCCGCCGAAGGGGCGGGCCCGATCTCGACCGCCTCGTCCGCAGCGAGAACGTGCGGGGCGAGGCGGTCGGCTTCGGAGTGGACGGCCACGGTGGCGACGCCCATCTCCCGGGCACCGCGGATGATGCGGAGGGCGATCTCACCGCGGTTGGCGACGAGCAGTTTGCGAATCACGGAGGGCTCCGTTCGGGGGACGATCCGCGCGGAAGCTATGCCCTCCGGAGGGGCGGAGATACCCCCTCAGCGCGCCTCCCGCCGCTGCCCTAGCACCTCGACCTCGCGACCGTCGCGACGGACCCGGAGGCGGAGCTCTTCGTCGAGCCCGTAGCTGCGCAGGACGCGGGACGCCTCGTCACGCGACTCGATCGCCCGTCCGTCGATCTCGAGGAGAACGTCGCCCGCCTGCAGGCCGAGGGTGCTTCCCTCCCGCACGTCGACGATCAGCACACCCTCGGTCGTGCCGAAGTAGCTGCCGAGCCCCTCGTTCAGATCGAGCATCTCGACGCCGTCCAGGCACGATCCACCCGCGCCGAAGATCCGGAGCGTCGCGACGCGTCCCTCGTCGCCCTCGGTCTCGATCATCGAGCACGGGTCGCCGTGGAAGGCGACCGCGCCGTCTCCGAAGACTCGGACTCCCGACCCCTGCCCCCCGTAGAGCTGGAAGGCACGCGCGCGGCCGTCGCCGAGTCGTTCTCCGAGCGTCTCGAGTTCGAGCCCGAGTGCCCGCGCCCGATCGCCGCGCCGCTGGAGCTCGATCGTCACCGCCTCCCGGTCCCGGTTGCGCAGCGAGAGCTCACGCTCCCGCGCGGCGAGCTCCTGCGCCTGCGCCCTCGCCTGATCGGACATGCGGCGCCGCTGATCGGAGAGGACCTCGGCGCGGGTTCGCATCTCGTCCGCCATCAGACGCTCCCGCTCGGCGAGCTCCTCGACGATGGCGAGCTCGCGGTCGAGCTGGTCCCGCTCCCACTCCGACGAGCGGAACTCGAAGACGCCACCGCCCGGCATCCAGCGGGCGCCGGTGCCCCGAACGTCCCACACCGAGGTCTCTTCCGGGGTGATCTCGATCGTCCGCTCCGAGCCGTCGCGTCGGATGCGGAAGTCGGCGGGCTCCCCCGGCTCCAGCTCGCGCACGAGGCGCGTGAAGCGCTCCATCCGGAGGTCGGCGCCCGAGAGGTCGTCCGCCGGGTCGTCCTCCTCCAGGGGGTCGGTCACGCGGCGGCCGGCCACCGCCAGGACGATGTCCCCGCTGCGCAGGCCGGCCTCGTCCGCCGGTCCGTCCTCCGTCACCTGCTGGATCCGGACTCCCCGCTCCGCCCCCTCCTGCTGGTCGGCCATCACGAGGACCCCGATCCGGGCCCGGCGCTGCGGCGAGAACGCGTCTTCGAAGTCCCAGGTCCGCAGGCAGCTGCAGTTCTCGATCTCTTCTCCGCTGGCGTCGACGCAGCGGCACTCCTCGTCGGCGTCCTGCGCCGCCAGGCCGGTCGGCGCGCTGAGGGCGGCGACCGCCAGGGTGAGGGCGCCAATCCCGAAGCGGCGCGCGCTGTCAATCCACATCATCGTCCCGAATCCTCTTCGTCACGGAAGTGCGGTCCCCGACCGTTCGAGGTCCGCCGGGCGATCTCCACCCGTTCTGTGTCGTGGGATGCGCGCGGGAGTTTCGGGGTTGTCCGACTCCGGGGGGGAGACGGGCCCCGCCGACCTCACAGCGGGATGTTCCCGTGCTTCTTCGGCGGGTTCGAGTCCCGCTTGTTCCGCAACATGTCGAAGGAGCTGATCACCCGGGGACGCGTCTCCCTCGGATCGATCACGTCGTCGACGTAGCCGCGCGCCGCGGCGATGTAGGGGTGCGCGAAGGTGTCGCGGTACTCTTCGATCTTCTCGTCGGTCGCCGCCGCCGGGTCGTCGGCCTCGGAGATCTCCTTCCGGAAGAGGATCTCGACCGCCCCCTTGGGACCCATCACCGCGATCTCCGCCGTCGGCCACGCGAGGTTCACATCGCCGCGGATGTGCTTCGAGTTCATGACGTCGTACGCCCCCCCGTACGCCTTCCGGGTGATGACGGTCACCTTGGGCACCGTCGCCTCGCAGAGGGCGTAGAGGAGCTTGGCGCCGTGACGGATGATCCCCCCGTGCTCCTGGTTCACGCCGGGGAGGAATCCGGGGACGTCCTCCAGGATGAGGAGAGGAACGTTGAAGGCGTCGCAGAAGCGGACGAAACGCGCCCCCTTGATCGAGGCGTCGATGTCGAGCACCCCGGCGAGGACCGAGGGCTGATTGGCGACGATCCCGACCGCGTGCCCCCCGAGGTGGCAGAAGCCGACGAGGATGTTCGCTCCGAAGTCGGGCTGCACCTCGTAGAAGGACCCGTCGTCGACGATCGCCCCGATCACGTCCCGCATGTCGTACGGCTTGTTGGGGTTGGTCGGCACGAGGTCGAGGAGTCGCTCCTCCATCCGATCCGCGGGATCCTCGGAGCCCCCGTTCGGCGGCAGTTCCGTGTTGTTCTGCGGGATGTACTGGAAGAGCTCCCGAACCGCCTCGAGCGACTCGGCCTCCGAGTCGTGGGCGAAGTGGGCCACGCCGGAGGTGCCGGCGTGGATGTCCGCCCCGCCGAGCCCCTCCATGTCGATGTCCTCGTTCGTCACCGTCTTCACGACGTTCGGACCGGTCACGAACATGAAGCTCGTGTTGCGGACCATGTAGACGAAGTCGGTGATGGCCGGCGAGTAGACGGCGCCACCGGCGCAGGGCCCGAGGATGACGGAGATCTGAGGGATGACGCCGGAGGCGAGGGTGTTGCGCAGGAAGACGTCGGCGTAGCCGCCCAGCGAGACCACCCCCTCCTGGATCCGTGCGCCACCGGAGTCGTTCAGCCCGATGATCGGCGCGCCGTTCTTCATCGCCAGCTCCTGGATCTTCACGATCTTCTCGGCGTGCGCCTCGGAGAGGGAGCCGCCGAAGACGGTGAAGTCCTGGCTGAAGACGTAGACGAGTCGCCCGTGAACGGTGCCGTACCCGGTGACCACGCCGTCGCCGAGGAACTTCTTCTTCTCGAGCCCGAAGCCGTGCGCCCGGTGGGTGACGAAGCGGTCGAGCTCGACGAAGGAGCCCTCGTCGAGGAGGAGGTCGAGGCGCTCGCGCGCCGTCAGCTTGCCGCGCTCGTGCTGGGCCTCGATGCGGGCCTCTCCCCCGCCCTTCTGCGACTCCTCGCGGAGCTTCTCCAGCTGGACCAGCTTCTCCTGCATCGTCGACATGCTCGGGTGTACTCCCGGTGTTGAGCCGCGGGCCCCGAGCGCGCCTCGACGTCAGTTCACGGAGTCGGCCGGCGCCACCTGCGGGCAGAGATATCCGGCCATCCGACCGGGTCCCTCGGGGATCGAGTCGGTCTCGGGATCCGGAGGGTACGGTCGGTACTGCAGAACGGGAAGGTCCCCCGGCGTCGTGGGCAGGAGTGCGGCGTCGTGCAGGCAGACGACGGTGTGCGCCCGTCGCACCCGTCCCTCGCGGATCTGCAGGTCACCGGTCGCCCCGGCGAAGGGCGGGATGCGCTCCAGGGTGGAGCCGAGGGAGGCCGGGGTCCGCCCGCCCGCGGCGATCGCGGAGAGGAGGAGCGCCGCGGCGTCGTAGCCGAGCGCCTCGACCGTCCCGTCGATCAGCGAGCGCTGGAAGCGCGCCTCGTACGCCGCCTGGAAGCGGTCCCAGCCGGGCCCCTCCCCGGTGTGATCCGGCGAGGCGGCGACGACGCCGTCCAGGTGCCGGGTCGACACGTCCTGCAGCGTCTCGGGGCGCGTCCACGCGCCGGTGCCGAAGACCCGGACCCCGAGGGTGTCCAACCCGAAGAAGGTCGCCTGCGGCGCGAGCGCCGGGACGTCCTCGACCGGGATCGGGAGGAGGATCGATCCGGGTTCCAGAGCGAGCGCGGCCTCGATCTGATCCTCGAAGAAGGTCTGCCCGACGGGGTACGGGATGCGGCCGAGGAGCTGCCCGCCCGCGGCGGTGAGCGCGGCCTCGAAGGCGCGCGCCTCCTCCGCGGAGGGTCCGCGGTCGGCGTGGATCACGGCGATCCCACCGACCGGTGCCCCTCCGATCCACTCGGCGAGGCGCTCGGAGGCGGTCGGGTCGAAGGCGGAGAGGGAGAAGACCCCCCGGGCGACCGAGGGGAGTTCGATCGCCGTCGGAGAGAGCAGGATCGTCCCCTGCCGGCGCGCCTCGGCGGCGGCGGCGACCCCGGACTCGGCGAGCGGTCCGAGGACGGCGATCGCGCCCTGCCGCTCGGCGGCCATCACCAGTGAACGCGCCGCCTCGGGGTCGCCCCCGTCGTCGAGGACGCGGAGCTCGACCTGCCCCACCCCGTCGATCGCCTCGATCGCCGCCTCGATCCCCGCCTCGATCCGATCGGCGATCCGCCGCATCGAGGGCGACCCGCTCTTCGGAAGGATCGCGGCGAGGATCACCGTCCGCTCGAGCTCCTCGGGGAGGGGTCGGCCCTCGGCGAGGAGGGTCGCGGTCTCGCGGACCTCGCCCGAGACCCCGAGACCGATGGCGGCCTGCCCGGCCGCCGTCGCGTCGGTGGCCCGGCCGCCCAGCCGGAGCAGCCGGCCGAGTCCGACGACGAGTTCGCCGGCGAGGGGGTTCCGCTGAAGCGACGGATCCTCCGCCACCGTCGATGCGAGTTCCGCCGCCGCATCGAGCTCGACGCCCTCGATCGTCTCGCGCGCGAAGGCGCTCCATTCGGTCGGAACCGTGGCCCGCTCCACGCGCAGGAGGACGAGGAGGCCCTCGGCTGCGGCGCCTCGGTCTCTCAGCAGTCCGGCGTAGAGGAAGGCGACGGTACCCACCCGCGAGTCGGCGGCGGGGAGCACGCCGAGGAGCCGCTCCGCGTCGTCCAGCGCCTGCAGACCGCGGCTCTCCATCCGCGCGAAGGCGCGGGTCCGCAGCCAGAGCGCGTCCGCCGACACCGCGCTCCCCGGGTAGCTCTCCACGATCGTGTGCGCCGCCGCGGCCGCCTGCTCGAGGTCGCCCGCATCCCAGGCCTCGCGCGCCTGCAGGTAGAGCCGCGCGGCACTCGCCTCCTCCCGCCGCGTGGCGGGCTCGTCGACCAGCCGAACCGGCTCGGGGCCGTCCGGTACGGTCGAGGGAGGTCCGGCCGCCGCGCACCCGGTCAGGGCCATCAGCGCGACGAGGACGACGGTGCGGAGTCTCATGGGAACGATCGTTCGACGACGGAGGGGCGGGCCGGAACGCACTCGCCCGGACACGCGAAGGTGCGCATCCGGGCGAGCGGTCCCGAGAAACATCATCTCGGCAACGAGCCGACTCGAGGTCAGTCCTCGGAGTCCTCGGCCACCGCAGCCGCCGGCTCACCCTCCTCGGAGGGCTCCTCGTCGGACGCGCGGCTCGCCTCGAGCTCGGCCTTGATGTCCTCGTCCGGACGGCGCTCCGGCGCCTCGAGGACCTCGAGCACGATGCGGCGGTTGGTCGCGTCGGACTCCATCACGCGGAGGGAGACCTTCACGCCCTTGCCGTAGTACTCGTTCATCCGGTCCGGATCGCTGATCCCGGCGTGCGACGACGGCACGAAGCCCTCGATGTCGTCGCCGAGGTCGACCACGATCCCGGTGGTGTCCTGGACCCGAACGGTCTCCGCGTCCACCTCGACCCCCGGCGCGAAGCGCTCGGAGATCGTCGGCCACGGGTCGTCCTGAAGCTGCTTGAGCCCGAGCGAGATCCGCTTGTTCTCCGCATCGACGTCGAGGACCATCACCTGGACCTCGTCGCCCTTCTGAACGATCTCGGACGGGTGCTCGACCCGCTTCGTCCACGACATGTCGGAGACGTGGACGAGCCCGTCGATCCCCGGCTCGATCTCCACGAAGGCACCGAAGGAGGTCAGGTTGCGGACCACACCGGCCATCGTCGTACCCGTCGGGTACTTCAGCGGCAGGGCGAGCCACGGATCCTCCTCGATCTGCTTCATCCCGAGCGAGATCTTCTCGTCGTTCGGGTCGACCTTGAGGACCACCGCCTCGATCTCATCCCCGATGGAGACGAGCTTGGACGGGTGACGGATGTTGCGCGTCCAGGACATCTCGGAGATGTGGACGAGCCCCTCGACGCCCTTCTCGAGCTCGACGAAGGCACCGTAGTTCGTGATCGAGACGACCTTCCCGCGGACACGCGCACCGACCGGGTACTTCTTGTCGATCTCGGTCCAGGGGTACGGAAGGAGCTGCTTGAGCCCGAGCGAGATCCGCTCGCGGTCCCAGTCGATGTCGAGAACCTTCACATCGAGCTCCTGACCGATCTCCACCACCTCGGACGGGTTGCCGACGCGGCCCCACGACATGTCGGTGATGTGCAGGAGTCCGTCGAGACCGCCGAGATCGATGAAGGCACCGAAGTCGGTGATGTTCTTGACGGTTCCCTCGCGGACCTGGCCGACGAGGAGCTCCTTCACGAGCGTTCCGCGCTTCTTCTCGCGGTCCGCCTCGAGGATCACGCGGCGCGAAACGACGATGTTCCGGCGGCGCTTGTTGAGCTTGATGATCTTGAACGAGTAGACCTCGCCGATGAGGTCCTCGATGTTCGGCACGCGGCGCAGCGCGATCTGCGAACCCGGGAGGAAGGCGTCGACGCCCATGAGATCGACGGTGACACCACCCTTGATCTTCCGGACGAGCGTTCCCTTGACCGGACGGTCGGCCTCGTGGGCCTCGCGGATCTTCTCCCAGACGCGGAGGAAGTCGGCCTTCTTCTTGGAGAGCACGACGATGCCGTCGTCGTCCTCGAGCGACTCGAGGAGGACCTCGACCTTCTCGCCGACCTCCGGAACGTCCTTGAACTCGTCGCGCGCGACGGAGCCCTCGGACTTGAAGCCGAACTCGAGAATGACCGCGGTGTCGGTGACCCGCTGGACCTGCGCCTCGACGATCTCGCCCTCGCGGATGCCCGCGAAGTCCTTGTGGTACTCGTTGAGGAGCGCCTCGAAGTCCGCGGCGGAGGTGGAGAGCTCCTCCTCGCCGTACGGATCGTGGATCAGCTCGGGGGAGATGCCGCCGAACATCGGCGCGTCGTCATCGTCGTCCTCCTCGTCGGCGGGGCCTTCCATGACCTCGCCGGTGAGGGCGTCGATGTAGACGTTCGCCTCCTCGGCGAGCTCCTCTTCGGTCATCTCGTCGGTCGCCGCGTCGTCGTCCGCCTCGGCGACCGGAGCCTCGTCGGCTGCGGTCTCCTCCTCGGCGGGGGCGTCGTCCTCGGTCTCCTCCGCATCGGCGGGGGCGTCCTCGGCAACGGGGGCGTCCTCGGAGGCCGCCTCCGCGGCCTGCGTCTCGGTCTCGGCGACCGGAGCCTCGTCGGCTGCGGTCTCGGCCTCTTCGACCGTAGCCGCTTCGGCTGCGGTCTCCGCCTCGGCCTCGGGGGCGTCGGCGTTGGATTCGGCCTCGGGGGCGTCGACGATCTGCTCGTCGTTCTCGGCCGGGGTCTTCTCGTCGGTCATGCGATCGCTCCCTCCGGGGAGCCCTGATCCCGTGCCGCGCCGAACGGGCCGCGTAGCGCACGGGGGCTGGAGTGTCGCCTCCCCCGGGCTCGTCCCGGAGGTCGGCGGGCCAGACTCAGAAGGCGCCCCCGGTACGAATCCGGGCGGCGCCTTGTGCTCCGACGAACCGAATTCGTCGGGTGCCTAGCAGAGAAAAGGTAGCCGTGGCGCCACCTTCGGTCAATCGAGCGTCTCCGACCGGTGATGGGTCAGTTCGAGCGTAACGCCCGCCGGAAAGGAAAAACCCGACCTGTCCGCGATTAGATGGACAGATCGGGCATCCGCTTTGACGCTTACACGAAAGCGACCCGTCTCCGGGTCCCGCCGAAAACGCGGCTGGGTGCCGCGCCCGGCTCGGAAACACGAGTGGTTTATCGTGCCCGTGAACTGAAGGTACGGCGGCTTCCGGGGCCAGGTCAACGATTCTCTGGAAACAGGGCGCGATCCGGGTCCATCCGAGCCAGAACGTCCTCGATCTTCCATACCCGGTCGGTCACACCCGCCGCCATCGCCGGGGTCGTCTTCATCCCGTCCCGCTCCTTCGTCAGCGTCCCGTGCGGGGTGCAGAAGTTGTAGGACATGAAGGCGAGCGACACGGCGTGAGCGTGATTCTCCGCTTTCTTGCTGTACGCGGTGGTGAGCCGGGTGAACCGCCGGGTGGTCGTGCGGAGCATGAGGTTCGTCCGCTCGACGAGTGAGGTCGAAGCCTTCTCCATGTCCGGCGTCCCGATGACCCGCACCTTCCGAACACCGGTGCTGGTCGTGGGGGAGTACCGGCGCTGCTCCTCCTTCCCTCCCGTCTGGCCGTAGCTCTTCACCACCTGCGCGTAGTCCACCTCCTTCCAACTGAAGGCGGACCGAACGGCCTCCGGGTACATCGTGTGCCCGTCGGTCGTGAGCTGGATCTTCCCCGTCACCCGCGAGGCCAGATCCTGAAGGACCGCCGAAGCCGACTCTTGCGACCGCTCACCGACGAGCCACGACACCATCAGCTTCGAGTCCGGGTCGAGGGCCGTGAAGGTCCAGATGTCCGCGTGGCCCTCCTGCTTCGCGTTGCGCTGCTTCGCGCCAACGAAGCCCCAGATCTCATCCACCTCGATCCGCTCCGGGCTAAGGCCCCGCAGAACGGCGTCCTGATAGAACGAGCAAAACTCCCCGGCCTCGACCAGAAGCTTGAGCACCGTCGCCTTCGAGACGCCCGTGATGCGAGCGGTCGAGCGGATCGAATTGCCTTCGCAAAGGCAGCGAAGGACCGCGGCGCGGGTGGAGTCGGGTAGTCGGTTCATTGTGACATACGATCTAATCAACTGCCTAGCATAATCAAGGTTGTTGCGAAATTGCGCACCTGATATATTCTTCGTCCATGAACGATAACGAACCCGACTTTCGGACCCCCGGACAGTTGATCCAGCACCTCCTCGAGGAGCGTGGCTGGACTCAGAAGGTCCTCTCCATAGTTCTCGGCGTCTCAACGACCATCGTGACACGCATGATCAACGGCCAACGGCCTGTCGATGCGTCGATGGCGGTAGCTCTCGGGGAGGTGTTCGACGTTCCTCCCGGGCGGTTTCTCCTCCTCCAGGGGAAGTACGACCTCAAGAAGGCCCAGATTGAGGCTATCCCGGATCCCCGGCGGGAGATTCGGGCGCAGCTCTACACGGACTTCCCGATCGCTGAAATGGCTCGGCGGGGGTGGATCGACGTTGAGAATACATCCGACGTTCGCCGAGTCGAGTCAGAGTTGGCCGCGTTCTTCGGAGTTGATTCGGCGGAAGAGATTGCGGTGATGCCCCACGCGGCCAAGAAGACCGATGTTGGCGGCGATGTAACTATGGTGCAGCTGGCTTGGCTTCGCCGGGTCCGCCGCATCGCCGAGTCCATCGTCCTCGACAAGAAGTACTCGGCTCGCGCTATGCGCTCCGCCCTCAAGAAGCTTCATGCTCTCCTCGCATCTCCTGATGAGGCGCGCCACGTGCCAAGGATTCTCGCCGAGGCGGGAGTTCGGTTTGTCGTGGTCGAGTCTGTTCCGGGCGCGAAAATCGACGGCGTCTGCTTCTGGCTGGACGACCACTCGCCCGTCATCGGCATGACCATGCGCTTCGACCGTATCGACAACTTCTGGTTCGTTCTTCGGCACGAATGCGAGCACGTACTGCGGGGCGATGGTCGTGAAGTCGCTAGGCTGGACAACCTTGAACGGAACGGGTCCGACGCTGGACCCGATATCGAAGAGGAGGAGCGCCGCGCCAATGAAGCAGCGGCCGACTTCTGCGTCCCCACTCGTACACTCAACCAGTTCATTGCGAGGAAGGCCCCGATCTTTACTGAGCGGGACATTCGTGGCTTCGCCAAAGTCGTGAACGTCCACCCCGGCCTCGTGGCGGGCCAGCTGCAACACGCCACACAGCGTTATGACCGTTTCCGCAGCCACCTCGTCGGGGTTAGAGGCGTGGTGCTACCGGCGGCCATACACGACGGGTGGGGCGACATCGCGCCCCTCGCCTAGTTCCGTCTCCCAGCAAGAGCACGACGAGACGAATGTCAAAGATCCAAGAACGCCAGAAGCTGATCCGCCTCTACAAAGAAGAGACGGGGGCGACCTCCGTCGACCTACATCGCGTGGCCGAATGGGCCCTCGATCGCGGATACCCGCCACCCAAGCCGGTGTCGGTGGTAGAACTGGTCGCCAAGGACTTCGCACGCGCCGCTCGGCAGGAGACGCGGACGGATGTTGAGACTGGCCAGCCCTACCGAGTCAACCATATGTATGTCGATACCCAAGGTGGGCAGCAGACTCACCTTTGGATCGATATCGACGAGGCTCCACGAGGGCCCATGCATGCCTCGCTGACGATGCGCCGCGAGCAGGTCGTCGGGGACATCACTCAGTTGACCTTCGATGCCGAGCACTGGAATCGCGTGAACCCAACGGAGGAGCCGATCCAGATTGAGGCAGACTTCGGACTCGACGTTGAGATTCGCCGAGCAGGTACGCCGACCGAGGTCTAGTCCCTCGACTGCTTCCACCGGGCGAGCGCCGCCGTCTGCGCCAGACGTTCGTGCTCTTCGGCGGTCATAGCCTGATCTCGGGCTTCCCCGCCCTTCGCCCCTCGTGCGACCGCTTCGGGGTTCTTCTCTTCCTCAGAGCGTTCGCCGGGGGGCGGTGTCTTTGGCTCCTGTCCGGTAGCCTGACGCATTACCCGGTGTGCCACCTCGTTCATGTCGAGGCGCAGCTTTTGGTCCGATTCCTTGCGCTGTTTGCTCATCCATCAAAGCTAGCGGGTCGCTGAATCGGACGCAGGGTTTGTCACAGTTCAAACTGACCCATCACCCTCCGACCCTTCCGGCGCCCCCTCGCGGATGCCGGAGGCCTCTCCGGCCGCCTCTCCCCGCGCCCAGGCGACGACCTGGGCGACCTGCTCCGCGAAGCTCAGATGGGTCGTGTCGAGCTCGCGCGCGTCCTCGGCCCGACGGAGCGGAGCCACGGCCCGCGCCTCGTCCTGCGCGTCGCGCGCCATGAGCCGCTCGGTCTCCCCGGCCAGCTCGGCCTCCGTCGGCTCCGCGACGCCGTGGTCCCGCAGCCGCCGACGCGCCCGTTCGCGAGGGTCCGCGACGAGGAAGACCTTCGTGCGGGCCTGCGGGAAGACGACGGTCCCCATGTCCCGCCCGTCCGCGACGAGGCGGCCCTGCGAGGCGGCGGCCTGCTGGGCGTCGAAGAGCCAGTCGCGCACGGCCGGGAGGCGGGCGACGTGGGAGACGAGCGCCGTGACCTCCGGGGTCCGCAGCTCCGCGTCGGGAATCACCGCCCCGTCCAGGAGGAGTTCGAGCGTCTCGGCGCCCGGGCGCACCGCGACCCCGAGGCCGCGAAGTGCCTCCGCGTCGAGGTCGTCGACGCGGTCGTTCGGGACGTGCGCGCGAAGGAGGGCCAGCGTGACCGCCCGGTAGAGCGACCCGGAGTCCAGGTACCGGTACCCGAGCGCGTCGGCGACGGCCCGGGCGGTCGTGGACTTCCCGACACCGGCGGGACCGTCGAGGGTGACGAGCGTCGCCGCGCGGGGATCGTCGGGGCCGTAGGAGAGGGGGGACCCGGTCATCCGGTCCGCACCTCCTCGAGCTGCCCCCAGAAGGTCGGGAAGGAGACGTCGACCGCGTCCCGCCCGACCACCTCGATTTCATTTCCGGGCTGCGCGCCGAGGACGCCGAAGACCATCGCGATGCGGTGGTCGTGGAAGGCGTCGACCCGCCCGCGCAGCGGTCGGTCGGTCCCCTCGATCTCCATCCCGTCGTCGAGCTCCTCCACCGAGACCCCGACCGCCCGGAGGTTCACGACCATGGCGCGAATCCGATCGGTCTCCTTCACCCGGAGCTCCCCCGCCCCGGTGATGCGCGTCACCCCCTGGGCGCGGGCCGCGGCCACCGCCACGGCCGGGAGCTCGTCGATGGCGCGCACCACGTCGTCGTGCACCACGTCGATCCCGCGCAGCGTGGATCGGGTCGCCCCGAGCGTCCCCGTCACCTCGCCGCCCTCCTCGGAGGTCACCTCGGCCTCGATCCGACCACCCATCCGGCGGAAGAGATCGACCACCCCGGTGCGGGTCGGGTTCAGCCCCACCCCCTCGACCTCGATCTCCGGGCACACCCCGAGGAGGGCGGCGAGGAGGAAGAAGGCGGCGGAGGAGGGGTCGCCGGGGACGGTCAGGTCGAGGGGAGAAAGCCGCTCGGGCGGGTCGCGGAACTCGACGCGCCGGCCCGGCCCCCGGACGTGGGTGATCACCCGCGCCCCGACGCTCTCGAGCATGCGCTCGGTGTGATCGCGGGAGGGCCCGGGCTCGGTCAGAAGCACCGGCACCCGGCTGGCGACACCCGCGAGCAGGAGGGCGCTCTTCACCTGCGCGCTCGCCACGGCGAGGTCCAGGTCGACCGACTTCAGCGCACCGCCCAGGACGGTCAGCGGGAGCCGCCCCTCCTCCCCCTCCCAGCGGAAGCGGGCTCCCATGGCGCCGAGCGGATCGGTCACGCGGCGCATCGGCCGGGAGCGGAGCGACGCATCGCCGGTGAGGGTGGCGTCGAAGCGCTGGCCGGCCAGGACACCGAGGAGGAGCCGGGAGCCGGTTCCGGAGTTGCCGAGGTCGAGGACGCCCGTGGGGGCGCGCAGCCCGTCCTGCCCCCGCCCCGCGATGATCAGCTCGGAGGTGTCGGGCCCGAAGTCGGAGATCTCGACCCCGAGGCCGGCCACCGCCCCGGCGGTCGAGCGCGGGTCGGCCCCGGTCAGCGGACGCCGGATCCTCGAGCGGCCGTCGGCGAGCCCCCCCAGGAGGAGCGCCCGCTGCGTGATCGACTTGTCGCCCGGAACGCGGATTCTCATTCTCCCCTCCAGGCGCCCGCCTCGACGAAGGCGTCTCGGATGCGCTCGACCTCGTGCGCCTCCACCGCCTCGGCCATCCCCGCGAGCCGTTCGATCAGCTCGCGAAGCGCCGCGGCGACCTCCGGGCCGGACTCGGCGAAGAGATCGGTCCACATGCGGGGGTTCGACGCGGCGAGCCGCGTCATGTCGCGCCCGCCCGGACCGAGTTCGTCCACCCCGCGCCCGCGGGACGCGATCGTCCGCGCCAGCTCCACCGCGACCACCTGAGGCAGGTGGCTGACCAGCACCATGCGCGCGTCGTGTTCCGTGGCGTCGACCCACTCGCACTCCGCCCCCACCGTGTCCCAGAGTCGCTGGGCGGCGGCCTGAACCCCCGAGGCCGCGCCCCGGTGCGAGAGCCAGACGGGGGCATGCAGGTAGAGGTCGTCGCTCGAACCGGCGTACCCGCTTCGGTGGCTGCCGACCATGGGGTGTGCGGAGACGTAGCGCTCGGAGAGCCCCACCTCCCGCGCGAGGTCGAGGGGCCGGCGCTGGAGCGAGGCGACGTCCTGGATCCAGGCGCCCTCCGGGGCGGCCTCGGCGATGACCTCGAGCGATTCCCCGACCG
>JANQLR010000196.1 GCA_028280525.1 Longimicrobiales bacterium
GGGTCGGGCGCCGTCGGTGATCTCCATCCCGGCCAGGAAGTGCGCGCCGGAGCCGGAGGCCAGTTCGTCCGCGGGGAGGCCGAGGTCGTCCGCGAGCGAGCGGTTCAGAAGGACGACTCGCGGATCGGGGGCGTCCGTCCCGCGCCACGGAATGGCGAACTCCGCGTCGAGTTCGGTTGCGAAGCTGTACTCGAGGTGAAGCATGGCGCTCGACCGTCCATCGTCGTGGTGCGGGGCAGGGCGGTGGCGTCGGCCACGCAGCGCTCGGCCCAGACTCGAACCCCTCAGAGGACCACTGCGATCCCCAGCGTCACCCCCGCGACGATCGATGCATGCACCACCACCCGCCTCGCCTGCCGTCGGACTGCCGCCCGTTCATCCGCCTCCGTGATCTCGGAGGGGCCGTTGCCCATGTCTCGCAGACCGCGAGATGCGAGGGCGATTCACGTCTTCTCCTTCGCCTGCAGCAGTCCCACCGCGGCGAAGAAGGCGGCGGGAACGGCCAGGAAGCGCGCACCGGGCGGGAGCCCCAGGATCCCGGGGCCGAGGAGGAGGAGGACCGCACCCACCCCGGCGATCGCCCCGACCGTGGCCCGCTGGGCCCGGCCGGAGCGATCGATGTTGGGGATGCAGACCTCTCCGGTCATACTCCGGCGGCCGTCGCGTCGGGCACGCCGCGCCGCGCCTCGAGCTCTTCCCGCATGGCGTGCGCGGTCTCCTCGGTGATCGGGTAGAGCTTGATCGCGAAGATCGCGACTCCCGCCGCGATCGCCGGCACGAAGGCGTCGAAGAAGCGGAGCAGCGTCAGCGTCCGCTCCGACTGTCCGCCGCCGAGCTCGACGTCGAAGCCGGTCGCCACCAGGAGGTAACCGCCCCCGGCGAGCGCGGCCGCCATCCCGACCTTCACGACCCACCAGTAGATCGAGCCGTACATCCCCTCGCGCCGCTCCCCGGTCTCGAGCTCATCCTCGTCGACCACGTCGCAGATCATCGACCCCATCAGGGTGAAGAGCCCGCCGAGCCCGAAGGCGATGAAGGGCTGGGCAACGAAGACCATATTCGGGGCGTCGGGGGAGTAGGTGAACCACTTCAGCGAGTAGCCGAACATCGAGATCCCCGTCGAGACGAAGAAGGCGCGTCGCTTCCCCCACTGGGTGCCCATCCAGGTCACGACCGGGATGATGCAGATCGTGGAGACGGTGCCGAGCGTCCCGAGGTATCCCGCGTACTGCGAGCCCAGGTCCTGATCGCCGCCGAAGACGTAGTAGATCAGGACGTAGACGTTGAAGGAGGAGACGAGGATGAAGCCGTTGAAGACCAGGAAGGTGGCGACGGCCAGCTTCTGGAAGCTCTTCCGCGACACCGTCATCAGGAGCCCGGAGAAGAAGCTCCGGATCTCCTTGGCGATGCCGCCGTCCTCGTGGTGCGCGTCGTGCTCCGCCGCGGCGACCTCGGCCAGACGCTCGCGCAGGAAGATCGCGGGGAGGATGCCGAGGGCCGCCGCGCTGATCCCGATCAGGATGGCGAGGACCTTCGCCCCCTCGATCTGATCGGTGAACTGCGGCCGCGTCATGAACCAGAGGAACCAGGGGGAGATCAGGTAGGCGATCTGCCCGATGATGTTCTGGACGCCCATCAGGCGCGTCCGCTCGTGGAAGTCCGGCGTCAGCTCGTAGCCGAGCGCTACCCACGGCGTGGCGAACATCGTGTACGCCAGGTAGAAGAGGAACGAGCCGGTCAGGAAGTACCAGAAGTAGAAGGCCTCGCTCTTCCCGCCCGGGAGCTGCCACAGGACGATGTAGAAGATCCCGACGAGGATCGCCCCGACGAAGATGTACGGGCGCCGCCGACCCCACCGGGACTTGGTGTTGTCCGAGATGTAGCCCATCAGGGGGTCGGTGATCGCGTCCGTCACCCGGGGGAGAGCCCCCAGGAGTCCGACGAGCGCCGGACTCATCCCCAGCGAGAGGTTGAGGACGATCGCCATCCCGCCGATCGCGGCGGCCATGATGTTGTTGACGAAGGCCCCGAGCCCGTAGATGACCTTCTGCAGGAGGGGGACGCGGTCCTCCGGCGCGGTCTCCCAGTGCTCGGGCGCGCCCTGGTCCTCGTCCCCGAGACGGTTGTGCCAGGCGGCAACCCCGGCCTCGGTCAGCTCCTTGAGGTCCTTCTCCTTCTTCGCGTCGTGCGGTGGGCCGGCGTCGTCCGGGCGATCCTCCCCGGTGGCCATCAGTCGCGCTCGTAGACGCGGACGTAGTCGACCACCATCGTCTGCGGGAAGGTCGTGCTCTCATCCGGCGAGCCGACGAAGGTGCCGCCGACCGCGACGTTGAGGATCATGAAGAAGGGGTCGTCGAAGACCCACTCGCCGGTCAGGTCGTCGGGCTCGATCACGAAGTACGCCTGATCGTCGAAGAACCAGACGATCCGGTCCTCCTCCCAGTCCACTCGGTAGACGTGGAAGCCGTCGTCCAGGCGGGCATCGGGGATGGTGATCGCCTCGCCGATCGCGGCGCCCGCGGAGTAGCCGGGGCCGTGGACGGTGCCCAGGAGCTCACTCGGGTTCTGACCGCGGAACTCCATGATGTCGATCTCCCCGGTCTGCGGCCAACCGACCTCGTCGAAGTCGGCGCCGAGCATCCAGAAGGCGGGCCAGAGCCCCTGGCCGCTCGGGAGCTTGATGCGCGCCTCGAAGCGCCCGTAGCGCTGCTCGAAGCGATCCTTGGTCGTGATTCGGGCGGAGGTGTACGGCTGCCCGTTGAAGGACTCCTCGCGGGCCGTGATGACGAGGTTGCCGTTCCCGTCCATCGACACGTTCTCGGGGCGGTCGGTCGTCCACTCGAGCTGCTGGTTGCCCCAGTCGGTGCCGATGTCGAAGACCCAGTTGTTCGGATCGGGAAGGGAGCCCGCCGTCCCGTTGAACTCGTCGGACCAGGTGAGTGTCCACTCGTCGTCGTCGGGAGCCAGAGACTCTCCGCAGGCGGAAAGGATGAGGGTCAGAGGTGCGACCAGGAGGAGTCGCCCGAAAGGCCGGAGACGCGGAAAGTCGAACATCAGTGCTCTACGGTCTGAAGGAGTGAGATGGAGGGGTGTGCGAGGGCGTGCGCGAGGACGGTCGTGGCGGCGCCGAGGGCGACCTTCTCTTCCTGGAATAGGACGCCGGATTCGAAGTGGATCCACGCCGAG
>JANQLR010000198.1 GCA_028280525.1 Longimicrobiales bacterium
CGCCCCGGAGGCCCAGACGCATCCGACGCCCCCCGGTTGCCGCGATCGGCGCGGCTGCTGGGAAGCCCGGCGTGCGCGTCGCGCGCATCGGCCACCTGCAGCAGGAGCGCCGCCGCGCAGACGAACCCGGTCAGCGAGAGCCATCGCGCCCAGTCGATCCCCATCGGGAAGAGGGCGAGGCAGGAGAGGGGGGCGATGGAGACCGCGGTGAGGCGCAGGCCGCCGGCGCGGTGGACCGCCACCGTGCCGACGAGGAGGGACAGGGAGACGACGACGACGACCGCCCACGTCAGCGGATCGACCTGGTCGTGCAGCTGCACCACACCTCGCTCCCACACCATCGCCCCCATCCCGTAGCGCTGCGCCGCGAGCACCGAGCCGCCGAAGCGCCAGAGCATCGCGGCGAGGGCGAGGAGGGGGAGGGTCGCCACGGCCGCCGCGCGCGGCCCGTGCCGGTCGAGGAGGGCGGCGAGGAAGAGCGGCACCCCCCAGACGACGACGGCTTCGTGCGTCAGCATCGCGAGCAGGAGGAGGCCGACGCCCCACGGGGCGCGTCCGCGTTCCCGAGCCAGGTCGATCGCGAGGAGGAGGAGAACGAAGGCGATCGGGTCGAAGCGCCCCCAGTCCCACCCGAGATTCATGAAGGCGAGCGGGCTCACGACGAGGGCGAGCCGGAGGCGCCCCGCCCACTCGGAGGGGAGTCGTGCTCGTTCGATCCAGCGGTCGAGGAGGATCGCCAGGAGGGCGATCGCCGACAGATGAACGAGGGCGGCCACGACGGGCGTCCAGGCGTCGGGGAGGGGACGGACGAGCGTCCCGAGGAGGCCCCGCCGCAGAAAGCCGAAGTCGAGGTAGTTGACCTCCCAGTGACTCAGGATCCAGCTGGAGCGCGCTCCACTCGTCGCGCGGGGGAGGCCGACGACGAGCGCGACGAGCGGGGCGAAGACACGGAACCGACGAGACGCTAGCGTCACCCCGGGGGCGAGCCGCCCGCGAGATCGAGTACGATCCCACGCCGGGCCAGGATCTCCTCGGCGTGCTCGAGCGATCGCGCGATCGTGGCCCGGTCGTCGGCGTCTGCCCACGCCTGCCACATCCGGCCGAGGGCGAAGCCGAGATTCCGCCCGTAGATGGCCACGGTGTAGAGGTCGGGAGCCGCCTCGTACAGTCGGGCCGATCCGGACGCGACCTCCTTTACCTCCTCCACGCCGATGGCGGAGAGGTCGGCCTCCGAGTGGTCGATCATCAGCGTTCGCACCCGCTCGTCGCTCAGGATCGCCTCGGTCCAGAGCCGGACCTCGGCAATCATCTCCTCCGTGCCGATCACCCCGGTCACGCGCGAGACGATGCAGCCGAGCTCGGGGAGGACTTCCGTCTGGTAGGGCATGCGCGGCACCGGTCGAGGTGGACGGATGTCCGTGGACCCCGGCCCCGTCCGGTTGTGCCCGGGAAGGTCCCCTGCGACCGATCTCGACGGCGGCCGCGGGGGACGCATCCTCGGGGCGGCTTCCCTGCCGTCGCGGTCCCACCGCACTGGGGAGATGGAGGGCGTCAGGCCCCGTCCTCGGTGATCGGCCGCGACGCGCCCTCTCCCTTCACGTGCACGTCGAGCCACGCCGTCCAGCGGGCCCAGAGGTCGAGGATCGTCTCGCGGGTGGCGGGGCCGTGGTCCTCGAAGGGGTACATGTAGAGCGCGGCGTCCTTCCCGAGCACGTTGAGCGCGTGGAAGAGGCGACGCGAGTGGTCCGGGTGGGTGCCGACGTTGTGGTCGTCCATCCCGTGGTAGAGGAGGAGCGACCCGGTCAGTCGGTCGGCCACGAAGAAGGGCGACATCTCGATGTAGATCTGCTCCGCCTCCCAGAGCTGGCGCGGCTCGCGCTGGAAGCCGGCCGGGGTCAGGGAGCGGTTGTAGTTCCCATCGCCTGCGATCCCCGCCTTGAAGAAGGGGGTGTTCACCATCGCATTCGCCGTCCCGAAGGCGCCGTAGGAGTGCCCGCCCAGCCCGAGGCGAGTACGGTCCGCCAGCCCCCGGGCGTCGAGGGAGTCGATGACGGTGGCGAGGGTGTTGCGCAGGTCGAGGATGTAGGAGTCGTTCGGCTGGTCGCGCTCCCCGACGATCGGAAGGTCCGGATCGACGACGGCGTACCCGCTCCGCGTCAGGATCTCCATCGACCGGGTCCCCATGTTGGGGAAGTCGTTGCGGTTGTAGCGCGCGACCGTCTGCCGGTCGTACTGCTCCTGCTCGGTGTACTCGCGGGGGTAGAACCAGAACATCGCCGGTGGCGCGGGGTCCCCGGGGCGCCACCCGACCGGCATCGTCACCTCGACCATCGAGGTGAAGCCGTCGGGCCGCTCGATCATCAGCGTCTCGCGGTGAGCGGCGGTGATGTCCGGGGTGTGGTCGACGTTCGAGGTCAGGGTGCGGGCGTCGCTCCCGTCGGGGCGCATGCGGACGAGCTGCGGCACGTCGGTCGGGCCCTCGGCCGTCACCACGATCTCGGTCATGTCGCGGTCGATCGATGCGGCGACGCGCTCGTACCGGTCCGCGGAGCTCTGGAAGACCCGCTCGACCTCCCCGGTCCGGATCTCGACCCGGTCCACGAAGGGCCGGGGGGCGTCGACCATCGGGTCCTCGAAGTACTGCACACCCTCGCGGTATACGTGTGCGCCGTCGCTGTCCGTACGTACGACCGACGTCCCCGCGGGGCCGGTCATGCGCAGGATCGTCCCAGGGTCCTCCGTGATCTCGTCGTCGGCGCGGCGCCGGAGGACGAGGTACTCCTCGTCGGGGGCGGAGAGGTCGACCGCGTGCACCGTCTGGTTGCCTCCACCGTTCCGCCCGCCGCCATTCCCGCGGGTCAGGAAGATCATCCCGCCCTCGGCGTCGAAGGCGAACTCCGTCACCCGCTTCGAGGTCTCGTAGAGGATCTCCGCGTCCGCCTCGCCGAAGGGCGCCGTCCAGTGCACCACCCGATCCATCCGGGGGCCGCGCTCCTCGTCATCGCCCTCCTCGTCGGCCGCCATGCCCTCGTCGGACTCCTCGGGCGCCGGCTCCATCTGCAGGAAGACGAGGCCGCCACCGGGGTGCCACGCCATCTCCCGCTTCTCCGGCTCGTCTCCCTCCGCGTCGTCGTCGTCGCTCTGGACCCCCTCGCGCGCCTCCCGCTCGTCCAGGACCGCCAGCATCTCTCCGTCCCGGCTCCACAGCTCCTCGACGGTCGCGGAGCTGGTGGTCGGGACGATGTAGGAGAAGTCGCCGGAGAAGCGCTCGACGCGGAAGTGACTCCCGTCCGGCGCCGCGTCCACGCCGACGATCATCGCCGGCTCGCCGATGCGGGTGACGCGGCGCGACTCGGCGTCGATCACCGCGAGCTGCCCGGTCGAGAAGTACTCGACGAGCGCCTTCTCGTGCGGGTTCTCCAGGAGATCGAAATAGGTGCGGAGGCGGTTCTCGTCCGTCGACGTGCGGCGAACCATCGGGGTGGCCGGGACCTCCGGCGCGGTCGGCATCGCGCCCCGGTTCTCCGGCGGCAGCACCGTCACGATCTCGCCGGTGGTGGTCCACTGCAGGTCGCGGACGTGCACCGCGAGGATCTCGTCCCGCGTCACCCGACGCGAGGAGCCGGTGCGATCGGCGACGTAGATGTGCGTCCCTTCGTCGTAGTGCGCCATGAAGGCGAGGTGCATCCCGTCCGGCGACCAGGTGGCGTTCGATACGCGGGCGTCCCGCGGCACCTCGACCTCGGTCCGGGCGCCGTCCTCGGCGGAGATCAGGTGGAAGCCGATCGCGCTCCGCGTCGTGAGCCGCCGGTAGCGGTCCGCGGCCGGGTCGATCTGGAGCGCGCCCAGGTTCAGGTGCGGCCTGGCGAAGACGGGGAGGCTGGCCGGACCGTCCGAAACGGTGTGGACGAAGAAGCTCCCCGTCGGGTCCAGGTTCGAGGCGGAGACGTTCTCCCAGCGCGGCGCCAGGGCGGCCTCCGCAATCGCCGCGGTCGGCACCGTATACGACTCCTCGAGGATCCGCCGCTCCACCTCGGAGGGGGCGTCCTGGGCCGAGGTCGCGGCCGGGAGCGCAAGACCGAGCGCGCAGAGGATCGAGGGTGCGGGGGCGAGCCGACCGGCGGGTCGGGAGGGCATTCGACGGGTCACCGAGACGACTCCTGGCGAGGTGGGTTGCACGAAGGTCGGC
>JANQLR010000200.1 GCA_028280525.1 Longimicrobiales bacterium
GACGAGGGGCTGGACGCCCGGGAGGTCGAGGAGCTCCTTCGCCGCCGCGAGGGCCGCGCCATCCCACCGCATCCGCTCCGTCGTTCCGGCGCGGACCGAGTCGTGGGGTACGCCGTCGAGGCCGACCTCTTCGTTCCTGCGGCGATCTCGGGGTCGGTGGACCGGACCCGGCTGGAGGGTCTCCGGCACGCCGGCGTGCGGACGATCGTGTGTGGGGCGAATCAGCCCTTCCGCGAGTCGCGGCTGGGGGACACCCGGACGCAGCGCGAAGCCGACGACGGCTTCGAGATCGTCGCGGACGTCATCGGCAGCCTGGGGATGGCGCGTGCCTTCCACTACCTGATGCGCTCCGGCGCCGAAACGACACCCAGCGACGTATTCGGGGCGGTCCGGGAGACGGTGGACGACGCCTTCGAACAGGTGCGCGCCCGTTTCGGACCGTCGGGTCACGGGTGGCTGGGGGCCACGATCGACGTTGCACTGGAGCTCCGGGAGGACCCCGAGGCCCCGCAGGCAACGGATCAGACGGCGGGATCGACGGGGACCTGACCCTCCAGGAAGTGCGCGATCCGGTCGTGGACGTCCGGGCGGTCGAGGACGTCGGAGTGGCCGGCCCCCTCCACGATCTCGGGTTCGAGCCCGAGCTGGCGCGCCAGGAGGGTGCCCTGATCGACGGGGACCTGTCGATCGCGCTCGGGCTGCACGACCAGCGTCGGTACCCGGACGTCCCGGGCTCGGAGGCCGGGGTGGATCGAGTCGTACGGAACTCCGACCCGCCGCTTCCACAGGAGCCGGAAGGCGGAGATCAGCGGCCCCGCAGGGAGTCTCTTCCGCTCCAGGTGACGCCGGGTGGCGTCGTAGACGTCGCAGGGGGCTGCCACGGTCACGAGCCGGTCGACCGGCCCCCCGTCCGCCGCCACCAGGAGTCCCGCCGCGCCGCCCATCGAGTGCCCGACCACCGTGAGTGAGGCCCCGGGGTAGCGCTCGCGGAGCGTCTTCGCGGCCCGTGCCACGTCGTCCCGGAAGTGACGAAGGGTGACGAAGCTGCCGTCCGAGCTTCGTCCGTGCCCGCGGACGTCGACGGTGGCCACGGCGTGCCCGGCGTCGACCAGCTTCGGTGCCATGCCGAGGGAGCGGTCGGAGTTGGCGCCCCAGCCGTGCACGAGGAGCACGACCGAGTCGCGCCCCTGACCCGGCTCCATCACCCACATGCGGAGCTCCACATCGCCGTCGACGACGACCTCGTCCCCGCGGAGTCCGACGTCTTCGGGCGTACGCAGGGCTCGCCGGCGGGGCGGTCGGAGGAACCGCAGCGCCGCTCGGTCGAGGGCGACCCCCACCCCGACCGAGACCAGGACGATCGCGATGAGAACGAGCGGGCTCACGCCGCCCGGGCCTCCAGCTCCGAACGGAGACGCTGCAGGGCGCGGCGGACGTGGACCGGGACCATCGCCCGCCGCCACTCCGGGTCGACGGTGATGTTCTCGAGGGGGTGGCACTGCGTGAAGGCGCGCTCGGCCACCGCCTCGATCGCCTCGTCGTCGAAGGGGCGCCCGACCACCCCGTCGAGTCCGCTCACCACCCGCGGGCGCGACCCGAGTCCCGTGACCACGAGCTCCGCGCCCTCGATCGGTCCGCCGGCCTCGGCATCGATCGCCACGGCCACCGTGAGGAGGGGGAAGTCGATCGACCTTCGCTGGCGCAGCTTGAGGTAGCTGATCCGCCGGCGGGTGGAGGGTGCGGGGATGCGAATCCGGACGAGGATCTCGTCGGGTCGTCGGCGCGTGTTCCAGATCCCGTCGGCGATGAAGAAGTCGCCGATGGGGATCGAGCGTTCCCCCTCCGGTCCGGCCAGGTCGAGCTCCGCGCCGAGGAGGTGAAGGACGGGCGGCGTGTCGGCGGAGTGCGCGGCGACGCACTTCTTTCCCACGCGCGTCACGTGACAGACGGTCCCCTCCTTCTTCAGGCAGTACCCGAGCGCCTCTCGCCAGAAGCGGGTCTGGTTGTAGTAGGTGCAGCGGGTCTCGAGGCAGACGTTGCCTCCGATCGTCGCGCGGTTGCGGATCTGGGGTCCCGCAACGTGCGCGGCCGCCTCTGCGAGTACTGTAAATCCAAGTCCGACTGACGGATGCGCCGCCACCTGCGCAAGTGTAACGCCCGCCCCGATGACGGACTCGCCCTCCCCGGAGAGGTGGATCTCACCGATCTCGGGGAGCCGACCGAGCGAGACGAGGTGCGCCGGCTCGAAGAGCCCGTGCTTCATGTTCGGGACGAGGTCCGTCCCACCGGCGATCACCCGGGCGTCCTCTCCGTGCTCGGCGAGGAGGCCGACCGCGTCCTCGATTCGCTCGGGCCGGTGGTATCGGGTCGCGGGGAGCCGGAGCATCAGCGGCCTCCCGGGAGCGGCTCGGCCACCATGATCCCGTCCTGGCCCCGGATGTCGAGGATCCGCTCGGCGAGGGGGAGTTCGGAGATCTCGACGGCGCGCCCCACGAGCGGTGCGTGCATGAGGTGCAGCTCCCCATCGACTCGGACCGCGATCCCGGTGTGCGCCACGTCCAGCCCGTCCACGGTGCTGGTTGCCGCGATGAGGTCTCCCTCTGCGATTCGATCCGCGACGTCGCCGATGGCCTCCTGCGGGATGCGGAGGCGTTCGCCGCCGTTCAGTCGTGCCTCGACGGCGCGAATCGCCTCGACTGCCGCCGGATCGGAGAGCTGCCGGTACGCCTCCGGATGGGTCGACATGAAGTCGATCGGCTCGTCGTCCGCCGCCCCGCCGAGCTCTGCGGTCCGGAGGGAGACGATGCCGCGGGCCTCGTTGTCCGACAGCCACTCCGAGAAGTAGTGGAGGCGGCTCGAGTACCCCGCCAGCCGGCCGTCCCGGTAGCGGATCTCCTCGAGGAGCGCCTCGTACGCCTCGCGCGCCCACGACGGATCCGCCTCCACCGCGCTCGCGGACCAGCGTCGCTGAAACCGGGTCAGGGCGAGGACGTTCTCGATGTAGGTGACGCAATCCAGCTCGCGGAGATTGACGACGACCCGCTCCTCCCCGGGGCGTTCCAGCGTGGCCGGGGTGTACGTCCAGCCGAGGAGGGTCCGCCCCATCTCGGCGACGGCAGCCCGGAAGGAGAGGGTGTCGAGGCCGGCGGCGTCGGCCCACCGGATCCGCTCCCGAAAGGCGTCCCAGTCGGCCGCCGGCCACGCGCCGGAGTCGGCGCTCCGGGCGGTGTCGCTCGGGTTAGGGACGACGGCGATTTCGGCGCGGAGCGCGTCGAGCTCCGCTGCCGCGAGTCGGGCTCGCGCTCCGGCATCGGAGCGGGGCGGGTCGTCGACCGCTACGGTCTCACTCGGTTGGGCGCCGGCGTCGAGAGCGGGATCCCGTTCATCGGAGGTTGCCGCGGCGTCGGCCGCCGGGACACCGTCCGCCGACCTGCAGGCGGTCGGCACGACCAGGAGCAGGCCGCCGAAGAGGAGGGCGACGGAACCTTGGACACGGCCGGGGCGCGGGATCACGCGCCCACCCCTGCCCGTCGGCTCGTGACCTCACCCGGCGCCTCCGGCTTCTTCAGCGCCTCCCGTCCCCCCGCCTCCCGGATCGCGCGCCACACCCTGGGCGGCGAGAAGGGTAGTGACGTAAGTCGAAGTCCGACCGCATCATGGATCGCGTTGGCGATCGCGGGGATCGACGGGTGGAGCGGCCCCTCTCCCGCCTCCTTCGCCCCGTACGGCCCCTCCGGATCGATCGACTCGATGATGAGCGACTGGAGCTCCGGAGTGTCGAGCGAGGTCGGGATCCGGTAGTCGAGGAGGCTCGGTCCGTCGTGGATCCCCGCGCGCCCGTGGTCGGCGTCCTTGAAGAGCTGCTGCTCCATCAACGCCTCGGCGAAGCCCATGTACGCCGACCCCTCCATCTGCCCCTCGACGATGACCGGGTTCAGCGCCCTGCCGCAGTCGTGGGCGACCCAGATCTTCCGGACCTCGACCACCCCGGTCTCGACGTCGACGTCGACCTCCGCGACGTGCGCGGTGAAGGAGTAGGCCGGGGAGGCGCCGATCGTCCCGCCGCGGTACTCGCCGTGCACGTCCTTCGGGGTGTTGTACCATCCCGTCGCGCCGAGTGTCCCCGAGCGCGCCTCGGCGCGGTTGAAGGCCTCACGGATCGGCATGCGACGCGAGGTGTCCCGGGCCCACATCGCCCAGCCGCCCGCCAGAAGGACCGAGTTCGGCTTGACCTCCCACTCCTCCGCGACCGCCTCCTGCACCAGGCGCTTCACCTTCCTGCAGGCGTCGATGCAGGCGTTGCCGAGCATGAAGGTGACGCGAGAGGAGTAGGCGCCGAGGTCGACGGGGGTGAAGTCGGTGTCGCCCCGGAGCACCCGGACGTGCTCGAGGGGGACGCCGAGCTCCTCCGCCGCCACGTATGCGACCATCGAGTCCGTGCCCTGCCCGATCTCGCTCGCCCCGCTGAAGACGGCGACCCGGCCCGAGCGGTCGATCTGGATCTGCACCGCGCTCTGAGGCATCTCGTTCGGGTAGATCGGGTAGTTCGTCCCCGAGATGTAGGTCGACCCCGCGACCCCGAGTCCCCGGCCAAAGGGGAGTCGGCGGTGTCGCTCGCGCCAACCGGAGGCCCGCTCGACGGCGTCCAGGCACTCCAGAAAGCCGTTCGAGGTGATGCGCAGCTCGTTGACCGTGCGCGTGTTCTCGCCGATGAAGTTGCGTCGGCGCAGCTCGATCGGATCGATCCCGAGCTGCTCGGCGAGCCGGTCGAGCTGGACCTCGAAGGCGAAGCGGGGCTGGACTGAACCGTGGCCTCGCTTCGGGCCGCACGCGGGCTTGTTCGTGTAGACGCGCGTCGAGTCGAAGCGGTACGCCGGCATCGCGTACGGAGCGCAGAGGAGCTGGCCCGAGTAGTAGGTCGTGACCAGCCCGAAGGAGGCGTACGCCCCGCCGTCCAGCACGATCTTCGCATCGACCCCGGTCAGCTGTCCGTCCGCGGTGGCCCCCGTCCGGTAGCGCATGTGATAGGGGTGGCGCCCGCGGTGGGCGTAGAAGACCTCCTCGCGGGTGTAGAGGATCTTCACCGGGCGACCGGTGCGACGCGCGAGGAGCGCGACGCAGAACTCAAGGTCGAAGGGCTCACTCTTCCCGCCGAACCCTCCACCGACCGGGGGCTGCAGCACCCGGACGAGCGCCGGGTCGACCTCCAGCACCCGCGCCAGTTCGCGATGCAGGTAGTGCGGCACCTGCGTCGACGACCAGACGGTCAGTCGCCCGTCCTCCTCCCAGCGGCCGATGGCGCAGTGCGGCTCGATCGGGGTGTGGGTCGTCCCCTCGAAGTAGTAGTCCGACTGGACCACCACCTCGGACCGGTCGAACTCCTCCTGAAGCTCGCCGAACTCGAGCCGGACCATCTTGGTCACGTTCCCGTTCCACCCCTCCTTCCGGGGCGGATGGATGTAGTCGCCGGCGTCGTAGGAGCCCTCGGTCGCGAGCGCCTCGTGGGGGTCGAGGTGGGTGGGGAGGATCTCGTACTCCACCTCGATGCGCTCGAGCGCCCGGTTTGCCGTGTCCTCGTCGACGGCGGCGACCGCCGCGACTCCGTCCCCGATGTAGCGCACTCGGTCGACCGCGAGCGCGTGCTCGTCGCGCGTCCACGGGATGATGCCGTAGGCGATCGGCATGTCCTGACCGGTGACGACGGCGTGAACTCCAGGGAGCCCTTCGGCTGCGGAGGCGTCGATGCGGACGATGCGCGCGTGGGCGTGCGGGGAGCGCAGGATCTTTCCGTGCAGCATCCCCGGGAGCTGAACGTCGTCGGTGTACTCCGCCCGCCCCGTCGACTTCGCGAGCCCGTCGATCTTTCGCTGGGGTGATCCGATCAAGGTGAAGTCCGACTGGGGTTTACGCGCCTCGGTGTCCGCCGTCTGCCGAGCGTCGGCGCGCGCCCCGTCGTCCTGGCTGCGCTGGATCATCCCGCCTCCGGGAGCCGCTGTGCGGCGGCGAGGATCGCGTCGTAAATCTTCGCGTATCCGGTGCACCGGCAGAGGTTGCCGGCGAGGGCCTCGCGGACCTCGTCCAGAGCGGGACGTGGGTTGGCCTCGAGGAGGGCGACGGCGGAGCAGAGGATCCCCGGGGTGCAGAATCCGCACTGGGCCGCGCCGTAGAGGTCGAACTCGTCCTGGACCGGGTGGAGTCCATCCGGTCCTCCCGACAGCCCCTCGACCGTGCGGATCTCCCGACCTTCCGCTTCCAGGACGGGCAGGATGCAGGACAGCGTCGGCGCGCCGTCGATCAGGACGGTGCACGCTCCGCAGTCCCCCTTGTCGCACCCCTGCTTCGTCCCGGTCAGCCCCAGCATGTAGCGCAGCGTCTCGACCAGCGTGTGGTGAACCGGCACCCCGACCTCGTGTACATCTCCGTTCACTCGGAGCCGGATCAGGGTTCGGGTCGGGTCCACGGGCAGCAGCAGCAGGGGTGGAGCGGGGCGCGAGAGTCCATCAAGTTGTGGGATCGTCTCGCACCGCGGCAAGCCGCTTCGGCCGGCGCGGACCCCTGCGGGAACAGTGAACAGGGGGCGCGGATTTCCGTGCCCGCACCGACCCCAACGCCAGCCGGGCCACGGACGCCCGGAGCAGGAGAGATCGAAGATGCCCTACCCCGAGATGATGGTCGCCCCCATGCGCGAGGATCTCGTCCGCATCGGCTTCCGCGAGCTGCGCGGCCCGAGCGACGTCGACGAGGTGCTCGGCGGCGAGACCCGCACCACCCTCCTCGTCGTCAACTCCGTCTGCGGCTGCGCCGCCGGCGCCGCCCGCCCCGGGGTGTACCTCTCGCTGCAGGGTGAGGAGAAGCCCGAGGTTCTCACGACCGTCTTCGCCGGTCAGGATCTCGACGCCACCGAGCGGGCCCGCCAGTACATCACCGGCTACCCGCCGAGCTCCCCTGCCGTTGCGCTCTTCAAGGACCAGGAGCTGGTCTACATGATGGAGCGCCACCAGATCGAGGGCAGCACGCCTCAGCAGATCGCGGCCGAGCTGCAGAAGGCGTACGCGGAGCACTGCTGAAGTACCCGAGGGGGCTCGCGGACGGGCGCCGCGAGCTCCCGGGGCGGCGGCGATGATCCGTGACGGATGGTCCCTGCTCCCCGCGTAGCTCGAGCGTTCGTCCCCTCCGGCACCGACGACGGCTCCGGTCGTTCGGAGGACTGATGGACATCCACGTCGAGAACACGACGCACGCGTCGATCGCGGACCTCCGGGAGGCGTATCGGACGGAGGCCGGATGTCAGGTCGTGCGCGATTCGATCCTCCGTCGGGGCCTCGCGGACGCATGGCAGATCGAGCTGCACGGAGAGCGGGTCGGCTACGCCGGAGTCTGGAACCGGTACACGCCCGACCGCCTGATGGAGTTCTTCGTGCTGCCGGAGCATCGATCGGTCGAATCGCAGCTCTTCTCCGCCGTGGTTCGTGCCGCGGGCGCGACCTCGGCCGAGGCACAGACCAACATCGAGCCCCAGTATCGCGTGGTGCGCGAGCACACCTCGGGCGCGACGACGGAGAAGCTTCTCTTCGGCGACGGTGCAGATCCGGGGCCGTCCAGACCCGATCTCGGCTTCCGCGCGCGGCGGGCCTCCGAGGAGGGCCCGGAAGGGGAGTGGGTGGTGACGTCCGCCGGCCGGGTCGTGGGCGCGGGCGGCATCCTCCACCACTACAACCCGCCGTACGCGGACCTCTTCATGGAGGTCGTACCGGAAGCGCGCGGGCACGGCGTCGGCAGCTTCCTGGTGGGGCAGCTTCGCCGAGAGTGCCTGGAGCTGGGCAAGATCCCCGCGGCCCGGTGCGACCCGACGAACGAGGCCTCGAGAAGGACCCTGCTCCGTGGAGGGTTGGTCGAGGTCGGCGCGATCGTGTTCGGCAGGCTCCGGGGGACGCCGCCCCGCGCCCGGCTCTGAGGACCCTCCCTACAGGATCGTCTTGCCGAAGGCGCTGGCGATCAGCTCCACCGCCTGTATCGCGGTCCGGTTCTCTTCGTCCAGGACCGGGTTCACCTCGACCATCTCGAAGCTGACCATCGTCCCGCAGCGGGCGACGGCTTCCGAGACGAAGTGGCCCTCGCGGTAGGTGAGTCCTCCGGGCACGGGCGTCCCCACCCCCGGCGCGATCTGCGGGTCGAGCCCGTCCGCGTCGTAGGAGACGTGGAAGCCGCCGGTTCCATCGTTCAGCCGCTCGAGCGCATCGTCCATGCAGTCGGCGATCCCGCGCTCGTCGATCTCGTTCATCGTGATCACGCGGATCCCCGATTCGCGCACGACCTCCTTCTCCACCTCGTCGATGTCCCGAGCGCCGAGCACGACGACGTTCTTCGGGTCCACCGCGGGTCCGTCACCCTCCCAGAGCGAGGTCAGCTGCTCGGGCCCGCGGCCGCACAGGACCGCGAGCGACATGCCGTGGATGTTCCCGGAAGGGGTGGTGTCCGGCGTGTTCATGTCCGTGTGGGCGTCGACCCAGAGGATTCCGATCCGCTCTCCCTTCCGCCCGTGGTGACGGGCGACGGCCGCCGCCGAGCCGATGGTGAGGGAGTGGTCGCCCCCGAGGATCAGGGGGAAGTCTCCCTCGGCCATGGCGTCGCCCACGAGGTCGCGCGTCTGGCGGGCGACATCGGTGATCTCCTCGAGGTACTTGAGGCGGCGGTCCCCGGTGTCGGTGATCTCGGGGCCGCGCGCATTGAGCGTGCCGACCTCGTGTACCTCGTGACCGAGAGCGGTCAGGGCGTCGTTGAGTCCGGCGATGCGGATCGCCGAGGGGCCCATGTCTACGCCGCGACGGCCCGCGCCGAGGTCGATGGAAACGGAGACGACTGCGACGCGGGTCGGTTCGACCGGGGACATCGATGTACCCTCAGGGAGCTACTGGACGGAGACTCCCCGCCAGAAGGCGACGTGATCCTTGATGTTCGCCGCGGCGGGCTTCGGGTCGGGATAGTACCACGCCGCATTCGCGTTCACATCCCCATCCACGACGACGTCGTAGTAGTGCGCCTCGCCCTTCCAGGGACAGGTCGTGCGGTGGGTGCTCGGGCGGAGGAACTCGGCGTTCACGGCGTCCGGCGGGAAGTAGGCGTTGCCCTCCACCTCTTCGTGGGCGGTGGTCTCGGCGATGACGGTGTCCTTCCAGACGGCGCGGGGCATGGGGCTCTCCGGTAGGTACGTCGCCCACCCGGGGCGACGGCGGGATCGTTGCGGTGAACCACTCAATCCCCGTCGGTGAGGACGGGTTCCCGAGCTCGTCAGAGCCGCTCGGTCAGTCGCCCCGGCGGAGCCGGCGAGCCTCCCGTCGCTCCTGCTTGAGCCGGCGCCGGGCGTCCTTGGGAGACTCGTGCGCGTAGCGCGCGGAGACCTCCACTCCGCCCATGATCGCCACCCCGCGGATCCGTATGACCGGCGCATCGGGATCGGTCAGGAGGGGTGCCTCGTGCTTCTGTTCGAAGCCGCCCAGGATCCCGATTCCGTCGCACTCGACCGAGACGTTCGGGGGCACGACGATCTCGACGCCGCCCCAGAAGGCGAAGCACTGCACCTCGGTGACTCCGGGGGGCAGCATGGCCTCCCGGAAGTCGAGCTCGACGCCGCCGAGGATTCCGATCGCCTTGGTCCGTCGAGCCGGAACCCAGCGGCCCCGCCGGACCGCCCCGCCCAGCGCGCCCATGATCAACGCGTTCTCCGGCACGTGGAGCCCCTCGAGTGCGGGGTACGGCGCGGGAGAAGGTCGCGGTGCAGGTCTCGTCTCGCCGGAGGGAACCGGGGCCGGGGGCGGCGCGGAGGAGGGAAGGTCGGCGAGGATCTCGCGCAGCTCCGAGGCGCTCTCGGCCTCGTGAACGAGTTCGACGCGACGCTCGAACTCGTCGACGGCCAGGGCGTCCTGGGCGAATGCCTCCGCGAGGCGGTCGATCGCCTCCTGGCGAATCCGGTCCCCGGCGGGACGCGGCGTGTCGTTCACTCTTCGGACTCCCGTGCGTACGCGATGCGGCCTGCTACGAACGTGTACTCTACGGTCCGTCCCGACAATTCCGTCTCGTCGACGTGGAAGGGATCGCGGTCGAGCACCACGAAGTCCGCGGCCTTCCCCGGCTCGATCGATCCGGTGTGCCCGTCGAAGAACCCGGCGTACGCCGCACCCACCGTGTGAGCGACGAGCGCCTCCTCCAGCTTCATGCGCTCCGCCGGGACGAAGACGCCGTCCCGTGCGGAGGCGAGGGCGGAGGTGCCTGCCCGCTCGTGCTCAGGGAGTCGACGGGTAACGGCGGCGGCGACCGCACCGATCGGATCGAGGGGCGCGACCGTCCAGTCGCTCCCGAAGGCCAGTCGTGCGCCGCCCTCGGCCATCGAGCGGAAGGCGTACGTCCCGGGCATCCGCTCGGCGCCGAGGCGAGCTTCCGCCCACCGACCGTCGTCGACCGCGTGGGCGGGCTGGACCGAGGGGATGACGCCGAGCGGACCGAAGCGCGCCGCGGCTCCGGGGGAGATGTGCTGCGCGTGCTCCACACGGGGCCGCCGATCGCGCGGGGGGTGCGTCTCCCGGATCTCCGCGTAGCGATCGAGGATCCAGTCGACGGCCCGGTCCCCGATCGCGTGCACGATGGACTGCAGGCCAGCGTGATCCGACTGGCGCAGGTCGTCCGCGAGCTCGTCGAGGTCGGTGACGACGAGTCCCCGGTTGTCGGGTTCCCCGGGGTAGGGTTCGTGGAACCACGCCGTCCTCGAGCCGAGCGACCCGTCGACGAAGGCCTTGAGTCCTCCCCAACGGAGCCAGTCGTCCCCGAAGCCGTGCTCCTGGACGAAGGCCGACAGCTCGCGATGGGTGCGCATCGGCACCGCGGCGTAGACCCGCAGGGGGAGGTGGCCGCTCGCGTGCGCCCGTCGGTAGGCGTGGAGCGAGGCCCATCCGTCAACGTCGTGGATCTGGGTGAGGCCCGCCGCGAGCGCGTGTCGTGCCGCCGCCTGCAGCCAGCGATCCCGATCGGCGTCGGTGGGTTCGGGGAGGTGCCGCCCGACGAGCTCCATCGCGGTGTCCTTGAGAACCCCGGTCGGCTCGCCGTCCGCGTCGCGCACGATCGTCCCGCCGGGCGGGTCCGGCGTGTCCCGGTCGATCCCGGCTCGCTCGAGGACGAGGGAGTTCGACAGCGTCATGTGGATGTCGAGGCGGTGGATCCACACCGGATGCTGCGGGGTGGCGGCATCGATCCACTCCCGCGAGGGGAGCTCGCCGCCCCAGTTCTCGTGGTCCCAGTCGCCCCCGACGATCCACTCCCCCGGGGGGTGGCGCGCCGCGAAGCGGGCGACGCGCTCGACCATCTCCGCGGGCGTCCGAGCGCTCCGCAGATCGACGCAGGCGAGCTTCCGCCCCCCGGTGAGAAAGTGCGTGTGCGCGTCGACGAATCCGGGGAGGAGGGCGCGCCCCTCGAGATCGAACTCGACGGGGGGCTCGGAGGGGCCGGAGGCGCCCCGGAGCGCCTCGCGCGGGCCGACGGCGATGACCTGTCCGTGCTCGACGAGGACCGCCTCCACGTGGCGAGGCTGAAGGCCGCCGGTCCAGATGGGTCCCCCGGTGAAGAGGGTGGGGCGACTCACCGGGCCTTCCCGCGGAGGAACCGTTCGGAGAAGGTCGCCAGGACATCGGCGGCGGCCGCGATCTCCGCAACGGGACACGACTCGTCGGCGGTGTGGGCCTCCTCGATCGATCCGGGGCCGAAGCAGACGGCGGGGATGCCCGCGGCGTTCAGGAAGGCGGCATCGACCCAGGCGGTCATCCCTCGGAGATCGGCGGGGTGCCCTTCATCGGCCAGCGCACCGAGGAGCCCCACCACGCCAGGGTGGTCGGGGGCGACATCCGATCCGTCCCTCAGGAGGTCCTCCTGGAAGTCGACCTCGAAGGGTCGCTGCCCGTCGGCCCCGATCTCGGAGGCGAGGGTGCGAAGTTCGCCGAGGAAGGCGGCGGGCGGCTCGTCCGGCAGGGTGCGACGCTCGAGGACGACCTCGCACCGCTCCGGGTAGACGGAGGGGGCACTCCCCCCGGCGATCGTACCGACGTGCCACGAGCCGTGACCCATGAGCGGGTGGGGTGGGCGGCTCCGCAGCCGGTCGTCGAGGCGATCGAGGCCCGCGATGAACCGGGCGGCCGCCCGGACGGCGTCGACCCCGCGATCGGGCCGGGAACCGTGCGCGGCGCGACCGCGGAAGGTGGCGCGCACCCAGGCGAACCCCTTGTGGGCCGGCATCACCGCCAGGGAGGTGGGCTCGGTCACCACCGCGAAGTCTGCGCGGACGCCCGCCGCGACTGCAGCCTGCATCCCGAGACTCGCGTGCTCCTCGTCGGCGGTGAGGAGGATGTGCAGCCGTCCTGGCCACTCCCCGGCGTGGGCGCGGCGGGCGACCTCCAGTACGGTGGCGACGCCGGCCTTCATGTCGCAGGCGCCGCGCCCGACGATTCGCTCGGAGGTGGAATCGGCGCCCCATGGATCGACGGTCATCCCTTCGATGCCGACCGTGTCCAGGTGGCCGTTGAGGAGGAGCGTCGGTCCGGAGTCGCCCCGGAGCGCGGAGACGTTCCAACGACCGGGAGCCACCTCGATCAGCTCCACGGCCCACCCGGCTCGACGAAGCTCCTCGGCGCATCGCTCGGCCACCCCTCGCTCACCCGATCCACCCTCCTCGAGCGTCGGGTTCACGGACGGGATCGCAACGAGCTCCCGGGTCAGCTCGACCACGGGGACGTGCCCGGAAGAAGGTGCAGGGCCCCCTGCCGTCCCGGTCACGGATTTCTCCGAGGGTGCGGAAATCCGCGTCGGATTGCCGACGGTCCGATCGTGACCGGTCCGCTCTCGACGGCGTAACTCATGGTGAATCCACCTCTTTGGAGGACACGAAATCGTGACGTTCCGATGGCACGGAACCTGCGCCGCCGCTCGGCAACGACGACCCTTCCACCGGAGCACCCATGCGAAAGCTGACGGCAGGTCTGATCGGGGCGGCGATCGCGGTCACCAGTATCGCGCTCCTCCGCACCCCTCGGCCATCGTCCCCGTCGCGCGCGAAGGAGGTCGAGCCCATCCCCGCCGGCGAGAAGGTGCCGTCGAGGATCTCGCTCGAGCGCCTGCGCGAACTCGGGTACTAGCCGCCCGAAACGACGACGGGCGCGGCTCCCTGGATGAGGAGCCGCGCCCGGTCGTGCGCGTCCGACGACCCGCGGCACCGTTCGGCACCGGGGTCGGAGGCGGGAGCCGCCGTCAGTCGAAGTGCGCCCGGTTCTTCTCCACGTAGTCCGTCCACTCGGGCGGCACATCGGTATCCGGGAAGATCGCCTGCACCGGGCACTCCGGCTCACACGCGCCGCAGTCGATGCACTCGTCCGGATTGATGAAGAACTGCTGCTCGGCCTCGTAGATGCAGTCCACGGGGCAAACTTCGGTGCAGCTCGAGTCCTTGGTGCCGATGCACGGCTCGGTGATGATGTATGCCACGATCTACTCCTGCGGGACGACGGATCGTCCGGGCTGCTCTTCTGGACGGGTGGGATCGTCCGGCACGACGCCGGGACGGCCCCCACGATGACGGACCACGGAGCGGACAGCAACCCCGCCTGACGATCCGGGTTCCCGGGCCCTCAGGCAGGCGGCGCCCAGCGGGCGGCGAAGCGGCCGGTCCACCAGCGCAGACGGCGCGCGAGTGTCGGCTCGGTTCGCTCCGCCACCGGGAGCCAGACGTCGACCGCCTCCTGCCACTGACGACGAGTTTCGGCATCGACGGGGCGGAGGTGAAGGTGTCGCAGAGAGTCGAATCGCTCGGCGATGGCGACCTTCGCCAGCTCCGGGTCGAGGACGACCAGATGGGCTGCGAGTTCGTCGTCGCCCGTCGGGGGGAGGGTCTCCCGCAGCTCGATCAGCCCGGGCTCGTCGACCCCCTCCGGACGGAGCTCCGCCTCCTCCGAGTCGTGCCACATCGCCAGGGCGATCATCCCGGGATCGGTCACCCCGCAGTCGAGGAGGAGGATCAGCGCGGACCGACCGGGGTGCAGGTACCGCGGGTCGTGATCGTCGTCGAGGAGACGCGTACGGACGGCGAAGGCGGTGTCCGCGATGCCCCGCAGCCACGCCTCGGACTCCTCGGCCCCGCCCCGTCGCCGGAACTCCCGCAGCACCCGGTCCCGCATCGAGCGGGCGCGCGTGTCGTCGGCGAGAGGCACCGTCAGTCGCCCGCGGGCTCCGGCTTCTTCCAGGTGACGTCGGAGGTGCCGGCGCGGAGGTTCTCGAGTCGTGCGAGGGCGAAGAAGAGGTCGCTGATCCGGTTGAGGAAGGCGACCAGCTCCTCGGGAATGGGCTCCAGCGATCCGAGGTGGACCACGTGTCGCTCGGCCCGACGCGCCACCGTTCGCGCGATGTGCAGCGCCGCGGCTCCCCGCGTGCCTCCCGGGAGGACGAACTCGCGCAGCGGCGGGAGCTCGCCGTCGGCCTCGTCGATCCACACCTCCATCTCGGCGATGCGGGCCGTGGGCAGTTCGGGGACGTGGGGCTGGGGACGTCCGTCGTCCTGCGGCGGGGTCGCGAGGATCGCGCCGACCACGAAGAGGTCGTGCTGCAGGAGCTCGAGCCGCCCCCGGATCACCGCGTCCTCGACGAGCGTCGCCGCGAGGCCGACGTGCGCGTTGAGTTCGTCGACCGTCCCGTAGGCGACGACCCGGTGGTGGTCCTTCGAGACGCGGCCGCCTCCGAAGAGCGCGGTGTCTCCGCCGTCCCCGGTCCGGGTGTAGATCTTCATCGCAGTCGCGTCAGGTTCTTGAGCTTCTCGGCCGTGTCGAGGAGTCCGCCGACCCGCTCGCCGGCGCCCGACGCCTCTGCCGGGGACGCAAGGATATCGCGGATGTCGAGGAGCACCTCAAGGTGCACCTGATCGCGCTGGAACTCGAAGTCGAGGCGGGCCTGAGCCGCCGGGTCGGTTGCGGAGGTCGCCTGATCGAAGGCGTCTCGGTAGACACGCTCCAGCGAATCGAGGATCTGGTTCCGATGCCGCATGTGCTGGACTCCCTCGCGGGGTGCGGGTCGCTGCGGAGGATGGGCGGGTCCTCTATCTTGCGGAAGGCCGAGAACCCCGGCGAGCCCCTTCACCTCACGGGATCCCCCGGAGCGAGTGCACCGATGACCGCACACGATCGCGCCAACCGTCTCTACTGGGAGTCGGACGCCAGCGTCAACGACATCGCGTCCCGCCTGGATCTCTCGAAGGGCGCCCTGTACCAGCTGATCGAGCCGCTTGCGGCGGAAGTCCCGTGCCCCGACTGCGGCGCGACGCTCGAGTACCCGAACCGGACGGCGCTCGAGCGCGGCCTCATGCAGTGCTCCACCTGCGGTCGCGAGAACGTTCGCGCCGAGGAGGCGCCCCCGGAGCGCCCGGTTCGAGCCCCGGTCGAGACGGTCGATCCGATCGAGGTGGAACGGGATCCGGTGGCCGACCGCCAGGGGATGATCGGGCTCGGGCTCCTGGGTGCGGCCGCCCTCCTCTGGATGCTGCGGCGCTGAGCGGGTGATGCGTCGCGGCGGTACTGTGGCATTCGTGCGCCTGCGTCTCCATCCGGCCAACTGACGGATGCCGACCAACACCCGCGATCCGCGCACGCTCATCACCCCCGACGCCTTCACGGTGTCGGAGGAGCTGCTGGGGACGCCGCTCGCGAAGCCCTCCCAGCGGCTCGTCGCGATCCTGATCGACCTCTTCGTGATCAGCACGCTGACGATCGTCACCTCGGACGCCCGGCTGATCGTCTGGGGTGTGGTCGGGCTCTTCCTGATCCAGATGGCCTTCCGCACGCCGGGGAAGATGCGGCGGGCGACGGCGTTCCTCTTCCGGGCGGCCACCGGGTGCCTCGGGCTCCTGGTGCTGAGCGGGGTGGGGATCGGGTACCTGGTGATTCAGGTCAGCGACGAGGATTCCGGGGTGCGTCAGCAGGTGATGGCGGAGCTGGCCGACGCCGGCGTCGTCGACGGGGTGGGGCTGGACGAAGACGATGTCGAGCGTCTGCGCGACTTCGGCCCGGGGGCCGCGACGGTCTCCCCGAACGTCGGGGAGGAGGAGGCGATGTCGCAGCTGATCACCGCCGGTATCGCCACCCTGGTCTCGGAACTCCAGGTCGGGGACCAGCTGGACGACACCGAGGATCCCGAGACGGCGAGCCGCCTCCTCTACGGGGCCCTCGACGCCGGCGACGGGGTCGGGGTCGATCCCGCTGCGCTCCGGGACATCGTCCGGGGGCTCGTCACCGAGGACGCCGAGTACACCGACGATCCCGAGGCCTTCGCCGACGGGGTCTTCGAGGAGTGGGCGCGGGAGCGAGGCGTCTCGATGTCGGAGGTCGAGGATCCGGCGGATGGGGGCGGGGCCGCCACGACGCCGGCGGATGATGATGAGGAGGGTCGATCCGCCGTCGCCTCGATGACGGTTCCCCAGCTTCTGCGGGAGTGGGCGGCCCGAGTGGAGGCGGGCGACACGCTCGCGGGCGACGCCCGCGCGACGGCGGTCCGCAGCCGGCTCGCCGGCGCAGTGGCGGCCGATACGCTCCGCGTCCTGGAGCGGAGTGCGGACCGGCTCGAGAACCGTCTCGAGTCGCGTGAGGAGGAACTCGCCGAGGCGGAGGAGCAGCTCGCCGCCGGCGAGGCGGGGCTGACCGGGCTGCTGCGCGACATCTGGGAGCAGCTGGGTTCGGCCTTCGGGCTGTGGTCGATCTACTTCACCGTCTGCCTGGCGCTCTTCCGCGGCCGGACGGTCGGGAAGCTCGTCACCCGCACGCGCGTCGTGCGGCTCGACGGGGACCCGATCACCTGGTGGGCGGCCTTCGAACGATGCGGAGGGTACTTCGCCGGGATCGCCACGGGGCTCCTCGGCTTCGCGCAGGTGTACTGGGATCCGAACCGGCAGTGCGTGCACGACAAGATCTCGGGCACCGCGGTGATCCAGGTCGGCCAGCCGCGCGACGTCGAGGGATGGCGTCGGGCCGCCGGTGTCGATGCCGGTCCCGATGCGACCCCGCCCCACACCTCCTCGGCCCCCTTCCCGACCCCATGAGTCGATTCGAAACCGAACGCGTTCCGGACACCGCTTCGGAGGACACGTCGCTCGACGCCCGCTTCGCCCAGCGGATCGAGATGACGGTCCCCGACCGGCACAACCCGGTCCTCCACGAGGTGATGGAGCGGGTGAACGCCGACGACGAGCTCTACGCCCTCTGGCTCGTCTCGAACGTCAACGCGATCGAGCGGCTGGGGATGACGGACCACGGTCCGGTCCATGTGAAGATCGTGATGAACATCGCGGTCCGGATGCTCCGGCTTCTGGTCGAGGCGGGGGTCGAGCCCGGGGTCGTGACGAGCTGGGGACTGACCACGAAGGACGCCGAGGTCGTCGTCGCGCTCGGCGCGCTCCTGCACGACACGGGGATGTCGATCCACCGGGACGATCACGAGTCCTTCTCGCTCTTCATCGCGCGGGAGAAGCTCGCCTCCCTCCTGGATGGGCTCTACGACCTGCGCACCCGCACGGTGGTCACGGCGGAGATCCTGCACGCGATCACGAGCCACCGCAGCGGGGGTCGGCCGCTGACGCTCGAGGCCGGCGTGGTTCGGATCGCCGACGCGCTCGACATGGCGAAGGGACGCTCCCGCATCCCCTTCGAGGCGGGGTCGCTCTCGATCCACTCCGTCTCGGCGGCGGCGATCGAGAACATCCACATCGAGCGCGGCGACGAGCGTCCGGTGAAGCTCCGCATCGAGATGTCGAACTCGGCCGGGGTCTTCCAGCTCGACCAGCTCTTCCGCAGCAAGCTGAAGGGGAGCGGGATCGAGGAGTACGTGGAGGTCGAGGCGATGCTCGTGGGGGAGACGGAGAAGCGGCTCCTCGAGAGCTTCCGCTTCTGACCGCCGGTCCCGGCGACTCTCCTCCCGCGATCCGATGCCCGGCCTCGAGGTCAACGTCTCCTTCGGCCTCGCCTTCCTGGCGGGGCTCGTCTCCTTCCTGTCGCCCTGCGTCCTCCCCGTCGTACCGGGGTACATCACCTTCGTCTCCGGGGTCGCCTTCGACGAGCTCGAATCCGGCGACGTCGCGGCGGTACGATGGAAGGCGGCGGGCCACGCCCTCCTCTTCGCGCTCGGCTTCGGCATCGTCTTCATGACGCTCGGCTTCGCGGCCTCCAGCCTGGGCGTCGCGATCAACCAGTGGCTGCCGCGGGCGACCCGGCTGGGCGGCGTCCTGATCGCGCTCTTCGGCCTCCACCTCCTCGGCGTCTTCACGCACTTCTTCCCGGAGCTGGCGCGCGAGTACCGGGTCCACGTGGCGCGAAGGCCTGCCGGGTGGTTCGGGTCGGTCGCGGTCGGCGTCGCCTTCGGGGCGGGGTGGACGCCGTGCATCGGGCCGGTCCTGGGGTCGATCCTCCTCTTCGCCGGGATCGAGACGACCGCCACCGAGGGGACGCTCCTCCTGGCCACCTACGGTCTCGGTCTCGCCATCCCCTTCGTCGGCTCCGCCATCGCCTTCAACTGGTTCCTCGCGGGGGCCGCCCGGGCGCGGAGGCTGATCCCGATTCTCGAAAAGGGGACCGGTGCCGTCCTGATCCTGATAGGATTGCTCATGCTCTCCGGTCGCTTCGCGGAGCTGACCGCCTTCCTCGCCAACCTCGGCCAGCTCGTCACCCTGGAGCCCTGATGGTCCCCCTTCGCTCTGTCGCCCTCCCCCTCGTCCTCCTCCTGGTCGCCTGCGGCGGGGAGTCGGTCGAGGAGGCGGCTGCGGCCTCCGAGGCGAGCGCCGCGGTTACCGCCAACCTGCTCGACTCGCGGGTCGATCGCGGCGTGGGTGCGGCCGTTCCGTACGCCGGACCGCAGCCCCCGAGCGGGATCGCCGCGCCGCGTCAGGAGATCGACCTTGCGCTCCTGGGCTTCAACGTCGGGGACACGGCCGCGCCGATTCAGATCGTGGAGTTCAGCGACTTCGGCTGCAGCTACTGTCGGCAGTTCCACCTCGAGACCTACCCGGTCCTGGAGGAGGAGTACATGGCGACCGGGAAGGTCGAGTGGAAGTACGTGCCGATGATCCTCGGCATGTTTCCGAACGCCGTCGAGGCGGCCGAGGTCGGGGAGTGCGCGGGGGAGCAGGAGCGCTTCGCGGAGATGCGGGACCGGCTCTTCGAGGATCAGTCCGAGTGGAAGAACGCCGACGATCCCTGGCCCGTGCTCTACGGTTTCGCGGAGGAGATGGGGTACGACATGGCCCAGCTGCGGAGCTGCATCTCCGAGGGGCGGCGTCGCGACCGGATCGCAGCGGGGAGCGCGCTCGCGCAGGAGGTCGGGGTGCGGGGGACGCCGACCTTCTTCGTGATGGGGTACCAGCCGATTCCCGGCGTCATCCCCCTCGACCTCTTCCGGCAGGTACTCGACACCGTGTACGCCGAGGCCACCGCGAACGGGGGGTGACGACGTGACCCGCCTCCTCCTCGCGACCGCCGTGTTGAGCGCCTGTGCGGCGACGGGGGCAGGGCAGGAGGTGCCCTTCGCCTGCGAGATCGACGGGCCCGGCGTCCCCCTTCCCGCCGAGATCGACGAGGCGAGCGGGGTCGGGTGGAGTGCGGTGCACCCGGGGATCCTCTGGGTGATGAACGACGGTCGCAGCGGCACCCTCTTCGCGGTGGACACGACCGGTGCGCTGCGGGGACGCCTCCAGCTGCGCCCCACCGATGTCCCGCGGATCTGGGACGCCGAGGATCTGGCGGTGGGACCCTGCGGTGACGCGGCGGAGGCCGAGAGCTGCATCTGGCTCGCCGACATCGGCGACAACTACCAGATCCGCGACTCCGTGAGCGTCTTCGTTACTCCGGAGCCCGCCGTGATCACCGAGGCGGCCGAGGTGGAGCCGGCGTCCTTCCACGCGCTCCGCCCCGAGCCGATCGACGCGGAGACCCTCCTCCTCGGGGAGGGGCGCTCCCCGCTCTACGTGCTGACGAAGGGGAACGACAAGCCCCCGTCGCTCCTCCGCTGGCCCGGGCGACTCCGGGCCGACACCCTGGTGACCATGGAGGAGATCCACCGCCTCCAGGGCGACACGCGCGCGCTCCAGAACCAGTTCACCGGAGGCGCCAGGATTCCGGGGACGAACCGCTGGGTGGTCCGCACCTACTCCTGGATGGCGGTGTACGAGATTCGGGACGGCCTCCTCCTGGAGATCGAGGGCACCCGCACACCGCTCGGCGCCCTGAGGGAGCCCCAGGGAGAGGCGATCGCGGCCCGCGCGGATGGCCGCGTGGTCCTCGCGAGCGAGAGCGGCCCCTTCGGGGGGCGCGGCGGTCTCAGCTTCGTGCGGTGCGAGGGGTGGGAGTGACTCGCCCCGAGGCACCCTCCCCCGAACCCGAGGAGGCGATCCGGATGCCGACGGAGCGGGACGCGTATCCCCGGCGCGGGCACCCCGATCTGCCCGAACCTCGGCGCCCGCTCGGGCCGACCGCAGTCGCCGTCGGCTCGCTCGGCTTCCTGGTCGCGCTCTTCGTCATCCTCTCCTCGCTCGGGATGACCTGGCTCTTCGCCGTGGTGCTGGTGCTCGTCCTCCTCCTCCCCGAGATCCAGTCGCTCTTCCCCGGTCGCGACGGCAGCTCCGTGATCTCGCTCAAGGACCCGGAGCTCGCGGGGCGGATCGTGGAGGCGGGGGAGCTGCGACCAGAGATGCTCCGCATGGTTGCGGGCCCGACCGCGGAATCCGACGGACCGATCGATTGCTTCGATCTGGCGCAGGCGCACGATCTGGTGGGCCACTCCGGCGCCTCGCGCCGGGGGCGCGAGCTCCTCCTCGTCCTCATCACCGGCGCCGCGATCGCGACCGGCCTCTTCCTGAACGGGGTGTGGGCCGGGGAGCCGACGGTCTTTGCCGTGCCGCTCCTCTTCGCGCTCCCCTTCCTCCCCTTCGTTCTTCGCGACCGGTGGCGGGTGCAGGAGGCACGGGCGCTCCTGGAGCGTCAGAGCGAGGCGCTGGACCGGGCGCGGGCGAGCGGAGAGGCCGACGATGCGGAGGGGAGCGCCCCGGAGGTCGGCGAGGGCTGACCGTCGGAGGGGTGCGGTCGACGGGCCGGGTCCGGGGCCGACGAGGCGCCGGGACCCGAGCAGGAGTGGATCGAGGGCGGTCCGACCGAGGGGACGGATGGGCGTGGGTCGAGACCGTTCGAGATGCCCTAGCGGTCGCGCTCGAAGAGCACCACAGCCTCCCCCTCCTTCATTCCGGACATCGACTCGTAGAGGGCGCGGGCCGGGAGGTTCTCCCGCTCCGTGAGGAGCCACACGTCGGTGCACTCCAGCTCGTCGGCGAGCTCGAGGACACGCTCCAGCAGCGCCGTCGCGACCCCCCGTCGACGCCACGCCGGGGAAACGCCCACCTCGTTGATCCAGAGCTGCGGCGGCTTGTCCGGATGCACGTAGTGGAAGCCGGTCGCCATCCCCACGACGAGATCGCCGTCGAGCGCGACCACGAGGTGATGCCGCGGGTCCGCGAAGAACTCCGCGCTCCAGCGCGGGTCGATCGCGTGGTCGAAGACCTCGTCGGCCACCCGGTCGAGCACCGAGGCGTCGTCCGCCCCCAGCAGGCGGATCTCGATTCGATTGGTGGCGAGCGTCATTCGGCGTAGGGATCGATCGGGGCCGGGGGGCGAGTCCGCGGCCGGCGCCCCAGGAACTCGACCCGGACCTCCACGGTGTCTCCGTCCCGCTTCGAACCGCGGACCCTCTTCGGAACCGCCAGGAGCGTTCGACCGTCCTTCCCCCGCCAGACGCTCGTGGCCCACGTCGTCCCGTCGACGGTGGCCGTGACCGGCGTGCGCCCCCACCCCTCCGTCACCGGCGGGGCGAGTTCATCGGGGACTCGAACGAAGTACCAGGCGCCCTTCTCGACCTCCCCCCAGCGGAAGAGTTGGGCGGCGAAGGTGGGGGAGGTCAGGGATCGTCCCCCAGGAGCCGTGCGATCTCCGGGTCGTCCTTCAGCGCCTCGGCGAGGGCGTCGTCGTCGATGTCGTCGGAGGCCGGTGGCCTCGTCGTCGGGGCCGCCGTGGGCGAGGGAATTGCCGAGGGGGGCGAGTCCACCGCCTCGATGGCCCCCGAGGGATTGCCCCCGCCGCCGAGGGCGATCTTCGCGATCCGGATCGTCCCGGCTGCCGTCACGGAGCCGGTGAGCCCAAGCGCCCCGAGGAGGACGCCGACCGCGGTCGGGTCGAGTGCGACGCCCGCTCCCGCGGCGACGCCGACGATGGCTCCCGGCACCAGGAGGCCGGCGAGTAGCCCGGTCGCCGCCGCGCCACCGACGGAGAGCTCCTCGACCTTCCTCCCCTTCTGCATCGCGGAGAGGAGGATCGAGAAGGTGCTGCCGGCGATCGCGCCGACCACGCCCGCGCTGACGGCTACCGCGACCCAGGCAAAGGGAAGGAGAGCCTCGTCGAAGAGGCCCGGGAGGAGCCGTGCCGCCGCGAAGACGAGCGCTGCGCCGGTCGCCGCCCACCCGAGTCCCCAGAGGATCGTCGTACCGATCGCTCCGCGAAGTCGCTGGAAGAGGGATTTCATCGTCGACACCCCGTGTGAATCGGAGGAGGGAGTCCGCGAGTAGGCTCGCGGCATCACCCGCCTCTCCCGCTTCCCCACGATACGCAGCGGACCGGGGTTTCAGGAGGGGGGCGCGCGAGCGGCCCGGCGTGCCTTCGAAAGGTGTGGAGGGCCCCGCGTGGCCCCGGGGCACCCGGCCCCCCACATTGCCCGCCCCTGACGTCACCCCTCGACCCCGCCGGAGATCGACATGCGCTCCACCCTCCTCCGCACCGCGGCGCTCCTCGCGCTCGCCCTCCTCCCCCTCGCCGGCCCCGCCGCGGCACAGGACGACGAGGGGCTCCCGACGATCGAATCGAAGGTCGAAGGGATGGAGAAGATCGACGGCTTCATCCCGCTCTACTGGGAGGCGGATGCGGGGAAGCTCTGGCTCGAGATCGGGCGCTGGGACGAGGAGATCCTGCACTACGTCTCCCTCCCGGCCGGGATGGGTCAGAATGACCTGGGGCTCAACCGCGGCGACCTGCGCGGTTCGCAGGTGGTGGTCTTCGAGCGGGTGGGCCGGAAGGTCTTCATGAAGCAGCCGAACTACGGCTACCGCGCCACGAGCGACGACCCCCTCGAGCGGAAGAGCGTGGACGACGGCTTCCCGGTCTCCATCCACTGGGGATGGACGGCGGCGGCGGAGACGGAGGACCGGGTCCTCGTGGACGCCACTGCGTTCTTCATGCGCGATGCGGCGAATGTGGCGGGGTCCCTTCGCGGTCAGGGGCAGGGCACCTTCCAGCTCGACGCCTCGCGCTCGGCGCCCTACCTGGAGCGGACGCGCGGCTTCCCGACGAACACGGAGGTGGAGTTGACGCTGACCTTCACCTCGAACCAGCCGGGTGGCCTCGTCCGCTCGGTGACGCCGACGGGGAATGCGCTCACCGTCCGACAGCACCACTCCTTCATCGAACTCCCGGAGATCGGATCGTACGAGCCGCGTCGCTTCGACCCCCGCGCGGGGTACGGGGCGGTGTCGTACATGGACTTCGCCGTGCCGATCGAGGAGCCGCTCGAGCAGCGCCGGATCCGTCGTCACAAGCTGGAGAAGCAGGACCCGAACGCGGCGATGAGCCCCGCGGTCGAGCCGATCGTGTACTACCTGGATCCGGGGACGCCGGAGCCGGTGCGGACGGCGCTCCTGGAGGGGGGTCGCTGGTGGAACGAGGCCTTCGAGGCGGCCGGCTTCATCGACGCCTTCCGGGTCGAGATGCTCCCCGCCGACGCCGACCCGATGGATGCGCGCTACAACGTGATCCAGTGGGTGCACCGCTCCACGCGCGGGTGGTCGTACGGCAACTCGATCGTCGATCCCCGCACCGGGGAGATTCTGAAGGGTCACGTCACCCTCGGCTCCCTCCGCGTGCGACAGGACCACATGATCGGGGAGGGGCTGACGGCGCCGTACGAGAACGGCGACGAGAACCCGCAGGACATCATGGACATGTCGCTGCTGCGCATCCGCCAGCTCTCCGCGCACGAGATCGGGCACACGATCGGGCTCAGCCACAACTACATCGCGAGCGCGCAGCGGGGCGCCGGTGACATGTCGGTCATGGACTACCCGCACCCCCGGATCGAGCTGACGAGCGGCGGGGAGATCGTGGTGACCGAGGCGTACGACCGCGCGATCGGCGAGTGGGACAAGACGGCGATCCAGTACGGCTACACCGACTTCCCCGAGGGGACCGACGAGACGGCGGAGCTCGATCGGATCCTGATGGAGGCGGCGGGCCGCGGCGTCACCTACATCACCGATGCCGACGCGCGCGCTCCGGGCGGTGCGCACCCGGACGCCCACCTCTGGGACAACGGCGCCGACGTGGCCGCCGAGCTCGACCGGATGATGGATGTCCGCCGCGTCGCGCTGAACCGCTTCGACCTCTCGGCGATCAGGTCGGGCGACCCGCTGGCCACGATGGAGGAGGCGCTCGTCCCGCTCTACCTGCACCACCGCTTCCAGATGGAGGCGACGACCAAGGTTGTGGGCGGGATGCACTACACCTACGCGCTGCGAGGGGACGGGCAGGAGCCGCTCCGGCCCGTCTCGGCGGAGGCCCAGGAGGCAGCGCTCGACGCCCTCATGCGGACCCTCGACCCGCAGGAGCTGCGGCTGCCGATGCGGATCCTCCAGAACCTGCCGCCCCGTCCTCCCGGGTACGGCGGGGGGCGCGAGCTCTTCCGGAAGTGGACGGCGCCCGTCTTCGACGCGGTCTCGCCCGCCGCTGCGGCCGGCGATGCGACGCTGAGCTTCCTCCTCCACCCGAACCGGATGGCGAGGCTCGTGCAGCAGAAGGCGATGCACGACGAGCTGCCGGGGATGGAGGAGCTCTTCGAGCAGCTCTGGGAGCGGCTCTGGGACACCCGTGCCGGCGACGCGTACGCGGCGGAGATCCAGCGGACGCTCCAGCACGCCCACATCGGTCACCTGATGCGCCTCGCGTCGGAGGCCGGGATGCCGCAGGTGCGGGCGATGGCCAGCTTCGAGCTGAATGGGATCGCTTCGCGACTGGAGGACCGGTTCGGCAACACGGCCCAGAACGCCTCCGACTTCCTCGCCATGCAGGAGATCGAGCGCTTCTTCGACCGCGACATGGAGCCGATCACCATCCCCGGCCAGCCGAACCTCCCGCCGGGGAGCCCGATCGGGCAGCCGCAGATGAAGTGGATCCTCCCGACGGCGACCGGGTGGATGATCTCGGCGGACGACGCGCTCCGCTGCGACTGGCACTGACGGGTCGAGGTCGACCCGGGCGGCGCCCCGACTCGCGACGCCGATGATCGAAAACGCACCGACTCTGCTCGGAGGACTCGCCGGCGCGGCCCTCGTCCTGGGGGTCGCGCTCTTCCTCCTGCGCAGCTATCGGAAGGGCCTCCAATCCGAACGGGACGAGTATCTGGGAGCGATGGGCTCGCCGGCGCTCGAGGCGATGATGGAGGAGGCGAGGCGGCAGCGGGAGCTGCTCAATCGGCGCGAGGGCGGGGGCGAACGGGGCGGCCGTCCGCCGGCAGCGCCGTAGGGGGTCGCGAGGCACCCTTCGGCGAACGCCTCCGCGGATTCCTTCTTGACCCGCCGGAAGCACCGCGTGTAGCGTTCGGGAGGTGAGTGTGTCAGGCCTCGGCCACCGACTCGCCGTTCGAGAACTCGATCGAACGGAGGAGACTCGGTGACCCGAGGCTTTCGTGTATCTGGCGGTCCGCGCAGGACTGCCCTGCTGACCGCCCTCGCGGTGGCCGTCGGGGGACTGGCGCTCTCCGGGCACCCGCTCTCGGCGCAGGCGCCCGCCTTCGCCGGCCCGCCCCCCGCGGCGGACACGGCCGAGGGTCCCGTTCCGGCCTTCGTCGGTGAGGTGGGCGAGTCCGTCGCGGAGACCCCGACCGGGATCTGGTGGGGCTTCGGCGTCGGCGGGGGCTCTCTCCGCTTCACCTGCGACCTCTGCGCGCGGGAGCGTGATCGAGGCCCGACGCTCTACGCGGCGGTGGGAGCCTACGCGGCTCCGGGCCTCCGCGTCGGGATGGAGGGGGGCGGGTGGACGCGGGACGACGGCGCGGTGCGCGAGGAGATGTACCGCGCCGGGCTGACCGGTTTCCTCCACCCGGACCCGGAGAGCGGCTTCCACGTCCTCGCGGGGCTCTCCTGGGTGGGGTACCGGGCGGACGACATCCGCTACGACTCGGGCGCGCTCTCGGTCGGGCTGGGGTGGGAGTTCGAGGTCGTGCCCGGGTGGGCGGTCGGGAACGCCGCGCGCATCGACGCGGCCTCCTTCGGGAGCTTCCAGAACGACGACGATCGGGTCGCCGAGGATGTGGGGCTCTCGCTCGTTCGCTTCGAGGTGACGGTGCGGCGGCGGTAGGGACGGAACGGGTCCGCTGGGGGAGGTCGTCCTCCGCTGGACCTCGGATCGGATGCGTCCTCCCGGCGAGTCCGGCACCGATCCTGCAGGACGTTTCGACACGACATTTCATGCGGAGAGTGTGTCAGGCCCCGGCCACCGGCTCCCGCCTTTATCGAAGGCTTCAACTCGATGGAGGACGGTCCGATGTCCGGCCCAACGCAGCCCCTCGCTCTCGCGGCGCCCCCCTCTCGAGGCGCACGCCTGTTTCGCTGGGCCCTCGGGCTCGTCGTCTTCGCCGTCGCGGTCTGGCTCTCCGCCTGCAGCGACGGCGACACGGGGACCACGCCGACCGCGGACGGCCTCCCCGTCCCCTCGGGTGCGCTCTTCGCTCAGGCGCACGGGATCTGGGAGCCGAGCGGCACCGACACCTGCAGTCAGGCGATCCACGACGCCTACTCGACCGTCGGGCCCGACGGGGTCGTCTACCCGACCTGGCACCCCCCGGTCGACCCGATCACCGGGTGCACCTTCGGCCACGAGCACGGGCGCGACCCGCGCGAGTCCGACCTGTATGCGGAGGTCGGCGCGATCCCCTTCGGCTACGCGAACGAGCACCTGATGGAGAGCGGTTTCGGGGCCGAGCGCCACGAGGACCACGTAGGGCACAAGATCGAGTGGGAGAACGACGTCGAGATGCGGCTGGGCGACGGCGCCTCCGCCGTCTTCAGCGTGACGTGCGACATCCTCGCGAAGCTGCATCAGGGAACGCACTCGCCGGACGCCTACACGAACAACCTGCACGAGGTCGTCTACCACATCCGCTGCACCGACGGGACCGGCTTCAGTGCAACGCTCCTGACCCCGATCGGGCGCGCGGGTGAGCTGGTCGTGGCGTGTGATCGCGGCGACCGGGTGTCTGCCGGGACGGCGAACCCGTCGATCTCGCCGGACGGGGGGGGCAAGCGGGCGATCCCGGCGATGGGGTGCGTCGAGTCTCGGGTGCTCCAGGAGGCCGCCTCGGGTGGCCGTCCCCGCTTCGACTCCGCGCTCCGCGAGTCGTGGGAGATCAACGGGCGGCTGCGCGCGGAAGGAGGGCGCACCCTCGTCTCCTTCAACCCCTACTTCCAGGTCTTCAACCCGAGCCGCTACTTCGACCCGAATCAGGCGCGGGCGATCGGGCGACCCATCGACCTCTGCCATCGCCCCGAGATCGCCGGGCGAGACCGGTGCGAGGGCGTCGGGGCCGATGTGACCTGGGACGACCCGCGCTCCCCCTTCGACGGGACGCGGCGCTTCGTCGACATCAACGCCAACAACGTCCGCAACGCGGACGGCCCGACGATCTGGTACACCGACCCCCTCGGGCTGAACGGTTCGCCCTTCCCCTTCCCGGGCTCGATCCGGCAGTGGATCGCCGTCCACGACAACGAGGGCGTGGACCTGCACGGCCCGCAGATCGGAAAGGACCGGGACTACGACGCGGAGGGGGTTCGTGCGCCGAACTGACCCCGATCGCTCGATGCGTGGAGGAGCTCTCCTGGTCGTCGTCCTCCTCCTGCTGCCCGCTGCGGCGCCGGGGTGGGGCGGGCTCCACGCGCAGGTCACCCCCGAGACCCCCCGCCTCCTCGGCACCGAGGTCCCCCACGGCCTCGGGGTGTACGCGGTCGAGTTCGGCGCGCTCGGAGGGGACGGTCGCGGTGTCGCCTTCACCTGGACCGGGGGGCTCCCGGCCGGACCGGACGCAGGGCTCCGCCTGCGCGGCGGCTTCGGCGAGGGTGCAGGCGGCGAGGACGCCGGCTTCGGCGGGATCGACGTCTGGCGGAGGCTCACCAACCCGACCGACGGGCTCCCCGTCGACCTCCTCTGGACGACCGGGGCCGGCGTCTCCGTCGGGGAGTGGACGCTGATCAGCGTCCCCGTGGGGGTCACCGCGGGCGTCTCCCTCGCGGGGGGCTCCGTCTGGCTAAACCCGTACGTCCACGCCGGCGTCGTCTTCGACTACCAGACGGGGGACGAGGCGCCGGAAGACGACTTCGAGGTCGGGGTCGCCACCGACCTGGGGGTCCACGTCTCCTTCGATCGAAGTCGCCGCTTCGTGCTGAGTGCCGCGGCGGGTCTGGGCGACCGTCAGGCGGTCGCGCTGGGGGTTGTCGTGAAACCCTGATTCGAGCCGGGTTGTCGGGCGTTCGGGCCGTTGTCTTCTTCCTCTCCACTCGCCAGGGCCCGTCCCACCACCGCGCCCACCCGGTCTCCCCGGGGCCTCGGCCCCGACGCCCCATCTCGCGACCAGCCGCGGGGTGGGGCGACCTCGTTCCACCCCACGGGGGCCCGTTCCCTGCGGTGAACCCCTTTCCATCCCGGCCCCGTATTTTATTGTGACATTGTAAATCAAATCTCCTTCCGTCCCGCTCATGCCCACAGATCGCACCTCCGACGCCGGCTCGTCCGACGCCGCGCCTCACCTGGGCGAGCTGGAGGAGCTCGTCCTCCTCGCCGTTCTCCGCCTCGGCGCCGACGCCTACGGTGCCGCGCTTCGAAAGGAGCTGCGGGAGCGGGCGGGACGAAGCGTTTCGGTCTCGACGATCTACGTGACGCTCGTCCGGCTCGAGGAGAAGGGACTGGTCCGTTCCGAGATGGGTGCCCCGACCGCGGTCCGGGGAGGACGCGCGAAGCGGATCTTCGCGCTGACCCCGGCTGCGGTCACCGCACTCGAGGCGATGCGAGGCCGACGGGAGCGGATGTGGGAGGGGCTCGACGATGCGGCGGAGGCCGTCCGACGCGCGGGGAAAGGCGGGAGGTGAGGCGTCCACCGCGCCTCCTGGAGTGGTGGCTCCTGCGGCGGCTGCCCCCGGACTTCCGGGGAGCCGTGGCCGGGGATCTGCAGGAGGAGTTCACGGAGAGGGCCGAGCGGTCGACGCCGTTCGCGGGACTCCGTGCGCGGATCTGGTACGCGGTGCAGGTGGTGAGCCTCGATGCGAGCGCGCTCGCGCGGGTGACGGGGACGACGAATGGGGAGTGGGCGCGGGATGAAGGCCAGCCCACGGCGGAGCGAGTCACGAGGAGCGGTGTGATGGACATGCTGATGCAGGACGTGCGCTACGCCGTGCGACGACTCCTGAAGAGCCCCGGCTTCACCCTGGTGGCGATCCTCTCCCTCGGACTGGGGATTGGGGCGAACTCGGCGCTCTTCACCATGGTCAACGCGGTCTTCCGGCAGGACACGGGGATCTCGGAGCCGGACCGCGTTGCACAGATCTACTGGAACGGGACGACGCCGTACTGGTCGATCAGCTGGAGCTGGTACCGGGGGATGCGGGACGACCTGACGGACGTCTTCTCGCATACCTCGGCGACCCGGCTGCGCATGGCACGCACCGAACCCACGGGCGACGCCCTGGTCAGTTCGCTCCGGGTTTCGGGAGACTACTTCGGAGCGATCGGCGTGGCCCCGCGACTCGGGCGCACCTTCGAGCCGGGGGCCGAGACGGACGTAGAGACGGGGGCGGCCGTCGTCGTGCTCTCCCACGACTTCTGGACGCGGGTTCTGGCGGGCGATCCGGAGGTGATCGGGTCGACGCTTCGGATCGAGGCGACGCCGCACACGGTGCTCGGTGTGCTCCCGGAGGGGTTCACCGGGCAGATGGCCGGCGTCGAGGTCGACATCTACCTCCCGGACTTCGCCGCGGTCGCGAGTCCCGGAACCGACAACCTGATGGGCGTCGTTCGTCTGCAACCCGGGGTCTCCGCCGATCAGGCCCGCGCCGGGCTCGCGCGCCTCGCGCAGGATCTGAACGTGGGCCGTCCGGAGGACCGCACGCCGATCGCCTTCACCCTCGTGCCGCAGAGCGAGGTGTACGTCATCCCGGCGATCGACCCCATCGCGCGACAGATCGCCGGACTCCTCTTCCTGGTGGTGGGGCTCGTCCTCGTGATCGCCTGTACCAACCTCGCCTCCTTCCTGCTGACCCGCGCCGCGGATCGTCGCCGGGAGTTCGCGGTGCGGAGGGCGGTGGGTGCGAGCCGGGGGCGTGTGGTCGGCCAGCTCCTCGTGGAGTCGCTCCTCCTCGCCGGGCTCGGCGGGGTCGTCGGGATCACGCTGGGGCAGCTGGCGCTGAATGCGTCCCTCGCCGTGGACCTTCCCGTCCCCGTCTCTCTCCGTCTCGACACGAGCATCGATCTCTTCGTACTTGGGACCACCCTCGGCGCGACGGTCGTCGCAGGTATCCTCTTCGGCCTCTTCCCGGCGGTGACGGCCGGACGCGAGGACGTCGCGCCCGTCCTTCGGGACGAGTCGACCGGAGCGGGTGGAGGCCGCGGCAAGGTGTCGCTGCGCGGCGCCCTCGTGGTGGCCCAGGTCTCCCTCTCCCTCGCACTCCTGATCGGCGCCGGCTTCTTCCTGCGCTCGCTCCTCTCCATGACCCGGGTGGACCCCGGCTTCGACCGGGAGGACCGCGCCGTCGTCACCGTCGACCCGGGCAACAGCGGCTACGACCTGGCCGAGAGCCGCCGGATCATGGACGACGCGCTGCGCATGGTGAGGGAGATGCCCGAGATCGAGTCGGCCACGATGGGGAACCGCGTGCCGATGCAGACCTGGATCTGGAGGTCCGGGATCCGCCGCAGCGATCAGCCCTTCACGGACACCCGCGAGTACGCCTTCCCACAGATCGCCTACGTCACCGACGGGTACTTCGAGACGCTCGGGATCGACATCGTTTCCGGCCGTCCGATCGGGGAGGAGGACGTGGCGGGCGCACCCCCGGTCGTGGTCGTGAACCGGGCGCTCGCCCGGGAGCTCTGGCCGGACGATCCCGAGGGTGCCGTCGGCCGGAGCGTGCTGCTCCAGAACTTCCCGGACAGCGTCGCGACGGTCGTGGGGATCGCGCCCGACGTGAAGGTCACGACGCTGGACGAGTCACCCACCACCTACATGTACCAGGCCCAGCGGCAGGTCGGGGTGCAGTCCGCCCTCCTCGTCGCGAGGCCCCGGCCGGGGAGCGGGAGCGGTGACGGGGCGACGAAGGCGCTGGCCGAACGGCTGCGGCGCGAGATCAAGACGATTGATCCGGACATGTACGTCCACACCGCGACCACCGTGGAGACCATGACGGGCACGACGCTCTTCATTCCCCGGGTGGGCGCCGCCCTCCTCGCCCTCTTCGGCGCCCTCGCCGTCGTGATGGCCTCGATCGGCCTCTACGGCCTCGTCGCATTCGGGGTGAAGCGGCGGGAGAAGGAGGTGGGGATTCGTCTTTCTCTCGGGGCCGATCCGGCCCGGATCGTCCGCACCATGATGGCGGCGGGGACTCGGCTCGTCGTGATCGGCGTGGCGATCGGACTGGCGCTCGGGGTCGGCGCGGGGGCGCTCCTGGAGGACTTCCTCTTCGGGATCTCGCGCTTCGACCCGATCACCCTGGTGGCGGTGCCGCTCCTCCTCCTCGCGATCGCGGTGCTCGCCTCGTGGATCCCGGCGCGGCGCGCCGCCTCGATCGACCCGGTGGAGTCGCTGCGCCGGGAGTAGGGACTCTTCGGCGTCGTCCCTCGCTCAGCCGAAGATGTCGAACTGCGGGGTCGCCGGGGGGGCGACGTCGGGCGCCGCTTCGGGCTCCGGAGTCGGCCTCTCGGCAGCCGCAGCTCCGTTTCCGGAGGTCGCCGCGACCTCCACCTCGGGTTCGAACTCGGTCAGCTGCGTTGAGTCCGCCGGCGGGTCCGACAACGCAGGCCCCTCCATCGTCTCGGCCGCACGGTAGCCCTGTACTGCCCCGGAACCGCGGTAGCACCCCACCATCCGGATCAGCTCCGGCGCGACGATCTCCCTCAGCGGCCGGCCGTTCGAGCCGGTCCCCGCGGCGGCGAAGGAGAGGACGGCGGCGATGAGCGTCCGGACGAGCACGTCGGCCGCGAGCTCCCGGTCGCGGTGCGTCCACGATGCGTCATTCAGGAGCCCGTCGACGGCGTCGGAGCGGATCCGTTCCAGCGTGGCGTGGCCCCGGTCCGGTCCGT
>JANQLR010000224.1 GCA_028280525.1 Longimicrobiales bacterium
ATCGGTGCTCCGCGTTCCCGGACCCACCCGATCGCACCCTCCCGGTTCGAGAAGGTCCGATGGTCGGCGGTCGGCACGTTGGCGTTGCGCATCAGCTCCTTCGCGTACGCCTTGCTCGCCTCGATGCGTGCGGCACGGGCCGTGGGCCCGAACACGGGCAGCCCCTTCGCCTCGAACCGGTCGACGAGGCCGGCGGCGAGCGGTGCCTCGGGACCGACTACCGTGAGATCGATCCGGTGGGCTGCGGCCCACCCGGTGAGCGCTTCCGTGTCCCTCGGGTCCAGCTCGACCCCCTCACACAGCTCCGCCATCCCGCCGTTCGGCCGGGTGGCCCAGACGTCGGCACCGGGAGCGTCGCGCTTCAGCTTCCACAGGAGGGCGTGCTCACGGCCTCCGTTGCCCACGATCAGGATGCGCATGCCGGGAGTCTAGGCGCTGGGGCTTCAAAGAAAAGGCCCGGTCTGTGTAAGAGGGTGGGATGTCGGCCGGCAGGGTTGGGACGTCGCGCGTCGTGAGGAAGATCCGGCCCCGAAACGGCCACGCCAGCAGGGCGCTCCCCGGCGACAGGAAGGCGATCGGGGCGTGACCGAGCGAGCGGAGTCGATCGTTCCCGGCGGCGACGACCCGCCGGCTGCCGTCCGCCCTCTCCGGGGTTCGCCAGACCCAGCCGGTCGACCCGAGTCCCAACGCCAGATCGTCGAAGGAGGGAAGCGAGTCGGGTCGGGAGAGGCGGCTGCCTAGGGCGCGCGCGAGCGGAGCGGCCCGATCCAGCTCGGTACGGACGTCGGGCGGGAGCGGAGCCGACTCGATCGGAGGTCTGCAGAGGCGGTCGACCCGTGCCCCGTCCGGCGCGATCACGTTCAGACAGCCGGCACCGGCCGAGCCGAATACGATCCCGCGCGGATGGACCGCCAGGACCGGGGTGAAGAGCGGGTCGACCGGTGAGGCCGGATCGGGCCGGGCCCCGGTCGACGCGAGGACCGATGCGTTTCCGGGGCTGCGTTCGAGCACGGCGTACGCTTCCACGTCCAGGCCCCGCCCGGGGCAGACGACGAGGAACACCATACCCTCCGGCCTGGAGACGCCGTCCACGATCCTGGGCGTCCTGCACTCGCCGACGGTGAGCCGGTGACGGCCGAGCATACGCCCCCGTCCGTCCAATCGGTGGATGGCGCCGCCGAACCGCGCCCCGACGACGATCGTGTCGCCCCGGACCGCCAGCAGCGCGGCACGGCGCAGCGCTCCCGCGCTCGATCGGCCGAGGCTCTCGATCCTTCCCCGCCGGGGCCCGACGACATGGATTCGGCCGGCGATCGGGTCGAGGAGGAGCCAGCGGTCACCAAAGGCAGCGGCGTCCACGATGGATCGGATGCCGGGGAGGGGCAGCGCGTCCGCCGGGGGGCGTGGCGTCTCGGGAGGATGGGTGCCGGGGGCTGTCGGAATCGGCCCGACCGAACGGGGTCGGTTCGCGCTCCACGCCATCGCGAGGAGCGACAGAATCACGATCGACGCCCCCGGCACCCACTTCATCCTAGATGAAGGGGAGGAGGTAGGACGCGGTGCAGGTCGCGACGTCCATGTTGAAGGAGAGGAAGCGGAGCACACGCGGCTCGTATCGACGCGAGGCACGCTGGTCGGCGGCGTCGATGGCGCTTATCAGGCAGAGATCGAAGTGCTCGGTCGCCGAACAGGCGCGGCGCCGCCCGTAGCTGTCGGTGCAGTCGGCCGACGCCTGCTCGGCGGACGCGAAGACGCCGACGGCG
>JANQLR010000246.1 GCA_028280525.1 Longimicrobiales bacterium
CAGCTCTGGGGGCGGCTCCTGATGGAGGAGCTCGCGCGCGCGGGGGTCGACGAGGTCTGCGTCGCCCCGGGATCGCGATCGACGCCGCTCGTCTTCGCGGCGGTGCGGGTCGGTCTCCGCCCCCGCGTCTTCCTCGACGAGCGATCCGCCGCCTTCTTCGCCCTCGGGCTCGGGAAGTCGACCGGTCGCCCCGCCGCGGTGATCACCACTTCGGGGACGGCCGTCGCCAACCTCCTCCCGGCGGCGGTGGAGGCGGCGCAGAGTGAGACCCCGCTCCTCCTCGTCACCGCCGACCGCCCGCGGAGGCTCCGCGACGCCGACGCGAATCAGGCGATCCGCCAGGCCGGGATCTTCGACGGGTACGCGCGGGAGTCGTGGGATCTCCCGCTCCCGAGCTTCGACCCGCCCGTCCTGCGCTACCTCCGGTCGGTGGGTGCGCGGGCGGCGGCGGCGGCGGCCGGCCTGCCCGGCGGTCCGGTCCACCTGAACGTCCCCTTCGAGAAGCCGCTCGAGCCGACGGATGTGGGAGGGGAGCCCCCTGCGGAGGTCGTCGACCGCGAGGTGGTACGGGGACGGGGTGCGGACGAGGTCGTCGCCCCCGCGGTTCCCTGGACCGACGTCGCCCGACGGATCCCGACGGTCTCCGAAGGGGAGGTGGCCCGACTCGCGGAGGTCGTCGACGCCGCGGAGAGGCCGCTCCTGGTCGTCGGTGCGCACCCCCAGGCCGCCCGGCTCGCCCCGGTGGCGCTGCGATTCGCGGCGGCTGCGGGGATGCCGGTGCTGGGGGATCCGCTCTCCGGCACGCGGTTCCACCCCGGGTACGGGACGGTGCGGACGGCTCACCACGATCTCTTCGTCCGCGACCCCGAGGCTCGACTCGCCCTCGAACCGGACCTCGTGCTCCGGCTCGGTCAGGCGCCGACCTCGGCCGCTCTCCTGGCGTGGCTCGAGTCGATGGACGTTCCGCAGGTCGTCGTCGACGGGGGCGTGCGCTGGAAGGATCACCTCGCCGCCGCGACGCGCGTCCTCCCCGCCGACCCGACCGGGGTGCTGGAGGCGTGCGCGGAGCGCGTGTCGCCGGCTCCCGGCGCCTGGCGCGCGCTCTGGAGGGAGGTCGATGCCGCGGCGGCAGAGGCGATCGACGACGCGCCCGGTCCACGGCACGAGGGTCATCTCGCCCGCGCGGTCACCGAGGCGATCCCCGAGGGCGCCGCCCTCTTCCTCTCCTCCTCGATGCCGATCCGCGACGTCGACGGCTTCTCTCCCGTGCGCGATGCGGCGATCGAGGTCTACGGGAACCGCGGTGCCTCCGGGATCGACGGGATCACCTCGACCGCGCTCGGCGTCGCCGCCGGGTCGGGGAGGCGGACGGTGGCGCTGGTCGGAGACCTCGCCTTCCTGCACGACGCGAACGGTCTGCTCGCTGCGCGCGAGACGGACGCGGAGGTCCTCTTCGTGGTGGTGAACAACGACGGCGGCGGGATCTTCCACATGCTCCCGGTCCGCGAGTTCGAGCCGGAGTTCACCCGCTACTTCGCGACCCCACACGGGGTGGAGCTGGGGAAGGTGGCGGAGGCGTGGCGCGTTCCGCACCGGACGATCGGCGCGGCCACCGACCTGGCCGCCGTCCTCGAGGAGGAGGTGGCGCAGGGTGGGACCCGGGTCGTGGAGATCCGGACCGAGCGTGAGTCGAACCGCATCGGGCACGAATCCGCGGTCAAGGCGGTGCGGGAGGCCGTACGACGGCTCCTGGACGACCGGGCAGGCGGGACGTCGTAGGGGCTGTCCTCCGGAGGGGACAACTCGGGGTCGCCCCGGACACGGAGCCCCGGCCGATCGGTGGGGACGAATCGCCGTCTGCACCGTCGTTCCGAGGGATTCCGCCCGTGGCACCTCCCTTGCTCCTCCAGGGGGCGGGCGGCGCGGCGAAGAGCCGACCCCCGGGGCCCGTATCGGGAACGGAGGGGCCCCTCACCACTGGCTCGGACGAACGACGATGAAGACGACGGGAGTGCGGCGTTGGGCCGCAGCGGGGATCGGAGCGGGGATCGCACTGGCGCTCGGCGCGGGCATCGCCCCGGTAGACGCACAGCTGCTGGAGCGGGTCCGGGAGAGCGGGCCGCGGATCTGGCTCGACGTCAACCTGGGCGGGGCCGACCCGGTCGGGGAGTTCGGTGAACTCGTCGACGACGGCTTCGGCGTGCAGGCCGCGGGGCGTTTCGCCCTGGACCCGCTCGGAATCGCCCTCCTGCGCGTCGACGGAGGCTTCCTGATCTACGGACGGGAGCGGCAGGCGATCTGCTTCCCGCCCCCGATCGGGTGCCGCATCGGTGCCGACCTGGTCACCACCAACCAGATCGCCTACGCCGGGGTCGGGCCGGAGGTGCAGATCCCGGGCAACGTCAGCCCCTACCTGTTCGGGACGGTCGGCTTCAGCTGGTTCGGGACGACCTCCGAGCTCGACGAGTTCGACGACTTCGATGACGACGGCTTCTTCCGGACCCGGAACTACGACGACTTCGTCCTCGCAGGTCGGCTGGGGGGCGGACTGCGGGTCCGCGTCGGTGGGACGGGTGCGGGGCCGGTCATGGTCGACTTCGGGGTGGAGTACCACCGGAACGGAGTGGCCGAGTACCTGCGGCGCGGCGACATCCTCGATCACCCGGACGGGAGCATCACCCTCTTCCCCAACCGGACCGAGGCGAACCTGATGCTGCTGCGGGTGGGCGTGAGCTTCGGCTTCGGAGGGGGCGGGAACCGGGACCGGTAGGTCGAGGCGTCGACGGAGGTCGCGTCGCGCTACCGGTCGGCCGGGCGGCCGAAGAGCTCCCGGGCCGCCCGCCGGTCGGGCTTCCCGATCGAGGTGGTCGGGAGCTCGGGGACCCTCACGATCCGACGGGGGCGCTTGGCGGGCGCGAGGCGCACTGCCGCCTCCCTCGCGACCGCCTCCGCCTCGACCTCGCCGGTCACGAGGGCGACGACCCGCTCCCCCCACTCGGGGTCGGGGAGGCCGAGGACGAGCGCGTCGCCCACCCCGTCGATCGTTCGGAGCACGGCCTCCACCTCCAGCGGGTCGACGTTCACCCCGCCCGAGATGATCCCCGTTCCCCGGCGCCCGGTGACCCGGATCCGCCCCTCCGCATCGATCGAGCCGAGGTCGCCGGTCGGGTACCACCCGTCGACCGTGAGCGGCTCACGGACCACTCCCTCCGGCTCGAGGCGCAGCCGCGCGGCGGCGAGGGTGGGGCCGTGGATCTCCAGCTCGCCCTCGGGGGTCGCGCGGACCGCGATCCCGTCGAGCGGGCGCCCCACCGCATCCGCGTGCGCCGCGGTCTCGGGCGGGGTCGCCGTCGCCACCTGACTCGACGCCTCGCTCATCCCCCACGTCGCGGCCGCCGGAAGGCCGAGCGCCGCGGCCCGGCGAAGGAGCTCCGGAGGGGCGTGCGCGCCCCCGATGAGGAGTGCGCGCAGCGGAGAGCCGTCCGGCTTCGGGTCCTTCGCCATCGCGCTGCCCCGGTGCACCTCCACCAGGCGGCGGAGCATCGTCGGGACGAGGGAGGCGTGGGTGACTCCGAAGTCGGCGACCTGCGTAGTCCAGCGTTCGGCATCGAAGCGCCCGAGGCAGGCGACGCCGCATCCGAGGAGGGCGGCGCGCACGACCAGCATCAGGCCGCCGACGTGGGCCGGTGAGAGGGTGGCGGCCCAGACGTCGGAGGGGCGGAGCTCGAGGCGGGCCCGCACGGCCTCGGTGTGCCGTCGGACGGC